>NZ_JBIAQQ010000005.1:0-432834 GCF_042889165.1 Streptomyces sp. NPDC002669 | reverse complement strand
GTTGATAGGCCAGATGTGGAAGCCCGGTAACGGGTGGAGCTGACTGGTACTAATAGGCCGAGGGCTTGTCCTCAGTTGCTCGCGTCCACTGTGTTTGTTCTGAAATAACGAACGGCTGTGTTGTCTCCGGTTGTTGGTTAATTTCATAGTGTTTCGGTGGTCATTGCGTTAGGGAAACGCCCGGTTACATTCCGAACCCGGAAGCTAAGCCTTTCAGCGCCGATGGTACTGCAGGGGGGACCCTGTGGGAGAGTAGGACGCCGCCGAACAATCATTCCGGGAAAGCCCCGTGCCCTTGTGGCACGGGGCTTTTCTGCGTTCCGGCGTCTAGTCTCGGACCATGCGCTACGAACTGGTCATCTTCGACAACGACGGTGTGCTCGTGGACAGCGAGCCGATCTCCAACACCATCCTGGCCGAGTACCTCACGGAGCTCGGCCACCTCACTTCGTACCAGGAGAGCCTTCGCGACTACATGGGGGCGGCCGTGCACCGGGTGCACGACCTCGTCGAGGAACGGACCGGGGAGAAACTGCCCGAGGACTTCGACACGACGCTCCACTCGCGGATCTTCGCCGCGTTCCAGCAGGAGTTGGAGCCGGTGCCGGGCGTCGAGGACGTACTGGCAAAGCTCGTCGCCGAGGGGATTCCGTACTGCGTCGCGTCCTCCAGCAGCCACGAGCGGATCAGGGTCGCGCACCGGAAGACCGGGATCGACCAGTGGTTCGAGGAGGAATGGATCTTCAGCTCGGAGGACGTGGGGCGGGGCAAGCCGGCCCCCGACCTGTTCCTGCACGCCGCCGAGCGGATGGGGGCCCGTCCCGAACGGTGCGTCGTCATCGAGGACAGCCCGCTCGGAGTGGAGGCGGCCAGGGCCGCGGGCATGGACGTGTACGGGTTCACGTCGATGATGCCGGCGGACCGGCTCACCGGTGTGACCGGCTACTTCTCCGACATGAGCCAACTCCCGGAATTGCTCGCCTGATCCATCTACCCACGGGTAGAAACTGGCCTTACGCTCGCGGCCATGACAGACGCTCGCTTGCGGCACGGCCGGGCTTCCCTCACGTTGAGTTTCTTCGTGCAAGGGGTCACCTTCGCCCTGCTGGTGACACGGATTCCCGCCATTCAGGACCGGTACGGGATATCCGACGGGCTGCTGCCCGCGTTCCTTGCCGCGGTACCCGTCCTGGCCGGAGTGGGCAGTGTGGTCACCGAGAAGGTGGTCGTACGGGTACGGCCCGGGGTCGTGCTGAGGTGGGCGCAGCCCGTCGTGATGCTCGCGCTCCTCGGCGCCGGTGCCGGGAACGCGCTGTGGCAAGCGGCCCTGGCGCTGGGGGTGTTCGGGATCGCCGTCGGGGCGCTGGACGCCTCGATGAACATGATGGGGGTCAGTCTCCAGCGGGCGTACGGGCGCTCGATCATGCTGGGGTTCCACGCCGCGTACAGCCTCGGGGGGATCGCCGGGGCGTCCATGGCCTGGGCGGGGGCGCACTGGGACCTGTCGCTGCTGGTCTCGTACCTGCCGGCGGTGGTCGTGCTGCTGCCCGCCGCGTTCGTCGGCAGCCGGTGGTACACCGAGGGCGGTACGGCGGAGAAGGGCACGGGCGCGGGACAGGAGCAGGGCAAGGGGGCGGGCGCCTCGGTCTCCTTCAAGCTGTTGCTGCCGCTCTGCCTGGTGATGAGCTTCGCGTACATCGGGGACTCGACGGTCTCCAACTGGAGCGCCAAGTACCTCCAGGACGTGCTGGGCAGCTCGGAGCAGATGTCGACCGTTCCGTACAACGTCTACATGGTGACGACGCTGCTGGGGCGGGCCGTCGGGGACTTCGGGGTGCGGCGGTTCGGGGCGGTGGCCGTGGTGCGGGGCGGGAGCGTGCTGGCCGCCGCGGGCTTCGGTGTGGTGGCCGCGGCCCGTGGGACGTGGACCGGGATGCTCGGGTTCACCATGCTGGGGCTCGGGCTGTGCGTGATCGTGCCGCAGACGTTCGCCGCCGCCGGGCGGATGTTCCCCGGGGCGAGCGACACGGCGATCGCGCGGCTGAACGTCTTCAACTACGTGGGGTTCCTGGTGGGATCGCCGCTGGTGGGGGCGATCGGGGACGCGTGGAGCTACCGGGGGGCCATGCTCGTACCGATGGTGCTGGTGCTCGCGATGCTCGTGCACGCCAAGTCGTTCGGGTCGGAGCCCGCCCGATACGGTGGCGGGCATGAGCGGCCGCGCACAGCTGATGTGGGATGACGCAGTAACGGGATACGACTTCGGGGAGAGCCACCCGATGGACCCCGTCAGGCTCGCCCTGACCATGGGGCTGGTCCGGGCGCTCGGGCTCGACGGGGCGGTGGACGTAGTGGCGGCCAAGGCGGCCGGGGACTCCACACTGCGGCTCGTGCACCGCGAGGACTACGTGGCCGCGGTGCGGGCCGCTTCCGCGGATCCGAAGCGGGCCGATCAGCGCTACGGGCTGGGCACGGTGGACGATCCGGCGTTCGCCGGGATGCACGAGGTGTCGGCGCTGATCGCCGGGCAGTCGGTGGCGGCGGCCGAAGCGGTGTGGCGCGGGGAGACCGCGCACGCGGTGAACTTCACGGGCGGGCTGCACCACGCGATGCCGGGCGGTGCGGCCGGGTTCTGCATCTACAACGACGCGGCGCTCGCCATCGCGCGGATGCTGGAGCTGGGCGCCGAACGGATCGCGTACGTCGATGTGGACGTGCACCACGGCGACGGGGTGCAGGCGGCGTTCTGGGAGGACCCGAGGGTCCTGACCGTTTCGCTGCACGAGCACCCGCGGACGCTGTTCCCGCAGACCGGCTGGCCGGAGGAGACCGGTTCCGGGGCGGGCGAGGGCAGTGCGGTCAACGTGGCGCTGCCGGCCGGTACCGGGGACGCGGGGTGGCTGCGGGCGTTCCACGCGGTGGTGCCGGAGCTGCTGGCGGACTTCCGGCCGCAGGTGGTGGTGAGTCAGCACGGGGCCGACACGCACTTCGAGGACCCGCTCGCCCATCTCGCGGTGTCGCTGGACGCGCAGCGGGCGGTGATGGCGGCCTGTCACGACCTGGCCCACGAGTACGCGCAGGACGGGCGCTGGCTGGCGCTCGGCGGGGGCGGCTATGCGGTGGTCGACGTGGTGCCGCGGTCCTGGACGCATCTGGTGGGGATCGCCGCGCACGCGCCGGTGGACCCGGAGACGGTGATTCCGTCGTCGTGGCGGGACGAGGTCTACGCCCGGACCCGGCAGTTGGGGCCGGGCCGGATGACGGACGGGCGCACCCCTTCCTGGAAGTCGTGGGAGGAGGGGTACGACCCCGCGGACCGGCTGGACCAGGCGGTGCTGGCGACGCGGCGGGCGGCGTTCCCGCTGCGGGGGCTGCTGACCTGAGAAGGGGCGGAACCGGTCGGGTGCGGCCGGTTCTGTCGCATGGCGAGGAATGGTTACGCCAACTGTGGGTCGTGAGCGGACTTCCGGCCCCCCGTCCGGGTGATTGGGGGAGCATCGGTGGAGTGTTGAGCACCGGAGCGCTGCGCGCGCATCTGCTGGCGGCCCGGCTGGCCGGGCCCGTGGCCACCTCGCGGGAGAAGAGCCTGCGGAGCTATCGGCTCTTCGCGGCCCGGGATCCGCGGGTGACGCTCGGTCTCCACCCCCGTCGGGGATGGGAAGAGCACGAACTTCTTCGTCTGATGGCCGACAGGTGCGGGGTTTCGTCCGATCCCGGGCATGTATCGGGTCCTGATGTGATCGATCCGGAGCGGACCCTGGCAGGTCTGGACGCCTTCGCGGAGCGGCTCGCGCATGCGGCGGTCCGGCGGGCGCCGGTGCTCTTCGGGACCGGTCATCCGCACCGGCTGCTCGGTTTCTACGCAGCGCTGGCAGACGCCATGTCGGCGGCCGGGTGTTCCGTACTCACTCCCGCGCAGGGGCGATGTGTCGACATAACGACCCGGTTCGGCGTACGTACGTTCAGCCTCGACTACGTACGGGGAGTCGCGATGGTGCGCGAACCCGGCGTGCGGCTCCCCGGTGGTGACACCGGCGCACACACGCATTCCCCGCTGCCGGTCAGGGTGGTCCTGGACGTGGCGGCGGAGGGGGGCGGGCCGCTGCCGGAGCTGGTGATCGGGGACCACGGCTGGGTCTGCGGGGCAGGTCAGCTGGGCATCGAGGCGATCGGGCTCGCGGACACGGACGATCCCGCGCTGTTCGTCGGGGAGGCCGAGGGGCGGGTCGCGGTCGCGGTGCCGCTCGACGACGCCGTCCCCTCGGCCTACTACCGGCCGCTCACGCGCTATGTACTCAATCGGGCGTGTCTGTCACAGTAGGCGGCCGATCGGCTCTCCTCTTCCCCACTCGCATCACCCGCCCCTAATCTGGGGAGTGAGCGCACAACGACGAAGAGTCACCGGAGGGGAAGCCGGTGCGCGTCTCGTGCGGAAGGTACAGGTGGGTCATGGCTGCTGGCAGCGAGAGGCCTCTCAACGAGGTCAAGTTTCTGACTGTGGCGGAAGTCGCCTCGGTCATGAGAGTGTCGAAGATGACCGTGTACCGCTTGGTGCACAGCGGTCATCTGCCGGCAATTCGGGTGGGCAGGTCCTTCCGGGTTCCGGAGCAAGCGGTTCACGAGTATCTCCGCGAGTCCTTTGTGGGGGTGGAGTCCGCCTGAGGTTCACCTCGGATTACGCCCCTCACGCGCTGGCGGGTAGGCTAGGCCGACGTAGGTCGTGTGGGCCCAGACGCCCCGCACCAGTGAAGAAGAAGTGAGCGAGGGTAGTCGTGGGCTCTGTTATCAAGAAGCGGCGCAAGCGGATGGCCAAGAAGAAGCACCGCAAGCTGCTCAAGCGCACGCGCGTGCAGCGTCGCAACAAGAAGTAAGCGAACGCTGTTCGTGATTCCGCAGCCCTTCCGCCACCTCGGCGGGAGGGCTGCGGTGCGTCGTGGGCGGCTGCATTCGGACCAAGAAGCCGGGCAGGAGCCGAAGAAGGCAGCCGTGGGGGCATCACGGGGCGACCACCACCCGCTACGGTGACGGCCAGGGAAACCTTTGGACGGAAGGCGCTGATCTTGGGGAAGGTCGTGCTGGTCACAGGAGCGGCCCGGCAGCTGGGGGGCCGCTTCGTGCGGCGCATCCAGCGTGATCCGGAAGTGGACCGGGTGATCGCCGTCGACGCGGTCGAACCGGAGCATCCGCTGGGCGACGCCGTTTTCGTACCGGCGGACATCCGCCAGCCCGCGATCGCCAGGGTCCTCGCCGAGTACGCCGTCGACACGGTGGTGCATCTGGACGTCTCGGCGAAGGCGGTCGGCACGGGCGGCCGGACGTCGGTCAAGGAGACCAACGTCATCGGCACCATGCAGTTGCTCGGGGCCTGCCAGAAATCGCCCGGCGTGCGTCGGCTGGTGGTCAAGTCGAGTACGAACGTGTACGGCTCGGCGCCCCGCGACCCGGCGGTCTTCACCGAGACGACCCCGCCCAAGTCGCTGCCCAGCGGGGGCTTCGCCAAGGACGTGGTGGAGGTCGAGGGGTACGTACGCGGATTCGCGCGCCGTCGGCCGGACGTCGCCGTGTGCGTGCTCAGATTCGCGAACATCCTGGGGCCGCAGGCGGACTCGCCGCTCGCGGACTACCTCGCGCTGCCGGTGCTGCCGACGGTGTTCGGGTACGACCCGAGGCTCCAGTTCGTGCACGAGGACGACGTGGTGGACGTCCTGGGCACCGCCTCGCGCGAGCCGGGGCGCGGGACGCTGAACAGCGGCACGTTCAACATCGCCGGGGACGGGGTGCTGCTGCTCTCGCAGTGCTCGCGGCGGCTGGGGCGGCCGACGGTGCCGTTGCTGCTGCCCGCGGTCACCTGGGTGGGCCAGGCGCTGCGCACGGTCGGCATGACGGACTTCTCGCCGGAGCAGATCCGGCTGCTCACCCACGGCCGGGTGGTCTCCACCGTCCAGATGCGCGAGACGCTCGGTTTCCATCCCCGCTTCAGCACCGCGGAGACGTTCGCGGAGTTCGCGCGCAGCCAGGGTCCGGGCCTGCTGCCGCCGGGGACGGTGGGCAGGGCGGTCGACGCGCTGGCCGCCGTGCCGTTCGCCGGGACGAACGGCGATGTCCCCGGGACCACCGGGGCCGACGACACCGTGCCGGCCCCCAGCGCCAGGTAGAGGAGCGCACCGACGATGGCGGATGCCAAGGTCATTCCGTTCGACGACGACCGTTCGCGGGCGGGCGGTCCGTCGCGCGCCGCGCGGCGCCGGTCCTCGGCGGGCGTCGGCCGGGCCCAGGGGCCCGCGACGGCCCCCGCGGTGGGGACCGCGCCCGTGAGCGCCCTGCCGGGCCGGCAGGACGTCCCGCGGCCGCAGGAGGAGCCCGGGGCCGAGGGGTCGGGGCGGCCCGCGCCGGACGAGGGGCCCGGCGGCTGGGAGCGGCGGCTCGCCGGCGGGCTCGCGTTCCTGCGGCGCCGGGTCACCGGCGAGTACGACGTCGACGAGTTCGGGTACGACGAGGAGCTGACCGACCAGGTCCTGATGTCGTTGCTCCGGCCGGTGTACGAGAAGTACTTCCGGGTCGAGGTGAAGGGCATCGAGAACATCCCGTCCGAGGGCGGGGCGCTCATCGTGGCCAACCATTCGGGGACGTTGCCGCTCGACGGGCTGATGCTCCAGGTCGCGGTGCACGACAACCATCCGGCGGACCGGCACCTGCGGCTGCTCGCCGCCGATCTGGTCTTCATGCTGCCGGTGGTGAACGAGCTGGCCCGCAAGGCCGGGCACACGCTGGCCTGTTCGGAGGACGCGGAGCGGCTGCTGCGGCGGGGCGAGGTCGTCGGGGTGATGCCGGAGGGGTTCAAGGGCATCGGGAAGCCCTTCGGGGAGCGGTACAAGCTCCAGCGGTTCGGGCGGGGCGGTTTCGTCTCGACGGCGCTGCGGGCGGGGGTGCCGATCGTGCCGTGCTCGATCGTGGGGGCGGAGGAGATCTACCCGATGATCGGCAACTCGAAGACCCTGGCGCGGCTGCTGGGATTCCCGTACTTCCCGATCACGCCGACGTTCCCCTGGCTCGGGCCGCTCGGGGCGGTGCCGCTGCCGACGAAGTGGACGATCCAGTTCGGGGAGCCGATCTCCACGAGCGGGTATCCGGTGGAGGCGGCGGAGGACCCGATGCTGATGTTCAACCTGACGGACCAGGTGCGGGAGCAGATCCAGCACACGCTGTACAAGCTGCTGGTGCAGCGGCGTTCGGTGTTCTTCTGAGGGGTGCTTCCGCGGGTACGAGGACGGCGTCGGCCGCCGGACGGGTTCGGGCCGTCCGGCGGCCGACGTGGCGTTTCTGCGCGAGCGGGAGGGGGCGGCTAGGGCGCGTCCTCGCCGTTGATCCCCAGGCCCGGGAGCAGGCCGGGGAGGAGCGGGGGCAGGGTGACGTCCGGGGCGGGCGGGATGTCGGTCCGTCCGTCGGAGGACGGGTCGACGCCCGGGGGCGGGGTGCCGAAGAGGCCGTCCGTGCCACCGGAGATCAGGCCGTCGGAGGAGGTGCTGCCCGAGCCGGACGGGTGGGGCGCGGTGCTGTCGTCCGTACGGCCCCGGGAGGCATCCGGGGAGGAGGGGGCGGTGGAGGCGTCCGTGCGGGAGGGGCCCGTGCCGCGTTCCGTGGTGTCCGAGTGCTGGGCGTCGTCGCCGTCCGGGGTGCGGGGCAGCAGCGACTGCAGTGGTTCGACCTCTTCGTCCATGGCGTCGAAGACCGAGCTGACCTCGTCGCCGATGTCCATGAGCTGTACGGGCAGCCGGTCGCGCAGGTTGCTCCAGCTCTCGCGGTGCGAGCGGGAGAAGGAGTCGAGGGCCTGGATCGGGCCGATGGCGCCGTCGCGCCGGTAGACGGAGCTGAGCAGGCGGTGGCCCTCGGTGGCGTCGTGCGTCATGCCGTTGAGCGTGCGCCTGATCTCGCCGAGCTGTTCGTGGTCCAGGTCGCCGGAGCGGGCGCGCTCCATCAGGCGGCGGGCCTCGTTGAGCCGGGTCGATGCCTGGTCGAGGTAGACCTTGCCGCGGTCGGTGTCGCCGCTGGCCATGCCGAGGTGGAGGTCTTCCATGCCGCGCTTGAGCCCGTACAGCGAGTCACCCGGGAGGGCGTCGGAACTGGCAGCGGCCACTCCGCCGAAGGCTCCCGCCGCCACACCGACGGTGAGTCCGCCTGCCGCGAGCCCCTTCGTCCAGCGGGAACGGGGACGCAATTTCCGGAGCGGGGAGGCGCGGTGGGCCCCCTTCGTGCGCTGTTCGGGCACCGTAGGGCCCGCGGACGCGCCGCCCTCGGTGAGCATGGCTTCCATGGCGGCGACGAGCTGGGCTCGCTGCACCACTTTGACCTCGGGGTCCAATTCCGGCCGCGGTACCTCACCGAGGCCGTTCGCCAGGGCCAACAGCGGTCCGTGGTCGGCCTGTTCGGCCGGTTCATCGGGCTGTTCGGCCGTTGCCCCGGGGATCGACTGCTCCTCCAGGGCCTGGGCGAAGGCGTTCGCCCGCCGGTGTGCCGAAACGTTTGCGATCACTGGCGGCACCTCCTCTCGTCATGACGGTCGACCCCCCTGGGGATCCGGAAGGTTGCACACCTTGAGCGCTTCCACACGAATGAGTGAGTGTCGGCGGACATGGAGTGACGACAGGGGGCCTGCAACCGGCACAACGAGGGGCGCGGCACTTGGGTTACGCACGAAGGATGATCGGACCAGTGTGTGACGGAGGAGTCGCCGAGCGTGTTCGGGACGGGGCGCGGCGGGCGGGTTCGAGGGGCGGATTGCGGGCGTGTCCGGGGGAGGGGCGGCGGGTGCGGGGTCAGCGGGCGTCGTCCGGGAGGAGCCGGGCCAGGGTGCGGACGGCGCGGTACTGCAGGGTCTTGATCGCGCCCTCGTTCTTGCCCATGACCCGCGCGGTCTCGGCGACCGAGAGGCCCTGCAGGAAGCGCAGGGTGACGCACTCCTGCTGCTGGGGGTTGAGCCGGCGCACGGCCTGCAGCAGTGCGGCGTTGGAGAGGGATTCCAGGACGGAGTCCTCGGGGCTGCGCTCGACCTCGTTGGCGTCGAGCATCTCGCCGGTGGTCACCTCCAGCCGGAAGCGGCTGGACTTGAAGTGGTCGGCGACCAGGTTGCGGGCGATGGTGACGAGCCAGGCGCCGAAGTCGCGGCCCTGCCAGGTGAACGTGGAGATGCGGCGCAGGGCGCGCAGGAAGGTCTCGCTGGTGAGGTCCTCGGCCGTCGCCTTCCCTCCCACGCGGTAGTAGATGTAGCGGTAGACGGTGTCGCTGTACTGGTCGTAGAGGCGGCCGAAGGCCTCGGCCTCGCCGGCCTGCGCGCGTTCGACGAGGTCCATCATGCGCGCGCTGTCGCTGTCGGCGGTCGGTCGGCGGACGGTGGTGGACGCGGTCGTCGCGCCGCGGCTGCCGCGTCTTCCGACCGCCGCACCGCGTTCGGCCAGGGCGTAGCAGGGGCCGGCAGGTGCAGGGGTGGCGAATGCGGGGACGGCGTACGCGGTGGGGACGAAGCCGCGCAGGCGGTTGGCGACCGTTGCGCGCAGCGTAGCCAGGCCCGAGGCGTCAACCCCGACGTGTGGGTACACGGGACTCCCAGAGGCAGAGCTTCCATCACGTGCAGTGCGAAACCCTCACTCGTCGTAGTGAGTGAGGGGTTCCGGAATGCGTCTGAGGAGAATAACGCTTCGTACAGGCAGTGCTACACCCAGTTGCTCAAATCATCGATTACGTCGCTTCCGTAGCAACTAAACGACGCATTAAGTAGCACATCGTGACCGGTTATTGATCGGATTACTTCGGTATCTGCTTTCGGGCGCGACTGGTTGTGGCCGTGTGCGAGCAATCCGACTGGCGGGAGCGGTCGGTGGGTAAGAGGTTCCGATCGGCCGCGGGGGCCGGGCGTGGCCCGGGGCCGGGGGCGGGCGCGTCAGCGGCGGCGGCGGTGCAGGGCGACCGCGGCGGCGGTGCCGCCCGCGAGGGCGCCGACGCCGGCCGCGGCGGGGATGCCGACCTTGACCGCCTTGCGGCCCGTCCGGTAGTCCCGCAGGCGCCAGTCGAGGGCGCGGGCGTGCTTGCGGAGCTTGGCGTCGGGGTTGATCGCGTACGGGTGTCCGACCAGGGACAGCATCGGGATGTCGTTGTGCGAGTCGCTGTACGCCGCGCAGCGGGCCAGGTCCAGGTCCTCGGCGGCGGCCAGGGCGCGTACGGCCTCGGCCTTCGCGGGGCCGTGCAGCGGTTCGCCGACCAGGCGGCCGGTGTAGACGCCGTCGACGGACTCGGCGACCGTGCCGAGCGCGCCGGTCAGGCCGAGTCGGCGGGCGATGATCGTGGCGGTCTCCACCGGGGCGGCGGTGACCAGCCAGACCCGCTGGCCGGCGTCGAGGTGGGCCTGGGCGAGGGCGCGGGTGCCGGGCCAGATGCGGTCGGCCATGTACTCGTCGTAGATCTCCTCGCCGATGGACATCAGCTCGGAGACGCGGTGGCCCTTGACGATGGACAGGGCGCTGTCGCGGGCGTCCTGCATGTGGTCCGGGTCCTCGACGCCGGCCAGCCGGAACCACGCCTGCTGCCAGGCGAACCGGGTCAGCTCGCGGCGCTGGAAGAACTTCCGCTTGTACAGGCCGCGGCCGAAGTGGAAGAGCGCCGCGCCCTGCATCACCGTGTTGTCCAGGTCGAAGAAGGCGGCGGCGCGGTCGTCGCCGGCGACGGGGAAGGGCTCCTCCGCGGGCTTCGCCTTCGCGGCGGTGTCCTGTTCGGCGTCGGGGGACCGGTCGTCGGTGAGGGTGGATTTCCGTGCTGCCTCGGCTGCCGCCTCGCCGGCCAGCACACTCCGTGCTGTCGCGGGGCGCCTACGGGGGGTGAGCCATCCAGGAGCGGCCATGCGGTGAGCATAACCAGTCGGTTCGGCCCTTCCCGACCTGCCGGGATGCCGCGGCGTGAACTCTTGGCCGCATGTCCGGCGACCGGGTGACACCGGGGGCGTCGGGGCGGGTCCGGGGGCGGCGCAGAATGAAGGCATGAGCCCCTTGTTGCGACGTACGAAGAAGAAGCCCGAGCAGCGGACGGTGACCCTGGTGGGGAAGCCCGGGTGTCATCTCTGTGACGACGCGAGGCGGGTGGTGCGCGAGGTGTGCGAGGAGACGGGTGCGTCCTGGGAGGAGAAGGACATCACCCAGGACGAGGAGCTGCACCGGGCGTACTGGGAGCAGATCCCGGTCGTGCTCGTCGACGGCGAGCAGCACACGTTCTGGCGGGTGGACCCGGCGAGGCTGCGCGGGGCACTGCTTTCCTGAGCGAAGCCGGTTACCATCATGGGCGTTTTGAGTGCTCTCGGGGGAGTGGTTGTGAGGAGTGTGTGCCGCTTTGCCCCCTTCGGGCCCGCAACGGGCTGATGCGATCGTCGGTTCCGGGATCACGCGACGGATGTGCGTGACCCCGGTCACTTTGACCGGACAAAACGGACACTATCTTTGTGCACGCGTTCACAAAGACATAGCCTGCATTCGACGGGGCGGTCTTGGGAACTACGGCCGCCTGCAGCCCCGCTCATCCCGCAGGAGCACCGTGGCAACTGGCCGAACTCACCGACCGGCGACCCGTAGCCGAGGAATTCCCGAGGCCACCGTCGCCCGGCTTCCGCTGTATCTGCGCGCGTTGACCGCGCTCTCCGAGCGCTCGGTCCCCACGGTCTCGTCCGAGGAGCTCGCCGCCGCCGCGGGGGTCAACTCCGCCAAACTGCGCAAGGACTTCAGCTACCTCGGTTCGTACGGGACGCGCGGCGTCGGCTACGACGTCGAGTATCTCGTGTACCAGATCTCCCGCGAACTCGGGCTCACCCAGGACTGGCCGGTCGTCATCGTCGGCATCGGGAACCTCGGTGCCGCGCTCGCCAACTACGGCGGTTTCGCCTCCCGCGGTTTCCGGGTCGCGGCGCTGATCGACGCCGATCCGGCGATGGCGGGGACGCCCGTCGCCGGCATCCCCGTCCAGCACGCGGACGAGCTGGAGCAGATCGTCCGCGACAACGGCGTCTCGATCGGTGTCATCTCCACCCCGGCCGGTGCCGCGCAGCAGGTCTGCGACCGGCTCGTCGCCGCGGGCGTCACCTCCATCCTCAACTTCGCGCCGACGGTGCTCTCCGTGCCCGACGGCGTCGACGTGCGCAAGGTCGACCTCTCGATCGAGCTCCAGATCCTCGCCTTCCACGAGCAGCGCAAGGCCGGCGAGGACACCGAGGGCGGTGTCCAGGACCCGGCCGGAGCGCCGGTGCGTCCGGTCGCCGGAAGCCGCAAGGGACCTGACGGGGACATGCCCGCCGTGATGCCGGCATGAGCCTTCTCGTCGTGGGACTGAGCCACCGCAGCGCCCCGGTCTCCGTGCTGGAGCGGGCCTCGCTGGCCGCCGACACCCGGGCCAAGCTGCTCCAGGACACCCTCGCCGCCGAACCCGCGGTCGAGGCCACCGTCCTGGCCACCTGCAACCGCATCGAGCTGTACGCCGACGTGGACAAGTTCCACGCGGGCGTCGCCGAGCTGTCCACGCTGCTCGCCCAGCACAGCGGGGTCGGCCTGGACGAGCTCACTCCGTATCTCTATGTGCACTACGAGGACCGGGCCGTCCACCACCTCTTCTCGGTGGCGTGCGGGCTGGACTCGATGGTCGTCGGCGAGGGCCAGATCCTCGGCCAGATCAAGGACGCGCTGGCGCTGGGGCAGGAGCTGCACACCGCGGGCCGGCTGCTGAACGACCTGTTCCAGCAGGCCCTGCGGGTCGGCAAGCGCGCCCACAGCGAGACCGGGATCGACCGGGCCGGGCAGTCGCTGGTCACCTTCGGCCTCGAACAGCTCGCGGCCGGCGCGGACGTCGCCGACTGGGCCCGGGGCAAGCGCGCCCTGGTGATCGGCGCGGGCTCGATGTCCTCGCTCGCCGCCGCCACCCTGGCCCGTACCGGCGTCGCCGAGATCGCCGTCGCCAACCGCACCCGGGCCCGCGCCGACCGGCTCGTCGAGATCCTGGGCCAGCCCGGCGGCACGGGCGTGACCGCCCGCGCCGTGGAGATGGCCGAGGTCTCCGGGGAACTGACACGTGCCGACATCGTCGTCTCGTGCACCGGTGCGACCGGGCTCGTGCTGACCGCCGAGGCCGTCGCCGGGGCGCTCGGCCTGGCCGTCGAGGACGCCGACGAGACCCCCGCCGTCGTACCGGCACCGGCCGCGGCCCCCGTGCCCGACGACGTGGACCGGCATGCCGCCTGGGTGGAGAACGGCAGCTCCGGCACGGTGCGCCGGGCCGTCCGCCGGGCCACCGTGCCCGCCCAGGGCACCGGCCCCGCGCGCCTGGCGCTGCTCGACCTCGCCATGCCGCGGGACATCGACGGCGCGGCCGCCCGGCTCGACGGGGTGCGCCTCGTCGACATCGAATCGCTCGCGGAGGCCTCGGCGGACGCCCCGATGGCCGCCGACGTGGACCAGGTGCGCACCATCGTCTCCGACGAGGTCGCCGCCTTCGGCGCCGCCCAGCGCGCCGCCCACATCACCCCGACCGTCGTCGCGCTGCGCACGATGGCCGCCGGAGTGGTCGCGGGCGAGATCGCGCGGCTCGACGGACGCCTCCCCGATCTCGACGAGAAGCAGCGCGCGGAGATCACGCAGACCGTGCGCCGCGTCGTCGACAAGCTCCTGCACGCGCCCACCGTGCGCGTCAAGCAGCTCGCCAGCGAGCCCGGCGGCGCCGGGTACGCGGACGCGCTGCGGGAACTCTTCGACCTCGACCCGCAGACGGTCGCAGCCGTCTCCCGGGCAGACCTGAACGACCCGAATCGAGGGCGGTCATGACCGACAACTCATCCCCGGTCACGGGGGCCGACAAGCCGCTGCGGCTGGGCACCCGGCGCAGCAAGCTCGCCATGGCGCAGTCCGGCATGGTGGCCGAGGCGGTCAGTGAGGTGACCGGGCGCGCCGTCGAGCTCGTCGAGGTCACCACGTACGGCGACATCTCCCGGGAGCACCTCGCGCAGATTGGCGGCACCGGTGTGTTCGTCGCGGCGCTGCGCGACGCGCTGCTGCGCGGCGAGGTGGACTTCGCCGTCCACTCGCTCAAGGACCTGCCGACCGCCCAGCCCGAGGGCCTCGTGCTGGCCGCGGTGCCGGTGCGCGAGGACCCGCGCGACGTGCTGGTGGCGCGGGACGGGCTGACCTTCGAGCAGCTGCCGGCCGGGGCCCGCATCGGCACCGGCTCGCCGCGCCGCATGGCGCAGCTGAACGCGTACGCGCGCAGCCACGGCCTCGACATCGAGACCGTGCCGATCCGGGGGAACGTCGACACGCGTATCGGATTCGTCCGGAGCGGTGAGCTGGACGCGGTGGTACTCGCCGCGGCCGGGCTCAGCCGCCTCGGCCGGAGCGGTGAGGCCACCGACTTCCTGTCGGTCGACACCGTCCTGCCCGCTCCCGGCCAGGGAGCACTGGCGATCGAGTGCGCTGCGACCAGCGCCGACCTCGCCGCAGCGCTCGCCGAGCTCGACGACCCGTACACCCGGGCCGCCGTGACCGCCGAGCGTGCCCTGCTCGCCGCCCTGGAGGCCGGTTGCTCCGCACCTGTGGGTGCGCTGGCCGACCTCCTGGTCGACGGACAGGCTGTCAACGAACTGCGCCTGCGCGGTGTCGTCGGGGCTCCCGACGGTTCCTCGCTGGTGCAGATGTCCACCACCGGTCCCGTTCCCACGTCGCAGGACGACGCGGCGGCCCTCGGTCGCGAGCTCGCGGCCGAGATGCTCGCCAAGGGGGCGGCCGGTCTTATGGGGGAGCGAGCACTTTGAGCCCCACCGGCCCCGCCGCAACCGACTTTCCGGCCCTGTCCGCCCAAGGGCACGTCACCTTCCTCGGCGCCGGTCCCGGCGACCCGGGGCTGCTGACCCTGCGCGCCGTCGAGGCGCTTGCGAGCGCGGACGTCCTTGTCGCCGAGCCGGACGTTCTCGGCGTTGTTCGCTGCCATGCGCGGGCAGGAGTGAGCACCCCTGAGCTGACGGTTGTTGACGCGCAGTCAGCAGCCGCCGGTGTCCCCGTTCTCAGGGATGCGGCCAATCTTGTCATGGAGGCAGCGAAGGGCGGCAGGCGGGTCGTCCGTGCGGTCCTGGGCGACCCGGGGCTGGACGGGAACGCCGGTGCCGAGATGCTCGCCTGTGCCGCGGCCGGGGTTCCCTTCGAGGTGGTGCCGGGGGTCGCGAGCGCTGTGGGCGTGCCCGCGTACGCCGGTGTGCCGCTGCGGGACGAGCAGGGCGCGGACGTCCGGTTCGTGGACGCCCGTACCGCCTCCGACCGCTGCTGGAGCGAGGTCGGCGCGAGCGACGCGACGGCCGTGGTCTCGACGACGCTCGACTCGGTGGCCGCGGCCGCCGGTGAGCTGGTCGCGGCGGGCCGCAAGCCCGACACCCCGCTGACGGTGACGGTGGCCGGCACGACGACCCGGCAGCGCACCTGGACGGCGACCCTCGGGACGATCGCCCAGGTGCTGAAGCAGGCGAAGGTCCTCCCGTCGCCGGAGGGGCACCAGCCCGTCATAGCCGTGGTCGGTGAGCGCAGCTCCGCCGCCCAGCGCGACCAGCTCGCGTGGTTCGAGTCCAAGCCGCTGTTCGGCTGGAAGGTGCTCGTCCCGCGCACGAAGGAGCAGGCGGCGTCCCTCTCCGACCAGCTCCGTTCCTACGGCGCCGTGCCGCACGAGGTGCCGACGATCGCCGTCGAGCCGCCCCGTACGCCCCAGCAGATGGAGCGCGCGGTCAAGGGCCTGGTCACGGGCCGCTACGAGTGGATCGCCTTCACCAGTGTCAATGCCGTGAAGGCGGTCCGGGAGAAGTTCGAGGAGTACGGGCTCGACGCCCGTGCCTTCGCCGGGATCAAGGTCGCCGCGGTCGGCGAGCAGACCGCGGCCGCGCTGGTCGACTTCGGTGTGAAGCCGGACCTGGTGCCCTCCGGCGAGCAGTCGGCCGCCGGTCTGCTGGAGGACTGGCCGCCGTACGACCCGGTCTTCGACCCGATCGACCGGGTGTTCCTGCCGCGTGCCGACATCGCCACCGAGACGCTGGTGGCGGGGCTGATCGAGCTGGGCTGGGAGGTCGACGACGTCACCGCGTACCGCACGGTCCGCGCCTCGCCGCCGCCGGCCGAGACGCGCGAGGCGATCAAGGGCGGCGGGTTCGACGCGGTGCTGTTCACCTCGTCGTCCACCGTGCGGAACCTGGTCGGCATCGCGGGCAAGCCGCACAACGTGACGGTCATCGCGTGCATCGGCCCGGCGACCGCGAAGACCGCGGAGGAGCACGGGCTGCGGGTCGACGTCCTGTCGCCGGAGCCTTCGGTGCACAAGCTGGCCGAGGCGCTGGCCGAGTTCGGCGCGCGGCGCCGGGACGCGGCGAAGGAGGCCGGTGACCCGGTGACGCGGCCGAGCGAGCGGCGTCCGGGGGCGCGGCGGCGTCGTACGACGACCTGATCCGTCCGGTCGAGGTGTGCGAGGGGCCCGGTCGCTTCGGCGGCCGGGCCCCTCGGCCGTGTCCGGCGGGTTCCGTGCGGGCAGCTCCGTGCGGCGGCCGGCGCGGGGTGCGGCGCGGGGTGCGGCGCGGCGCCGGTTCCGGGCGTCGGCCGGGCCGGTCCGGGGCCGCAGGGCGGGGTTTTCCCGGCGCTGGTGTCGGTAAGACGGTGATGTGTACGGGTCTAGTCTCGAAGCATGACTGTGTACGGAAACTTCCCCGGCTCCCGCCCCCGGCGGCTGCGGACGACCCCGACGATGCGTCGGATGGTCGCCGAGACACGGCTCGACGCGGCGAACCTGATCCTGCCCGCGTTCGTGCGCGAGGGCGTCGACGCCCCGGTCGCGATCTCGGCCATGCCCGGCGTGCAGCAGCACACCCTGGACACCCTGCGAAAGGCCGCGGTGGACGCGGTGTCGGCGGGGGTTTCCGGGATCATGCTGTTCGGTGTTCCCGAGGACGAGAAGAAGGACGGCCGGGGCACGGCGGGCACGGACCCGGACGGCATCCTCCAGGTGGCGCTGCGGGCGGTGCGCGAGGAGGTCGGCGACGACCTCGTCATCATGTCGGACCTGTGCCTGGACGAGTACACCGACCACGGCCACTGCGGTGTGCTGACCGAGGACGGCCGGGTCGACAACGACGCGACGCTGGAGCGGTACGCGGAGATGGCCCAGGTCCAGGCCGACGCGGGTGCCCACGTGGTGGGCCCGAGCGGGATGATGGACGGTCAGGTCGGGGTCATCCGGGACGCGTTGGACCAGACGGGCCACGAGGACGTGTCGATCCTCGCGTACACCGTGAAGTACTCCTCGGCGTTCTACGGGCCGTTCCGCGAGGCCGTGGGTTCCTCGCTCCGGGGCGACCGCAAGACGTACCAGCAGGACCCGGCGAACGCCCGTGAATCGATGCGGGAGCTGGCGCTCGACCTGGAGGAGGGCGCCGACATGGTCATGGTCAAGCCGGCCGGTCCGTACCTCGACGTCCTGGCGAAGGTCGCCGAGTCGGTGGACGTGCCGGTCGCGGCGTACCAGATCAGCGGCGAGTACTCGATGATCGAGGCCGCCGCCGAGAAGGGCTGGATCGACCGGGACGCGGCGATCATGGAGAGCCTGACGGGCATCCGGCGTGCGGGCGCGCAGATGATCCTGACGTACTGGGCGACGGAGGTCGCGCAGCGGCTGGCGCGGCGCTGAGCCGAGCCGGGTCGAGCCGGGTCCGGACTTCGGAACCGGGTAGTCGCAGGTCCGGCCCGGCCGGGCCGAAGAGGCAGTGGGACGGACCTTCCGGGGGTCGTCGTGGCACAAAAGTGCCATGGCGGCCCCCGGCCGCGTTTGTGGTGAGTCCGTGGTGAGTTCTGTGGTGAGTCCGGGGCGGTGGTCCGGGGACCCGGTGGTTCGGGGACCTGGTGGGGCAACGGGCCGGTGAGGCGGTGAGGGGTGGGGCGGAGGGCTGACGGCCCGGGGGCCGGTCCGTCGGAAAACCGTCGTGGCGAACCTCTTGCCGAGGTGGTTCCGTCTCCCTAATGTGAACCTTCAAATCCCACGATGTTCATGAAGTAAGGGCCGTGAGGGCATTATTTTGAACGATCAAATTAGCGCTGCGTCCGGTCCCGACACCTCCGGCCCGGGTTCCTTCCAGGGGCCGGCTGCGGGCTACCTCGACTACGCGAGAGTCGGACCGCTCTCCCGCCCGGCCACCGCGGCGCTGGCCGCGACGACCGAGCTCGCCGTCCGCGTGGACCCCGCCGACCTCGACCGGCTGTTCGACCTCAGTGACGCCGCCCAGACCTCGGCGGCCCGGCTGCTCTGCGCCCGGCGGCACGAGATCGCCCTCGCCCCGTCCACCAGCAACGGTCTGTTCACCGTGGCCGCCGCGCTGAACGGCCCCGGCACGCTCCTGGTGCCCCGCGACGAGTTCCCAGCCAACCTCTATCCCTGGCTGCGCTTCGCCACCCGCGGCGGCCCCGCGGTCCGCCTCGTCGAACCGGACGGGCAGCGGCACATCACCTCCGACCTGCTGCGCCGCCACCTCACCCCCGAAGTCACCGCCCTCGCCGTCAGCGCCGTGGACTCGCTCACCGGCCATCTGGCGCCGCTCGCCGAGCTCAAGGAGATCCTCGGCCCCGACCGGCTGCTGATCGTCGACGCCATCCAGGGCCTGGGCGCCGTCCCGCTCGAAACGGACGCCGCCGACGTCCTCGTCAGCGGCGGGCAGAAGTGGCTGCGGGCCGGCTGGGGGGCCGCGCTGCTGCTGATCCGCGACCGGTGCGCCGAGCGGCTGGCCCCCGGGCTCGGCGGCTGGGCGGGCGTCGCGGAGCCCTTCGCCCTCCGGCACCCGGCGGAGCCGCTGCCCGGGGCCGCCGCCCACCTCGCCACCAACCCGGACTTCCCGGCCGCCGCCGCCCTCGGCGCCGCCATCGACGCCCTGCTCGACCGGGGTGGCCCGGTTGTCGGCGGGGCCCGTATCCGCGCCACCCTCGCCCACCTGCTCGACCGGGCGCGGCAGGCCGGGGCAGAGGTCCTGCTGGACGGCCTCGGCCCCCACGAACGCGCCGGCATCGGCACCTTCCGCCTGCCCGGCCACGACCCCGTCACCGTCCACCGGACCCTCGAAGCGGCAGGCCTGATCACCACCCGCCGCGACGAGTGGATCCGGCTGTCCCCCCACACCTCCACCCCGGACGCCGCGGCGGACCTCCTCGCCGAGGCGTTGCGCACCCTCACCCACCCCACCACCCACTACGCCCAGGAGCCGACATGTCCCACCAACTGAGCCGCCGCAGACTGCTCCAGCTCGCCACCGCCTCCGCCGCCGGACTCGGCCTGACCGCCTGCGGCGACAACGGCTCGGGCGGCGACAGCGGCGCCGACGGGGACAAGGGCCGGATCACGGTCTGGAGCTGGACCACCGCGGCCGACGCCCTGCGCGGTGTCGTCCCCTCCTTCGAGCGGGACAACCCCGGCATCACGGTGGACATCCAGGACGTCGGCAACCCGGCCATCTGGGACAAGATCACAGTCGGCCTCGCGTCGGGCGGCAAGGGCCTCGCCGACGTACTGCACATCGGCGTCGACTACCTGCCCGGCTACCTGGAGAAGTTCCCCGACGGGCTCACCAACCTGTCCCGGTTCGGGGCCGACCGGTACCGGAGCGAGTTCGCCCAGGGGCTGTGGCCGACCGTCATAGGCGAGGACAAGGCCGCCCACGCCCTCCCGTGGGAGGTCAACCCGCTCGGCCTGTTCTACCGGAAGGACTACTTCGAGAAGGCCGGCGTCGATCCCGAGACCATCGGCAGCTGGGACGACCTGATCGCCGCCGGGCCGAAGATCCGTGCCGCCACCGGCGCCCAGCTGCTCGGGCTCGACAAGCCCGGCACCACGCCGGACATGGACTTCTTCCAGAACCTGATGCAGCTCCAGGACGCCTTCTACTTCGACCAGCAGGGCAGGATCACGCTCGGCTCGAAGGAGGCCGTCCAGGCCCTCACCATCATCAAGCGGCTCAACGACGCCGGTCTGCTCGCCGACACCGCGGGCCAGGGCACCCGGAAGCGCCTGATGGGCCAGGGCAAGCTCGCCACCTCCCCCGACCCCGCCTGGGCCGTCGAGTACCTGGCCACCAAGTTCCCCGAACAGAAGGGGAAGTGGCGTGTCATGCAGCCGCCCGCCGCCGTTCCCGGGGGCGGCCGCAGCGTCATCGTCAACTCCACCTACCTGGCCGTCTCCGAGTCGAGCAAGCGCCGCAAGGCCGCCTGGCGGTTCGTCGAGTACGCGCTCACCGAGCCCGCCGAGATCAACCGGATGTTCAAGTCCGGCGGTGTCTTCCCCGCCCTCGGCTCGGCGTACGACGACCCGATGTTCAGCGCGCCCCACCCCTACTACGGCGGCCAGAAGGTGCTGAAGACCTTCGTCGAGACGCTCTCCTCCGGCTCCGAGGCCACCAACTTCACCGGCGACTACACCCGTGCCCTCAAGCTCGCCGGCGACGCCCAGAGCCAGGTGCTGGTCAAGGGCGCCGACCCGGTCAGTGCTCTCAGGGACGCCGCCGAACGGCTCGCCCAGCAGACCGGTCGGCAGCTGGCGGTCTGACCACCATGTCCTCCGTCCTGCCCGAACGGGCTCCCGCCACCGAGAAGCCGGCCGGCCGCGGCACCCCAGCGCGCGCCGGCCGCGTCCGCCCGCGCCGACGCGCGCTGCTGACCCGCGGCTCCGTCCCGTACCTGCTGATCATGCCCGCGGTCCTGGGCTTCGCGATCTTCAAGGCGTATCCCATCGTCTCCTCGCTGTGGATCAGCCTCACCACCGGCAGCGGTACCGACCGGAGCTTCGCCGGACTCGCCAACTACCGGCGGCTGCTGAACGATCCGCTGTTCTGGACCGCGCTGAAGAACACCGCGCTGATCCTGGTCGTCCAGGTGCCGCTGATGCTGTGCCTGGCCCTGCTCGTCGCCCTCGCGCTCAACTCCGCCAAGGTCCGGCTGCGCCCGCTCTGGCGGCTGGGCGTCTTCGTCCCCTCGCTGACCGGCCTGGTCGCCGCGGGCGTGATGTTCTCCGTGATCCTCAACCGCGACGCCGGGCTGCTGAACTGGGTCCTCTCCCTGTTCGGCGTCGACCGGGTGAACTGGCTGGGCAGCCCCGGCTGGGCCCGCGTGGGCGTCGTCCTCGTCATCACCTGGCACTACACCGGCTACAACGCGGTGATGTACCTCGCCGGCCTGCAGGGCATCCCCAAGGAGCTGTACGAGGCCGCGATGGTCGACGGGGCGGGGCCGATCCGCCGCTTCTTCTCCATCACCCTGCCCCAGCTGCGGCCGATCCTGCTGCTCACCGTGGTGCTCTCCACCATCGGCACCCTGCAGCTCTTCGACGAGCCGTACGTCCTCACCGGCGGCGGCCCCGACAACGCCACCCTGACGGTCACCATGTACCTGTACAACAACGGCTTCAAGTACTTCGACTTCGGCTACGCGTCGGCCATCGCCTACGCCCTCGCGCTGATCGTGTCCGTGCTCGGCATCCTGCAGGTCCGCCTGATGGGAGAGCGCCGATGAAGTCCCGTCGAGGTCCCCTGCTCACGCTGCTGCTCGCGGGCGCCTTCGCGCTCTGCGTCGGCCCGTTTTACTGGCTGGCCATGGCCGCGACCCAGGCGGACAAGGACGTGTTCTCCTGGCCGCCGAAACTGCTGCCCGGCGGCCACTTCCTGGAGAACCTCCGCGGACTGGAGGAGTCCATCGGGCTCGGCCGGGTCCTGCTCAACACCCTGGTGGTGTCGAGCGTCCAGACGTTCGGTGCCGTCGTCGTCTCGGTACTGGCCGGATACGCCTTCGCCAAGTTCGAGTTCCGCGGGCGCAACCTGTTCTTCGTCCTGCTGCTCAGCACCCTGGTCATCCCCGACACGGTGATGCTGATCCCGATCTTCCAGATGATGATGGACCTGGGCCTGATCGACTCCTACCAGTCCATCATCCTGCCCGGCCTGGTCACCCCGTTCGGCATCTTCCTGATGCGGCAGGCCCTGCGCTCCATGCCCGACGAACTCCTCGACGCGGCCCGCGTCGACGGCGCCGGCGAACTGCGGGTGCTGTGGCGGATCGTCATCCCGGTCAACCGGCCGATCATCGCGGCGCTCGCGCTGTTCGTCTTCCTCGGCAGCTGGAACCAGTTCGTCTGGCCGCTGATCGCGTTGCGCAGCCCCGAGATGTACACGCTGCCCGTGGCCACCGCCACCCTCCAGGGGCTGTCGACCACCAACTACGCGCAGGTCCTGCTCGCCGCGGGCATCGCCGCCATTCCCGTGATGGCCCTCTTCCTCGTCCTGCAACGCCAGTTCATCTCCGGCCTGTTGGCCGGGGCCACCAAGGAGTGACCACAGCATGACCACCGAGAACGCGTCCGCGTCCGCATCGGCATCCGTGTCCGCCGAGCCGGGTGCCGGTCCGCAGCCGTACGCCCCGGTGTGGCGCCCGAACACACCGGTCGGGGAAACCCCCGGCACCGTCGTCCACCGGCAGTTCGCCACCGGCCTGTCCCTCTCCACCGGGGCACCGCTCGACGTCCACCTCACCGGGTTCGGCTGCGACCGGCTGGAGACCGCCGTCACCCCGGCCGGCGACGGCGCGGTCCTGGTCGAGGTCCGGTCGGCGGCCGGGGCCACCGTCCGCGCCGAATGGCGGGTCCCCTGCCTCGGGGCCACCGCCTACTGGACCCCGAACACCGACGCCTCCCGCTGGCTGCCGCCGTCCTGGGTCGCCCCCCGCACCGTCTCGCTCGCCAAGGGCGCCCCCGTTGTCAGCCTGGTCGGCACCGACGACCGCGCCCTGTGCACCGCCGCCGCGGCCGAGGTCTTCGCCCCCGTGCGCATCGAGGGCGGGGTGGTGGAGGAGACCGACGAGTTCGCCTTCACCGTCGAGCAGACCCTCACCCCGGACGGGCCGCCGCTGCGGCTGAGGATCGACATCGGCGGCCGTCACTTCGCCGCCACCCTGCGGGAGGTCACCGACTGGTGGGCCGAGGGCCTGGACCACCCCGGTGTCGCCCCCGCCGCCCGGATGCCCGCCTACTCCACCTGGTACAGCCTCCACCAGAACGTCGACACCGCCGTCGTCGAACGCCAGGCGGCCCTCGCCGCGGGCATCGGCTGCGACAGCATCATCGTCGACGACGGCTGGCAGACCGCCGACCGCACCCGCGGCTACGGCCACTGCGGCGACTGGGAGCCCAACCCGGCGGCCTTCCCCGACTTCGCGGGCCACGTCGCCGAGGTCCACCGCACCGGCCTCGCCCACCTCCTGTGGTACGCGGTGCCGTTCATCGGCCGGCACAACGACGCCTGGGACCGCTTCAAGGGCATGATCCTGCGCGAGGTGCCCACGATGGAAGCGGCCGTGCTCGACCCCCGCCATCCCGAGGTCCGCGCCCATCTGATCGAGAAGATCTCCCGCGCCGTCGAACAGTGGGACATGGACGGCCTGAAACTCGACTTCATCGACCACTTCGCCGCCGCCGACCCGCCGCCCGCCCCGGACGGCGCCGACCACGCCACCGTCCACGAGGGCCTGCGTCGGCTGCTCGCCGACCTCGACGCCCGGCTGCGCCGCACCCGGCCCGACGTGATCGTCGAGCACCGCCAGCCGTACGTCAGCCCCGGGCTGTGGCCGTACGCCACCATGGTCCGCGCCACCGACTGTCCGCTCAGTCCCGCCGAGAACCGGCAGCGCACCGTCGACTGCCGCCTCACCGCCGGCCCGCTCGCCGTCCACGCCGACATGATGACGTGGAACGCCGACGAGCGGCCCGAGGACGTCGCCGTCCACCTCGTCAACGCCCTGTTCTCGGTACCGCAGATCTCCGTCGACCTCGCCGCCCAGACCCCCGACCAGCTCGCCACCCTGCGCTTCTGGCTCGGCGTCTCCCGCCGGTACGTCGACGTCCTCCAGCTCGGCACCCTGGAACCCGCGCGTCCGGACCTGGGCTACCCCCTGGTCCGCGCGCACGACCGCGCCACCACCGTGATCGCCCGCTACGCGCCGCTGCCCGTCGCCCTTCCGGACCGGAACGCCGAGGACGGTCCGCAGACCCTGCTCGTCGCCAACGCGGACCCCGACCCCACGGTGATCCTGTCCGCCGCCCGGCCGGAAAGAGCACTCGTCCGCATTCAGGACTGCCGGGGTGAGATCCTGTCCGATACCGTGCTCGACCTCGTCGCCGGGGTGAACCCGGTGACCGTACCGACAGGCGGCCTGCTCACCCTGACCCGCGAGCACTGAGGAACGCGGGTCGGGGACGGGCTCCCGCCCGCCCCCGACCCGCCGCCGACCGCCCGCAGAGGAACGATGACCGCTCGACAGGTGACCATCGAGGAGGTCGCGCGTGCGGCCGGAGTGTCCCGACAAACCGTCTCGAACGCCCTCAACGCCCCCCACCGGTTGCGCGAGGCGACCCTTGCCCGGGTCACCGCCGCCATCGAGGAGCTCGGCTACCGGCCCGACCAGTCCGCCCGCAGCCTGCGCACCGGCACCCGCAAGGTCATCGGCTACCCCGCCCCCGCCGACAACCCCGCCGACCCCAACCCCCTGATGGGCGGCTTCCTCCAGGCGCTGGTGACCGCCGCCGACGACGTCGGCCACCGCATCCTGCTGTTCCGCTCCGACCCCCAGCAGGGCGCCGGAGCGGTCGCCAGGTCCTTCAACGACCTGATCGCGTCCCGTCAGGTCGACGGGTTCATCCTCTCCGACGTCATACACGACGACCCCCGCGTCGACGTGCTCGCCGAGGCCGGTTTCCCGTTCGCCGCCTTCGGCCGGACCGCCCCCGGCCGTCCGCAGAACTGGGTGGACATCGACTCCACCGCCGCCACCGCCGCCCTGGTGGAGCTGCTGCTCGCCCAGGGCCACCGGCGGATCTGCTACCTCAACTCCGCCACGTCCCTGCCCTGGCTGGCCGACCGCCGGGCCGGCTTCCTGCAGGCCGCGGCCGCCGCCCCCGACGGGGCCTTCGAGGTCGGCGTCCCCGAGGACGACCCGGTCGCGCTCTCCCAGGCCGTGCAGCGTCTGATCAGCGGATCCGACCGGCCGACCGCCCTGGTCTGCGCGAGCGACTGGCTCGCCCTGACCGCCTACCAGGCCGTCCGGGCCGCGGGCCTGGCCGTCGGCCATGACATCGCTGTCACCGGCTTCAACGACATCCCACTGTGCACGATGCTCCAGCCCGCCCTCACCAGCGCGCGGCTGCCCCTGGCCGCCATCGCCCAGGCCCTCGTCGACCGGCTGATCACCGCCGTCGAGGACCCCTCCGCCACTCCGTCGAGCGGGCTGCTGCTGCCCGCGGAGCCGGTCGTGCGCGCCAGTACACCGGACCGGTAGCGGGGCCGTACGGGCTTTTTCGTACGGGGCTCTCGTACGGGGCTCTCGTACGGGGCCTCAGGTACTCCGGTTCCGTTCCGCGAGGGCGCTGCGGGCGGAGGCGCGTACGAGGGGGTCCTCGTCCGTGTCCGCCGCGGTGGTCAGGGCCTCGTGGACCGCCGGGTCGTCGGCGTAGGGGCCGAGGGCCATGGCGGCGTACTGGCGGACGAGGTCCTCCTCCGGGTCGTGCAGTGCGGTCAGCAGGGCCCGGCCGGCCGTGCGGCGGGTGGCCGGGTCGGACGGGGGCCACAGGCGCAGGAGCGTGGTGGCCTCGATGCGGGCGAGGTCGTACTCCCCGGGGTCGGCGACGACCGCGACGAGGAAGGGCACCGCATCGGCGTCGCCGTCCAGTTCCGCGACGATCGCGCGTCTGCGGTCGCTGGTGGCGGGCAGGGCGTGGAACTCCTCGACGAGTCGGTCGAGTCCGTCGGTCGTCCGCTTCATTCCGGTGCTTTCCGTTCCGGTCGGTCGGGCTCGTCGGTCAGGGCCAGTCGACCAGGGCCGCGAACGCGATCCCCGTGACGAACACCGTGCAGGGTGCGAGCACGGCGAGGAAGAGGCCGGCCGGTGGCCTGCGGAAGCTGAGGACCCAGCTCGCGACCAGTACGGCCAGGGCCAGCACCAGGCCGCAGCACAGCACAGTCCAGGCGGGCCCGAAGCTCGCGTCGAACCGGTCGGAGGCGGGTTCCGAGCAGGAGTCGCAGGCCATCGGGGAGAGCCCGCCGAAGAACAGGGCGAGCAGCGCGAGCGGGAGCGTCATGACCGTGGAGACCAGCGCGGCGATCCAGACGCGCGACGGGCGGGCGTCCGTGACGTCCTCGGGCAGGCGCGTTTCTTCGGGCATGCGTACGAGTCAACTCGGTGTCCGGGGCGGCCGCATGAGTCGCCGTACTCAGTCCTGCCGGAACGGCCGACTCCGCCGGGGCGGCCGGTCCTGCGGGGGCGGTCAGTCCCACCAGAACGACCAGATCTCCTGGCCGAGGACCTGCTTCTCCGCGTAGACGGCCAGGTCGTGCGGCGGGCTCTGGTCGATGTTGTCCGGGCAGAACGCGTAGTGCTCGGCGGCGACGGCGCGGGCCTCCGCGAGGGTGGTGGGCGGGCGGGAGACCGAGAGGGTCAGGGTGTCGAAGCCCAGCATCACGACCCGGATGCCGAAGCGGTCCTCCCAGGAGCGGAGCACGGCGCAGAGCCTGGCCGTGTCCTCCTCGAAGTTGAGCGGGCCCGACCAGCCGATGGCCGCCGGTATGTCCGCGCTGCGCCGGGCCGGGACGAGCGCCGCCCGCGAGCCGGGGAACCAGCCCTCCGGGCCGACGCACTCCTCGGCGATGGCGGCCGCCAGGTCGTCGGGGGCGTCCTGTCCCTCGGCGGCCGGGACGGGTGCCAGGCCGGGCCAGTCGCCCTCGGCGGGGTCGATCTCCTCGGGCGCGTTGTCGTTCCAGTACCCGGCGAGCACCTCCTCGGCGTCGTGGTCACCGGGGTAGGAGGTGCTGTCCGGGGTCAGGTCCCACTCGGCGGGCCACTGGTCGCGTCTCCCGCCGTCGATCAGTACGGGAAGCAGTCCGACCGTCCGCCCGGCGGTGCGCAGCGCGCGCCACGCTCCGTGGGTCGCGGGCTCGTCGGCGCACCAGAGCAGCGGTTCGTGCCAGGTGCCGTCGATCGTGGTGTCCACCAGTGAGCCGGGCGGGAGTTGGAGCCCCGACGTGGCCAGGGACGGGAGCGGGTTGGGAAGCGTCGCCATGTCGGTGAGCGTACGGGGGCCCACTGACAACCGGCCGCCGGGCGGGGGCGTCGGGGGCCGGGGCCGCCCGGGACGGAGCCGGTGTCGGGTCCGTCCCGGGCGGCCCGGGCGTCAGGCCCGCCTGGAGCGGCGGCGGGCGGCGAGGACGAGGCCGGCGCCCGCGGCGAGCACCACGACGGTGCCGATGACCAGCGGGATGGTGCCGCTGCTGCCGGTGGAGGCGAGGTCGCCGTCCTTCTTGCCGGGGGCGGTGCTGTCGGAGGGGGCGGGGGTGGTGGGCGTGGCGGGTCCGGACGCGTCCGTGGACGGGGTGCCGCCCGCCGACGGGACGGTGGGTGCGGTGGGCGTGGCGGTGCCGGTGGGAGGCGTGGCCGAGGGGGTGCCGGTGGGGGTGGACGGGGTGGTGGAGGGGGTGGGTTCGCCGGTCTCGGGGAGGCAGCCGCTGAAGGGGAAGTGGTGGGTCTCGGCGCCGCCGGTGCCGTGCAGCGAGGCGACCCAGACCGAGCCGTTGACCGGCGCGCCGCTGCCGAGTTCCAGGTGGGCGCCGGGGGCCAGGACGCTGCCGGGCCAGGCGGCGGAGCTGTGCTTGGTGACGGTGCGGGCCTCGGGGAAGTTCCACAGGAGGCGGGCGCGGACCTTGCCGCCGGAGGCGCTCTGGAGCTTGTCGTCCAGTACGTAGTCCTGGCCGCCGGAGAGGAAGAAGCCGGTGGTGCCGGCCTCGGCCATGTCGTAGTCCCGGCCGCTGACGTTGACGATCGCGGTGGCGCCCGCGGGGACCTTGAGGAAGACCTCCTTGGCCTTCTCCAGCTGGTCGGCCGTCACCTTGAAGATGTTGCGGGAGGCGTTGGAGCCCTCCAGGGTGAGGCGGTTGCCGCTCGGCGTCACCCGGGTGCCGTCCGTGGCCGGTTCGTCGCCCAGGGCGGTGGAGTAGGCGCGGAGCTTGGCGAACTCGGCCTCGAAGTCGATGAGTCCGGCGTTCCTGCCGACGCTGCCCGCGTGCATTTCGAGGGCGCGGTCGCGGATCTCGCCGCCGACGGCCGCGTTGCCCTTCATCACCGCGGTGACGGACTTGTCGTTGCGGAGGTCGCCCCGGACGACGAGGGAGGCGCGGCCGGGCAGGGCGTCGACCTCCGCCGCGGAGAGTTCGTTGGCGACGCTGAAGCCGCCGCGGAAGTCGGCGTTGCCGCCGACGGCCACCGCGCCCTCCGCGTCGGGGGTGTGGACGTCGTCACCGAGGACGAACTCGCCGTACTTCCCGGCGACTCCGAAGGCGTCGGTGGCACATCCGGCCGAGTCGGCCGGTGCGGCCTGCGCGGCCGGGGCGACGGTCAGACCGAGGACGAGGGCTCCACCGAGCGCGGCGGCTGCGGCGGTTGCGGTTATGCGCATGGGGCTGGTTCTCCCGCGGAGGTGGTCGTAGAGCTTTCCGTGGCGGCTTTGCCCATGCTTTTCACAGATTGAAATATTGGTCAAGACCAATGCGTGCGGGGTGGGTGAACTGTCGGGAGGGTGTGGGTTTGTCCAGCCGTCGACAGGTTGCCGGTGAGGTGCCGGCGAGGAGGGGTGTTCCGGAGGCCCGGGGGGCGGTGGACGAGTTCCGTGAGCTGCCGTTCTGGCATGCTCGCCGGTATGGATGCGGGCGGCGTGGTCGTGCAGATGATCGTTGTGCGGTGGTCGGTGGCGTCCCGGGGCGGCGAGGGGGCCCGGCTCCGAAGCCGGGTGCCGAAGGGGTTCCTGTTGCCCGAGGGGTTGTCCGGGCCCCTCGTCCACCGCGTGGACTGCGACGAGCGGAACGGGTTCGTTCCGCGTTTCCGGACGTTCGACGGTCTCCGGCCGCTGGAGGGCGAAACGCCGCTGAGGGTCGCGCCGGAGGCCGACGGCGTGCGCGTCTTCGCGGACCGCAACCGGCGGACCGGTGCCCCTCCCGCCCGCCGTCTGGGGGCCGGGCAGTGGTTGCGCTGGCGGGACACGTCGAGCGGGCGTCGGCGGGTCGGGATGACGGTCGTGAACGTCGCCGTCGTCGGCCGCCCCCCGTCGAACCTCTTTCTCGGGGCGCCCACGTTCAGTGCCGAATCCGTTGAATCGTGGATCAATTAGGGCAACGTGGCTTGTTCGCAGGGCGAGTTCACGGCCTCTCCGGCCGGAAGGTTCTGTCTCCTGCACGAGCGGGGCCCCAGGTTCGGCCGTCGGGCGTGGTGCCCGGTCCCGAGCGGCCGGGCACCACGGCCCGGTTCACGGCCGGGCGTGGACGACGACGAACGCGGCGCGCGCCGTGGTGCCGTCCGGCAGCGGCGCGTTCGCGGTGACGTCGCCGAGCGCCTTCGCGTCGGTCTCCCGGCCGGGCCGGAGGACCCGGTTGATACGAAGGTTCAGCCGGCGTCCGTCGGATGCCGTCGTGACCAGGACGTCCGTGCCGTTCGGGTCGTCGGTGGCGGTCGTGGACGAGAGCTCCGCCTTGACATCCGGCCCGGTGAACCGGGCGGTGACGGAGGGGTCGGGGGTGTCGCTCGTGCTCTGCATCTGCGGCTCGGCCCTGCCGACGAGCAGCGCGAACAGCTGGGCGACGAGGACCGGGTCGCGCGTCCCGTCGTACACCCAGCGGTGGCCCAGCACCCCGTGCTCGGACGTGCCGATGAGCGCCTCGTCGGCACCCGCGAGCGGTGCGCCGCGGTAGGTGAACGGCACCTGGTACGTGACCGGTTCGGCCCCCGAGCTGTCGGTGACCGCCATGAACTCGATCCCGACCTCGCCCTCCGGGTCGTCCAGCCGGAACCCGCCGGTCCTGGCCAGCTCGGGCCGCTGCCCCGGCGTGCCCCGGTACCAGGGCTGCTCGGGCAGCCAGGTGGCGAGGAGTTCCAGTTTGGTGGGCGTCAGGGTGGTGCGGTGGATGACTGCCATGGCGGTCGGTGTCCCTCCGGTGGATTCAGACGGTGCGCCGGTCGGCGGCGAATCCGGCGAAGGCCGTCCAGGTGGTGGGGGCGATGGTGAGGGTGGGGCCGTCGGGGTTCTTGGAGTCGCGGATGTGGACGGCGGCGGTGTGCGCGGCGACCTCGACGCAGGCATCTTCGAAGTCGCCGCTGTGGCTCGACTTCTGCCAGTCGTAGCCGACCTCCAGGCACTGCCCGCCTTCGCTGCCGCTGTAGCTGGATTTGAACCACTCAAGTGCGGTGTTCATTGCTCTCCCAGCAGACGGTCCAGCAGGCCCAACGTGACTTCGGGGGTGAGGGCCTGGGCTCGCAGCATCGCATATTTCTGGGTGAGGATGCTGATTCCGTCGGGGTCGGAGACCAGCAGGCTGCCGCGCTGGGACTCGGAATAGGCCACGCGCTGAAAGTCCGGCGTCTCCAACAGAGTGAAGGGGCCGTTGAGGCCCGCGTGGGCCCGGTGGTTCAGGGGCAGGACCTGGAGGCAGATGCCGGGGAGTTCGGCGCAGGCCCGCAGGTGTTCCAGCTGCTCCACATGTCCTTCGTCGTCGGTGAGTTGGAGCCTCAGGTCCGGCTCCCAGACGACGAAGCTGATGGTCGGGGGCGAGGGGCGGCGCAGGATCTCCTGGCGCTTCAGACGGACCCTCGTCCGGATCGCCACCTCTTCCTCGCTGAACGCCGGGATCCGGTTGCGGAACACCGCCTGGGCGTAGTGCTCCGTCTGGAGGAGGCCCGGCATGACCTGGTTGTCGTACCAGGACAGCGCCAACGCCTCGAACCTCCAGCGCCAGGTACTCCTCCGCCCACACCGGGATCAGACCGACCTCCGGCAGGTTGTCCACGGCCTCCGCCAACGCGCCCTTGGTGTTCAGGAGTTCGTCCAGCGCGGCGGCCAGACCGGGCAGCAGCGCCCGTCTGCCCTGCTCGATGGAGGCGATCGTCTCCACCTGGTGTCCTGCCATGGAGGCGAGTTGAGCCTGTGTCAGTCCGGCCGCCCTGCGGAAGACGGCGACCAGTTTCCCCACGAGCTTCATTGCCGACGTGTTCTTGCGCTTCCGCTTTCCGGGTTGCATACCGGGCGAACTTCCACGCGCGCGCCCGCGTCACGCGCGTACGACCCGTACAAAAAATCTGTACGGGCGGGCATGGGGTACGGCGGTCAGGGCCGGCACTCGGTCAGGATCCATTCGACGGCGTCCCGGACCCCCGCGTCGGGGTCCCGGGAGAGGCGGTCGAGGAGTTCCGGGACGCCTCGGGACGGCCATTTCCCGATGGCCCATGCGAGGGCCCTGCGCACCTCCGGGGCCGGATGGTCCGCGAGGTGGGCCAGTCGGTCGGCCGGTCCGCGTCGGCGCAGGCCGAACCAGTGGAGGGTCTGGACGAGCTGTTCGGGGTCGCCGGGGGTGCCCGCCGCGGCGATCTGCCGGAGGAGGACCGCGCTCGCGGGGGCGGGGCCGTCGAGCGGGTGGGGCCGGCGCTGCCGCAGGCGCTGCGACCCGTACTCGCCGCGCACCTTGCAGCCGAAGCAGGTGCAGGGCGTCTTGCCGTTCGAGCCGGGGAAGTACCGCCAGCCGGTGACCTGGCTGACGGCGCGGATGCGGTGCACCTCGCGCCGGGTGACCGCGCGGGGGACGAACACCTCCCATCCGCGGGGGTCGGGCATGTCGGCGACCCGGCGCACGGCGTCGGCGGCCGTGGTGGTCAGGGGTTCGCGGTGGTAGCGGCCCACGGTGACGGGTTCGTCGTCCGGCAGCCGGACGTGCACGGCGACGAGCCCGCGCGGGCCGCCGCGCCTGGCCAGTTCGCGCAGCCACTGGTGGGTGAGGGTGTACGAGGGGAGCACGGGGAAGCAGTAGATGCCCCGGGGCAGCGCCGGCGCGCGGCCGTGGCTCTCGGCCCGTATGCCGGAACGGCGCACGCGCGCCGCGTTCGCCGAGGGGGTCAGGTGCACGAACATCGCCATGCGGGCGATGCTAGGGCCCCTTCCGCCGGTCGCGCAGGGAGGTTTTCACGGCCTCGCGGTGCCGCGCTCCGGCGTCGGCGTCGGGCGGGGTCGGCCGAGCCAGTGGCCGTCGCGCATGAGGGTGCGTCCTCGGAGTTCGTTCGCCTCGCGCCAGGCCTGGACGCGGTGCGGCCGGATCAGGAAGTACTGGTAGGGCTCGTCGATCGCGCGCGGGTCGAAACCGGTCTTGGCCTCGAACGCGTCGCCCGTGCCCGGGGCGAGGTCGGCGAGGTCCACCGGCTCGGCGGTGCCGTCGACCACGACGACGTCGCGGGTCGGGCCGAGGGCGAGCCGTACCCGGCCGTCCGCCAGCAGGTTGCGGCCGGTGACCGAGGCGCGGGGCGTCGAGACGAGGAACGCCGTCCCGGTCCAGAGGAACGAGAGGGGCACGAGGTGGGCACCGCCCGCGGAACCCGACGTCGAGACCCAGAGATCGATGTCGGTCTCCAGCCGTGCGTGCGTGTCCCGCAGTCTTTCGTCGAGTCCGCGCGGTGGTGCGGCGTCCGTCATCGGGTTCCTCCGGGTCGTGTGGTGCGGGGGGTGGCGGGCGGCGGTGGTGCGGTCACGCGGTGGGGGCCGGTACCGCGGCCTCCCAGGCGAACCCGTCGGGGTCGGTGAAGGACTCGGTGCCGCCGACGAGCGCGACGCGGTGCGAGCCGGTGCCGTCGGGGGAGACGCCGAGGTCCTTGGCGAGGGCGCGGCGCCGGTACAGGGCCAGCTTGACGGGGCTCTCCCCGGAGGCGAACTCCGTGTACACGCGGCCGAAGCTCTTCGCCACGGCGAGGCCCTGTCCGACGTAGAACCGCTTGCTCGCGGCCACGTCCGCCACTCCCAGCAGGATGACGATCTCGTCGATCTCGCGGGTGGTGGGGCCGGTGTCCTTCTTGGCCGAGGTCGCGACCTTCCAGATCGTCCCGTCCGGGGCCCGTACGACACCGCCGTGGCCCCAGAACGACTTCGTGACGGGCTTCAGTTCCGTGGCACCGGCTTCGAGGGCGGTGGCGACGAGGCTCTCGACGGCGGACGGTCCGGAGACCGTGAGCGCCATCGTGAAACCGCGGAAGCCGGTGCTGGGCTCCTGCGAGGCCCGCAGGCGTATCGGGGTGTCCAGGCCGAAGGCGGTGGAGCAGAAGCGGGCGGCGGCCTCGGGGTCGGCCACGTCGAGGGTCACGGATTCGATGAAGTTCATGGTCATGACGCTATGTGCCCCTCGATGACCGGTGCTTCTTGATTCCTGACCGGTCGCGTCACCTGTTTGGACACGCACGGCGGCATCCCCGCCGCACCGTCCAGCGCACGGCGCCGGTAGGTGCTGGGGGGCATGCCGACGAGCTCGGTGAAGCGGGTGCTGAAGGTGCCCAGCGACGAGCAGCCGACCTCGAAGCAGACCTCGGTGACGCTGAGGTCGCCGCGCCGCAGCAGCGCCGCCGCCCGCTCGATGCGCCGCGTCATCAGGTACGAGTACGGCGATTCGCCGTAGGCGAGCCGGAATTGGCGGCTGAGGTGCCCGGCGGACATGTTCACGCCGCGGGCGAGCGCCTCGACGTTCAGCGGCTGCGCGTACTCCCGGTCGATCCGGTCGCGGACGCGGCGCAGGAGCACGAGGTCGTTCAGGCGCTGCGCCTCGGCGCGGGCGTTTCCCCATGCGGGGCGGCACATGTCGGAACTCCTCTCGTCGGTTCTGTCCGCCGGGCGGGTCAGCGGACTTCCTGGATGCGGACCAGGTTGCCCGCCGGGTCGCGGAAGGCGCAGTCGCGGATGCCGTACGGCTGCTCGGTCGGCTCCTGGACGACCTCGGTGTCACCGGCCTGCACCTTCTCGAAGGTGCCGTCGAGGTCCCGGGTGGCGAGCAGGATCCAGCCGTAGGTGCCCTTGGCCATCATCTCGGCGATGGTGCGGCGCTCGTCCTCGGTGATGCCCGGGTCGGCGGCCGGCGGGGCCAGGAGGATGGAGGTGCTGGGCTGGTCGACGGGGCCGACCGTGATCCAGCGCATCTTGCCCTGGCCGACGTCGTTGCGGACCTCGAAGCCGAGGACGTCGCGGTAGAAGGCCAGGGAGGCGTCCGGGTCGAGGTGCGGGAGGAAGCTGGTGTGAATGGTGATGTCCATGGCGATGATGCTGGCACGGTCCCGCGGCCGGTGCTTCTCGAATCCTGATCGATCGGGGCGGGACACCGGCCCGGCCGGTGCCCCGCCCCGATCGGTGCGGCAGATGCTGCGCGTGCCGCGCGTGCGGCGTCCGTGGCAGGGGCTCAGTAGGTGAGGGCGACGGCCATGTCGCTCTGCCAGTAGGTGACGAAACCGTTGTCGCCCCAGTGGGTGCCGGCGGGGAGCTTCAGCTCGGCGGGGGAGCCCGTGGAGCCCGAGTTGCTCCTGGGGGTGAAGTACACCGTGAGGTCCGTGCCCTCGTACAGGTCCTTCCCGTCGGACTCGCCGAACAGGCCGATGCCGGCGTAGGCGGACTGGCCCGGCTCCAGGGCGACCACGGCCTGCGGGACGCTGCTCCGGAGGACCGGGAAGACGGCCTGGGCGTCGTCGAAGCGGAGCGCCGGGGCGTTGTACGCGTAGCAGGGGCGGGAGCCGGTGTTGGTCGCGGTGAGCAGCAGGTGGTTGATGGGGCGGCTCACCTTGCTGATGGTGACCTTGGTGTTGTCACCGGTGCAGGTGACGGGGGAGCCGGTGCTTGCGGTGTTCCCGGTGCCGCCCTTCCGGCCGGTGTCGGAGCCGGTGGAGTTCTTGGCCCCGGAGGTGTTCCCGGCCTTGTCCCCACCCGCGTTCCCGCCCTCGTTCCCGGAGGAGGCGGACGCGTTCGGGTCCTGGTCGGTGGCGCCGGCCGCTTCGGCGTCCTTGCCCGTCCCGGAGGAGGCGGTGCTGCCCGCCGGGGCCGCGGCGCCCGCCTTGCCGGCGTCCCCGTCGGTGTCACTGCACGCGGTGAGCGAGAGGGCGGCCAGGAGCGCGGTGGCGGCGAGGGCGGCGGTGCGGAAGCGGCTGTTGCTGCGCATGGTGGTGGTACTCCCCGTGGTGTCTGTGGTGTCTGCGGTGCGGATGCACGGATGTGCGGAGGTGCGTGAGGTACGTGATGTGCGTGGTGCGGAGGTGCGTGGTCAGCGGTGGATCAGGGCCAGGACGATCGCGGTGGAAACGATCACCACGCCGATGGCCACGAGATCGATCGGATCGATGCGGAACTGGGTTTTCACTGCGCCGTCCCGGTGTGGTCGCTGCGGTGTGGTCACAGGTTGCGGGGCGGCGGATTCCGGCCGCAACGCCGAACGACCTATTGGGGATGCTGGAATGCCTGCGCGTACTGTGACCTGGGCAGATTCCACGTCCCTGGAACGGTGTTCTGGGACGGACCAGAGGGGGGAACGCCGCAGTGGCGACGCCGGAGGCCAGGGAGTTCGCGGCTCTGTTGAAGGAGCTGAAGGACCGTTCGGGACGCAGCTATGGGGTTCTGGCGGGCAGACTCCACGTCAGCACGTCCACGCTGCACCGGTACTGCAACGGTGATGCCGTGCCCAACGAGTACGCCCCGGTGGAGCGGCTGGCGCGGCTGTGCGGGGCGGCGCCGGACGAGCTGGTGGAGTTGCACCGGCGGTGGATCCTGGCGGACGCGGCGCGGCGCCGCCCGGCGGCCACGGAGCCGGTGCCCGCACCCGAGCCGGCTGCCGAGGCGGCGCCGGAACCGGCATCTGCGCCGGACCCCGAGCCCGAGCCCAAGTCCGAACCTGTCTCCGATCCCGAGCCCGAGCCGGCGGTCGTCGGTGCGGAGCCCGTACCGCCGCGCCGGAAGGGGTTCCTGGCTTCCCGGCGGTCGAGGGTGCTGCTCGCCGCTGCCGCCGTCGTCGCGCTGACCGTGCCCACCTCGATCGTGGTGAGCAAACTGACCGCCGACCGCTCCGACGAGTTCAGCAACGCCCCCTCCGTGCAGGCCAAGGACGCGGACGAGCCCGAGCTGACCGACGGCGGGACCGCTTCCCCCTCACCGGACCGGCCGAAGAAGTCGGGCAGCCCCTCCCCCTCGGACCGGGCGGGCGCGTCCTCCCCGGCGGCGCCCGGAGCCTCGACCGCCTCGCCGGGCCGCGGCGGGGAGGCGAGCGGTGGCGTGCCGTTGACCGCCACCATCAGCTCGTACAACTGGGAAGACCCCTGCGACCAGTTCTACGTGCTGGACCAGGCCCCCGACGACGTTCCCCCGCCGCCGCCCACGTCGCAGGAACGCCGCAGCTGGGCACGGGCGCTGGGCGGGGTGGACGGCGGGCGCATGAAGCTGGAGATCACCGTGCAGGGGAAGTCCGATCAGGCCGTCGTGCTGAGCAGGATGCATGTGCGGACGCTGTCCCGGAAGGCGCCGCTGCCGTGGTCGGCGTACTCGATGGGGGAGGGCTGCGGGAGCGGGGTCACGCCGCAGACGTTCGACATCGACCTCGACGACAACCGGCCGACGCTCACCCCGGTGGCGGGGCAGAAGAACGACGAGCCGGTGCCGCCGAAGGACTTCCCGTTCCGGGTGTCCTCCACCGACGTGGAGGTGTTCGACCTGGACGCGCACGTCGAGGGGCACGACGTCAGCTGGTACCTGGAGCTGGAGTGGAGCAGCGGGGGCCGCAAGGGGACGCTGCGCATCGACGACAACGGGAAGCCGTTCCGCACCAGCAGCATCAAGACCCGGCCGATGTACATCTACTGGTACGAGTCGGCCCAGTGGAAGCCCCCCGTGATCCCCATCGAGTAGTCGCGGGAAGCGGGCGCGGAAACGGAACGGCCCGGTGCGGTGACCGCGTGACTGCGGTCGCCGCACCGGGCCGTGCGCGTACGGGCGGATGATCCGGGCCGTCCGCCGTACGGGCGGCCCGTGGGGATCAGAGGCGCTCGGGGGTCCGGATGCCGAGCAGCGCCATGCCCCGGTGCAGGGTGCGGGCGGTGAGGTCCGAGAGGAAGAGGCGGTTCTCGGCCACATCTCCGGGGACCTCGGCCTTGAGCACCGGGCACTGGTCGTAGAAGGTCGTGAACAGCGACGACAGCTGGTAGAGGTACGCGGCCAGCTTGTGCGGCTCGTACGCGGCGGCCACCTCGGAGACGACCTCGCCGAACTCGTCCAGGTGCAGACCCAGCGCGCGCTCGGCCGGGGCCAGCTCCAGCTCCGGGTGGGGCCGGGGGCTCAGCTCGCCCGCCTTGCGCTTGATCGAGCGGGACCGGGCGTGCGCGTACTGGATGTACACGCTGGTGTCGCCGGTCAGCGACACCATCTGGTCCAGGTCGAACTTGTAGTCGCGGGCGGCCGACGTGGACAGGTCCGCGTACTTCACCGCGCCGATGCCGACCTGCGCGGCGCGCTCGGCGATCTCGTCCTCGGTGAGGTCCTTGGCCTTCTCGCGCACGACGGCGGACGCCCGGTCGATCGCCTCGTCGAGCAGGTCCTGGAGCCGGACGGTCTCGCCCTCACGGGTCTTGAACGGCTTGCCGTCCTTGCCGAGCACGGTGCCGAAGGCGAGCTGCACGGCCTTGACGTCCTCGTTCAGCCAGCCGGCCCGGCGGGCGGTCTCGAAGACCATCTTGAAGTGCAGGGCCTGGCGGGCGTCGACCACGTACAGCAGGCTGCTCGCCTTGAGGTTCTGGACCCGGTCGCGGATCGCGGAGAGGTCCGTGGCCGCGTAGCCGTAACCGCCGTTCGACTTCTTGACGATCAGCGGCACCGGGTTGCCGTCCGGGCCCTTCACGTCGTCGAAGAAGACGCAGAGCGCACCCTCGGAGCGGACGGCGACGCCCGACTCCTCCAGGATGCGGCAGGTCTCCTCCAGCATGTCGTTGTATCCGGACTCGCCGACGATGTCGGCGTCGCGGATGTCCATGTCGAGCTTGTCGAAGACCGAGTAGAAGTAGATCTTCGACTCGTCGACGAACCGCTGCCACAGGGCGAGGGTCTCCCCGTCACCGGCCTGGAGCGCGACGACGCGGTCCCGGGAGCGGGCCTTGAACTCCTCGTCGGAGTCGAAGAGCGCCCGGGACGCCTTGTAGAGCCGGTTCAGCGAGGACATGGCGGCCTCGCCGTCCTCCGCGCCGCCCTCGTGGGACAGCTCGTCCGGGTGCTCGATCAGGTACTGGATGAGCATGCCGAACTGGGTGCCCCAGTCGCCGATGTGGTGCCTGCGGACCACGGTCTCGCCCGTGAATTCCAGGATCTGCACCATCGCGTCACCGATCACGGCGGAGCGGAGGTGGCCGACGTGCATCTCCTTGGCCACGTTGGGCTGCGCGTAGTCGATGACCGTCGTGCCCGCGGCGCTGTTGCAGGGCACGCCGAGCCGGTCCTCGTCGTCCGCGGCGCGCGCGGCGAGGGTCTCGACGATCGCCCGGTCGCTGAGCGTGATGTTCAGGAAGCCGGGGCCGGAGACCTCGATCTCCTCGATCGGGCCGCCGGCCGGGATCGCGGCCGTGACCTGCGACGCCAGCTCGCGGGGGTTGCCCTTGAGCTTCTTGGCGAGGGCCAGGATGCCGTTGGCCTGGAAGTCGGCCCGGTCGCTTCGTCGCAGCAGCGGGTCCGCGGTGCCGGCGTCCGGCAGGGCTGCCGTCAGGGCGTCCGCGAGCTGCTGCTGGAGCGTGGAAGCGAGGGAATTGACCGAGGCCATGAGCTGGCTGCCGTTTCCGTAGGAGTACAAGGGATCACAACCAGTATTCCATGGGCGGTAAAGCCATTTTCGCGCTCCGGGCGGGACCTGGGAGAATGGGCGGAGCCCCTACCAGGTCCCCACCAGAGAGAAGGACGTGCAGACCGTGGCTCAGAGTCAGAGCAGCACCGAGGCCGACTGGGTCTCCCGCTTCGCGGACGATGTCATCGCCGAATCGGAGCGTCGTGCGCCTGGCAAACCGGTCGTCGTCGCGTCCGGCCTCTCCCCGTCGGGCCCGATCCACCTGGGCAACCTCCGCGAGGTCATGACCCCGCACCTGGTCGCCGACGAGATCCGCCGCCGCGGGTACACCGTGCGGCACCTGATCTCCTGGGACGACTACGACCGCTACCGCAAGGTGCCGAACGGCGTCCCCGGGGTCGACGGCTCCTGGGCCGAGCACATCGGCAAGCCGCTGACCTCGGTGCCCGCCCCGGCCGGTTCCTCGTACCCGAACTGGGCCGAGCACTTCAAGGCCGCCATGACGGCCTCGCTGGCCGAGCTGGGCGTCGAGTACGACGGCATCAGCCAGACCGAGCAGTACACGGCCGGTGCCTACCGCGAGCAGATCCTGCACGCGATGAAGCACCGCGCCGACATCGACGCCGTCCTCGACCGGTACCGCACGAAGAAGGACCCGGCCGAGGCCGGTGCCAAGGGTGCCAAGGGCGGCAAGAAGCCGCAGCAGCAGAAGAAGGTCGACGAGGCCGAGCTGGAGGCCGAGGCGGGCTCCGGTGCGGCGAGCGAGGACGACGGCAGCGGCGGCTCGGCCGGTTACTTCCCGTACAAGCCCTACTGCGGCAACTGCGAGAAGGACCTCACGACCGTCACGTCGTACGACGACGACAGCACCGAGCTGAACTACACCTGCACGGCCTGCGGCTTCGCCGAGACCGTCCGGCTGAGCGAGTTCAACCGCGGCAAGCTGGTCTGGAAGGTCGACTGGCCGATGCGCTGGGCCTACGAGGGCGTGATCTTCGAGCCGAGCGGGGTGGACCACTCCTCGCCGGGCTCCTCCTTCGTGGTCGGCGGCCAGATCGTCCGCGAGGTCTTCGACGGCGTGCAGCCGATCGGCCCGATGTACGCCTTCGTCGGCATCTCCGGCATGGCGAAGATGTCCTCCAGCAAGGGCGGCGTGCCGACCCCGGCCGACGCGCTGAAGATCATGGAGGCCCCGCTGCTGCGCTGGCTGTACGCCCGCCGCAGGCCCAACCAGTCCTTCAAGATCGCCTTCGACCAGGAGATCCAGCGGCTCTACGACGAGTGGGACTCGCTGGGGCGCAAGGTCGCCGACGGTTCGGTGCTGCCGGCCGACGCCGCCGCGTACGCGCGCGCCATCGGCACGGCGGCCGGTGAGCTGCCGAGCACGCCGCGCCCACTGCCGTACCGGACGCTCGCCTCGGTCGTGGACATCACGGGCGGCCACGACGAGCAGACGCTGCGCATCCTGAGCGAGCTGGACCCGGAGAACCCGCTGACCTCGCTGGACGAGGCCCGCCCGCGTCTCGACCGCGCCGAGAACTGGATCACCAGCCAGGTCCCGGCCGAGGCCCGCACGATCGTGCGCGACGAGCCGGACAAGGAGCTGCTCGGCTCGCTGGACGAGCAGGGGCGCCGGTCGCTGCAGCTGCTCCTGGACGGGCTGGACTCGCACTGGTCGCTGGACGGGCTCACCACGCTCGTCTACGGCGTGCCGAAGGTGCTGGAGGGCCTGGAGCCGGACGCCAAGCCGACGCCCGAGCTGAAGGTCGCGCAGCGGTCGTTCTTCGCGCTGCTGTATCGGCTGCTGGTCGGCCGGGACACCGGGCCGAGGCTGCCCACGCTGCTGCTGGCCGTCGGCGCTGACCGGGTGCGGAGGCTGCTGGGCGCGTGACGCCCGCGCCGGTCCCGCCGCGCGCGGGGCCGGGGCCGTACGTACGAGGGGCCGCCAGCCGGATCGTCCGGGTGGCGGCCCCTCGCCGTTCGTGCGCCGTATCGGTGCGGTGCTGCCTCAGGCGATGTGGTCCGCTTCGAGTTCGGCGTGGTAGCGGTTCTTGAACTCCGGCATCATGCGGCGCAGCAGGGCCGCGCTGCGCGGGTGGCGGACGTCGTGGACGTCCGAGACGTGTATGTCCAGGGCGTCGACGCTCGGGAAGTCGTTGTTCTGGTTCACGAACGCGGCGAACTCCTTGTACGCGATCTCGGCGAACTCGGCGTCCTCCTGGGCCCACTCGGCCGCGTCCGTCCCGGACTCCCGGGGCTGCTCGGCGGGCTGCTCCTCGAACTGTCCCTCGAAGTGCTCCTCGAAGTGCTCTTCGAGCTGTTCCTGGACCGGATCCCGGCCCGGCTCCTGGGGCGGGTGGCCCTGTGCGCCGGCGGGCCGGTGTTCCGCGGTGCGGGGGGCGGGGACGGCGCCGATGGTGCCCACGTTGCCCAGGGGGCGGGTGCGGCCGCCGGGGCCGGACGGCACCATGACCGGACCGGGCTCCGGGCCCTCGACGTATTCGGGGTCGTACGTGCCCTCGTACGCCTCGTTCGGCCCGCGGGACGCCGTGAACCAGGGGTTTCCCTGCGGGCCGGGGCCCTCCTCCTGCTGTTGCTGCGGGTGTTGCTGCTGCTGGTACTGGTACTGCGGGTCGTACTGCTGCTGCTCGTGCTGCTCGTGTTGTTGCTGCGCGTACTGGTGTTGCTGTTGCAGTTCGTGCTGGGGTGCGGGGGCGGAGGGGAGCTCGGGCTGGGACTCGCCCGACGCGACCTGGGCCGGTGCGGGTTCGGGGGCCGGGGCCGGGGGCAGCAGGGCCGGTTCGATGCCCGCGGCGGCGAGGCCGGCCGGGGCGGTGTCGGCCAGCGGCACCCCGTACTTCGCCAGGCGCAGCGGCATCAGGGCCTCGACGGGCGACTTGCGGCGCCAGTTGCGGCCGAAGCGGGCCTGGAGGCGGGCCTGGTAGATCAGCCGGTCCTGTTCGAGCTTGATGACCTGGTCGTAGCTGCGCAGTTCCCACAGCTTCATCCGGCGCCACAGCCGGAACGTGGGGACGGGGGAGAGCAGCCAGCGGGTGAGGCGCACGCCCTCCATGTGCTTGTCGGCCGTGATGTCGGCGATCCGGCCCACGGCGTGCCGGGCGGCCTCGACGGCGACCACGAACAGCACCGGGATGACCGCGTGCATGCCGACGCCGAGCGGGTCGGGCCAGGCCGCGGCGCCGTTGAAGGCGATCGTCGCGGCGGTCAGCAGCCAGGCGGTCTGGCGCAGCAGCGGGAACGGGATGCGCAGCCAGGTCAGCAGCAGGTCCAGGGCGAGCAGTACGCAGATGCCCGCGTCGATGCCGATCGGGAAGACCAGCGAGAAGTCCCCGAAGCCCTTCTTCTCGGCGAGTTCGCGCACGGCGGCGTACGAGCCCGCGAATCCGATCGCGGCGATGAGCACCGCACCGGCGACCACGAGACCGATGAGTATCCGGTGGGTGCGTGTCAGCTGCATCGCGGCCACCCGCGTTCCCTCCTCGTTCCCCGTATTCGATGGATCCGACGTGCCGGACGTACCCGATGTGTCAGATGTGTCGGATCTGCCCGACGTTCTGTGCGGACGTCCTGTTCATCGGTGCCCGCGGCGCCCTCCGGCGGGCACAGCCTGGCACATCGGGGTGCGGCGTGTTGCGCGGGGAGGGGCGGGAGCCCGGCCCCCGAGGGAGGGCCGGGCTCCGTGGAACCGCTCGTGGCCGGGGGATTCGGGCGCCCGGCCGGCCCGTCGGGAACGGCTCAGGTGGTCTTCCTGGTGGACGACTTGTGGGCCGAGGTCTTCCGGCTCTTCGGCTTGTCGTCCGAGTCGTCGTCGTCCTTGCCCGAGGAGCCGCCGGAGGTCGTGGAGCCGTTCGGATCGGCCGACTTGGAGGGTTCCGCGTCGGCGGCGGAGACCGCGGCCACCGCTTCCTTGGCGGCCTTCTCGGCACCCTTCACGATGTCCTCGGAGGACGGGGCCTTCGCGCCCGCGTAACCGGCGCCGTTGTAGGTGAGGGTGACGACGACGTTCCCCGTACGGGCCACGACCGTCGCGTACTTGAAGTCCTCGCTCGTCTTGGTGAGCTCGTAGGTGACCTTGGTGGCCTGCTCGCCGATGCCGTTGGCGGCCGCCTCGGCGACCTTCTTGGCGCCCGCGGTGTCCTTGGCCTTGGCGACCTGCTTCTCGAAGTCCTGCTGTGCGCGCTCGGCGCCGCTGCCCAGGGCCTGGTCGGAGTCGAAGCGGGTGAAGCCGACGTCGAGCCAGCGGTACTGGGAGCCCTTCACGCCCTTGTCGTCGAGGCCGTTCCACGAGCAGCCCGTGCGGTACGAGATGTCGCTGGAGGTGGCGGCCGTGCCGTTCTTGGACTTCGCTTCGGGCACCAGGGAGGTGATGGTCTTCTTGGTGATCGACTTGCACGGGTCGGGCAGCGCGGCGAACTTCGCGGGCTCGACGGTCGGTTCCTTCTTCTCCGGGGCCGTCGAAGCGGATGCCGAGGAGCCCGACTCCTTCTTGTCCTTGTCGCCGGAGTCCGACGAGCAGCCGGCGACGACGAGCATCACCGGAACGGCGGCGCAGGCGAGTATGCGGGTGAGTCGCGGGGCTGAACGGTGCATGGTTCCTTCACTCGGGTGGCGCGGCGGGCGGGCTGCCGGGCGGTCGGGCGGTCGGTCGGCCGGTCGGGCGGACCGGAGGTTCCGGAGGGCCACGGTACGACGGACCGGGGCCGGATGCCGCCTCGGCCGAGGACGCGGAGGCCGTGGGCGGGGCCGGTCGGGAGGCTCCCGGGGCGGGGCTACTCGTCGAACTCCTCGACCAGGTTCCGGGCCAGTGCCTGCGCCTTCTCCTGCAGTTCCTTGCTGTCGGGGACCACGGTGGAGACGGCCGGCTGCTCGGTGTACTCGACGGTCACGATGACGTTCGATGTGCGAAATACCACGCTGACCGTGCGGTGCCGCGCGGTGGAACCCGCCCGGGTGAGCAGATCGTTCAGGAACGCGCTGTCCCCGAGGTCGTCGAGCGTGCGCGGCTGGAGGTCCTCGCCGTCGCTCCCGTCGTCCCCGGCTCCGGCGGTGTCGTCGCCGTCGCTCTTCGGGTCGTCGCTCTTCGGACCGTCGGTCTTGGCGTCGTCGGTCTTCGGGTCGTCGCCGTGGGCGTCGCCCTTCCCGGCGGGGGAGTCGTCCTCGGAGGGCGGGCCGGCCAGGGGGTGCGAGGCCGCGCCGGACTCGGGGCCGGAATGGGGCCCGGCGGCGTCCGAGGCGTCGGCGTCGTCCGAGGGGGTCTGCTTCTTCGCGTCGTCGGGGCTCGCGGAGGCGGAGGGCGAGGAGAGGCCGGCGGCGGTCACCTTCTTCGTGTACACCTCGTCGGCGCGGTCGTCGTCGCTCACCGTGGGGTCGTAGGACACGACGCGCTCGAAGTCGATGAACAGGGTGCGCGAGGAGGAATGGTCCTCCGACTTCCAGCGGCAGCCGACCCGTCGGTCGGTGTCGTAGGTGACGGTGGCGGTGCCCTCGTACACCTTCTTCTGCTGTTCCTCGGAGAGTTCGGCGGAGCCCGGGAGCAGGTCCTTGAGCGTGGACGGCGCGACCGCGCGGCACGGCTCGGGGAGGGTGCGGTACTTGCCGGGGGCCGCCACGGCCTCGGTCGCCTCGCCCGGCTTGCTGTCGGCTGCGGAACCACCGGTTCCGGTGTCGGCGCTGCAACCGACGACGAGCGCTGCCAGCAGTGCGGCGCCGGGTACGTAGGCCATTCGTCGCACGGCCCTGGGCTCCCTTCGTGCGAAAAACGGTTGCCGCTCGATGGCGACCGGTGGAGACAATGTGTATCGCACGCGCCGCTGTGAATGCCGGTCGACCGACTCGTTTGCCGACCTTGGCACCGGTTTTGCGCTTTCAGACTTTTCGGGGGAATAGAGGGGCTATGTCGTATGTAGAGGTACCGGGCGCGAAGGTCCCGATCCGCATGTGGGCCGATCCGGCCTCGGTCGAGGACTCGGCCATGCAGCAGCTGCGCAACGTGTCCACCCTGCCCTGGATCAAGGGGCTGGCGGTCATGCCGGACGTCCACTTCGGCAAGGGCGCGACGGTCGGTTCGGTGATCGCGATGCACGGTGCGGTCTGTCCGGCGGCGGTGGGCGTGGACATCGGCTGCGGGATGTCCGCGGTGAAGACCTCGCTGACGGCCAACGACCTGCCGGGCGACCTGTCCCGGCTCCGGTCGAAGATCGAGCAGGCCATTCCGGTGGGTCGCGGGATGCACGACGACGCCGTGGACCCCGACCGGCTGTACGGCTTCCGCGCACCGGGCTGGGACGACTTCTGGGCGCGGTTCGGCGGTGTGGCAGAGGAGGTCCGGTTCCGTCGGGAACGGGCCACGAAGCAGATGGGGACGCTCGGATCGGGCAACCACTTCATCGAGTTCTGCCTCGACGAGTCGGGTTCGGTCTGGCTGATGCTGCACTCCGGGTCGCGGAACATCGGCAAGGAACTGGCCGACTTCCACATCGGCCAGGCGCAGAAGCTGCCGCACAACCAGGACCTGATCGACCGCGACCTGGCGGTGTTCATCGCGGACACCCCGCAGATGGCGGCCTACCGCAACGACCTGTTCTGGGCGCAGGAGTACGCGAAGCACAACCGCGCCATCATGATGGCCCTCTTCCAGAACGTGGTCCGCAAGGAGTTCAAGAAGGCCAAGGTGACCTTCGAACCGGTCATCTCCTGCCACCACAACTACGTGGCGGAGGAGCGGTACGAGGGCATGGACCTGCTGGTCACGCGGAAGGGCGCGATCCGTGCGGGCTCCGGGGACTTCGGGATCATCCCGGGGTCGATGGGCACCGGTTCGTACATCGTGAAGGGCCTCGGCAACGAGAAGTCCTTCAACTCGGCCTCGCACGGCGCGGGTCGGAAGATGAGCCGGAACGCCGCGAAGCGGCGCTTCTCGACGCGCGACCTGGAGGACCAGACCCGGGGCGTGGAGTGCCGCAAGGACTCCGGCGTCGTGGACGAGATCCCGGCCGCGTACAAGCCGATCGAGCAGGTCATCGAGCAGCAGCGGGACCTGGTGGAGGTCGTCGCCAAGCTCAAGCAGGTGGTGTGCGTGAAGGGCTGAGCACCGGTACGGGCGCCGCGCCGGGTTCTTCCGAACCCCGGCCGCGGCCCCGGTCCCGGGCTCATGGTGGGCCCTGTCGCGCATGTCGGCTCCGGACGCGGGTGGTGTGTCCGGGGCCTTCCCGCGTTCCGGTGCTCCGGTGTTCCGCGTGTCCGCGGTCCTGTGTTTCTGCGTTTCTGCCGGGGTGGTCCGTTTCCCGTCGGGGTCAGCCGGTGCGGTGGACCTTGGAGTTGGACGCCTGGGCGCGGGGGCGGACGACCAGGAGGTCGATGTTGACGTGGCTGGGCCGGGTGACGGCCCAGGTGATGGTGTCGGCCACGTCGTCGGCGGTGAGGGGTGCGTCGACGCCGGCGTACACCTTGGCGGCCTTCTCGGTGTCGCCGCGGAAGCGGGTGGTGGCGAACTCCTCCGTCTTGACCATGCCGGGGGCGACCTCGATGACGCGGACCGGGGTGCCGACGATCTCCAGGCGGAGCGTCTCGGCCAGTACGTGCTCGCCGTGCTTGGCGGCCACGTAACCGCCGCCGCCCTCGTACGTGCCGAGGCCCGCGGTGGAGGAGAGGACCACGATGGTGCCGTCGCCGCTCGCGGTGAGCGCGGGGAGCAGGGCCTGGGTGACGTTGAGCGTGCCGATGACGTTCGTCTCGTACATCTGGCGCCAGTCGGCGGGGTCACCGGTGGCGACGGGGTCGGCGCCGAGCGCTCCGCCCGCGTTGTTGACGAGGACGGCGAGGGTGCGGAAGGCCGTGGCGAACTCGTCCACCGCGGCGCGGTCGGTGACGTCCAGGGCGTAGGCCGTGGCCTGGTGGCCCGCCTCGTTGATCTCCTCGGCGAGCGCCTCGATGCGGTCCTTGCGGCGGGCGGTCAGTACGACGCGGTAGCCGGCGGCGGCCAGTTGGCGGGCGGTCGCGGCGCCGATGCCGCTGCTCGCTCCGGTGATGACGGCGATCGGGGTGGCGGCCATGGCGGACTCCTCGGGCGGACGATCTATGACGCGGCCAGGATAGGCAGGCGCGGATCGGTGGTCCGAAACGTGTCGGTGGGTGGACACGGGTCGGGGGCGGGCGGCGGGGATGGGCCGGACGAGGGGAAGGCGCGCGCCGAACCGATCGGTAAATAAGGATAATTCGGGTCGATCTGTATCTTCGGGGCATGGTAGTGACCCGTAGAAAAGCCGCGGCGCTGGTGCTGGTCGCGATGGCGACGCTGGGCGCGGGCGCCGCACCGGAGGCCGATGTGTCGCACCACGGGCATGTCCTGCTGTGGGGCTCGGGGCTCGGGGTCTGGATGCGGTCCGAGAACCGCGGCCCTTCGAACCTGGCGGACGTGACCGTGCGCGTGCGGACGTCGGTGGCGCTCGTCGGGCGGCAGGAGATCCCGGAGAACTGCATGCAGACCGGGCGGCAGACCGTGCTGTGCCGCACGGGCGAGCTGCGCGCCGACCGGGCGGAGGAGGCGGGGCGGCGGCAGTTCGCGTTCGAGCTGCAGCTTGCGGGGAAGCCGGACGAGGTCGTCGTACGGATCGACACGCTGTGGAACGGCGGGGCGACCGACCGGAACCCCCGCAACAACGACCACCGGGTACTGGCTCCGGCCACCGGCGACGAGTACGTCTTCTGACCCGCGGACGCCGCCCCGGGCCAAGTGCCCACCGGCCGCCCGCCGGGCCCGGACGTCCGCCGGCGCCGGGCACTCGTCGGCCGAGGGGGCGCCCGCCGGGCCCGGCCGCTCACCGGACCCCCGCCGGCCCCGGGTGCTCACCGGGCCCCGGCGGCCGTGGCGGCCGGGGTCAGCCGGGTGAGCGCGGTTTCCAGGGCCGCGGGGTCGGCGTGGTCGCTCGCCCAGGCGATGTAGCCGTCGGGGCGGACGAGCAGGGTGGTGCCGCGCTCGCCCTGCCAGTGGGCGTGCACCAACGGGGCCGGGGATGCCGGGGCGGTGGCGCCGGCCGGGGTGACGAGGACGAACGCGCCGTCGCGCAGCAGTTGGTACAGGCGGCCCTCCCGCAGGCTCAGATCGGGGGCGCGCTTCGAGGTGAGGGGGTGCGCGCCGCGCGGGGCGGGGTAGGCGATCGAGATGCCGGAGACCATGCCGATGAGCTTGTCGGAGGCGGGCCGGATGCCGGACAGCATCGTGGCGGCGGCGGTTCTGGCCGCCCGCTGGAGCGGGGTGTGGGCCATGGCGAGGCGGACGATCGCGCCGCTGGAGCGGAGCACTCTCGTGCCGACCGGGTGCCGCTCGGCGTGGTAGCTGTCGAGGAGCGCCTCCGGGTCGGCCGTGTGTCCCCGCAGCACGGCGGCGAGCTTCCAGGAGAGGTTGGCGGCGTCCTGGAGGCCGGTGTTCATGCCCTGGCCGCCCGCCGGTGAGTGGACGTGGGCGGCGTCGCCCGCGAGGAAGACCCGGCCGGTGCGGTAGGCGGGCACCTGGCGTTCGTCGCTGTGGAAGCGGGAGATCCAGCGGGCGTCGTGCATGCCGTAGTCGGTACCGAGGGAGCGGCGGGCGATCTCACGCATCTCGTCGAGCTCGACGGGGTCGCTGTCGGCGGCCTGGTGCGTGCGGTCCCACCCCATCACGCGGTACCAGCCGTCCCCGAACGGGACGATGAAGGCGAAGGTGTCTCCCCCGCCGCTGACCGTCAGGACGGAGGTGGGCTCCTCGGCGAACCGGACGTCGGCAAGGACGATCGACCGGATCACGGACTTGCCGGGGAAGGGGAGTCCGAGGGCGTGGCGCACGGGGCTGCGCATCCCGTCGGCGCCGACGAGATAGCGGGCGGTGAGGGTGGACCGGCTGCCGTCCGGCTCGCGCAGTTCGGCGGTGACGGACCCGGCGTCCTGGTGGAGCCCGGTCAGCTCCGTCCCGTACCGGAAGCGGACGCCGGCGGCGCGGGCCCGGCGCTCCAGCAGGTGCTCCACCTCGTACTGCGGGGTGATCAGCACGAAGGGGAAGCGGGTGCGCAGCTGGGAGAGGTCGATCGAGAGCGCGCCGAAGAAGCGCAGCGAGGTGATGGGGGTGCCCCTCCCGATCAGCTCGTCGGCCAGGCCGCGGCCGTCGAGCAGTTCGAGCGTGCGGGCGTGCACGGCGAAGGCGCGCGTCATGTTGTTCGTCCGGTGCGGGCGGCGCTCCACGAGCGTGACGGAGACGCCCTGGGCGGCGAGGTCCCCCGCGAGCAGCAGGCCGGTGGGGCCGGCGCCCACGACGAGCGTGTCGACGATCTCGGGTGTGGTGCTCGGGTTGGTGGTCATGGCTGCCTCCTGGGCCCGTTCATCAGCAGTGGCCGGTGGTCGCCGGCCGTCACCTTCGTGCCAACAGGCGTTGGTCAACGCTTGTTGGCAACGGTAACTCCGGCGTGACTGGCATGTCAACGCTTGTTGGCCTACATTTGTTGGCATGACGAAGCCCGCCGCCGCCCCCCGCCGTTCCGACGCCACCAAGGCCGCGATCCTCGCCGCCGCGCGCGAACGGTTCGCCGCCGACGGGTACGAGCGCGCCACCATCCGGGCCATCGCCCGGGACGCGAGCATCGACCCGTCGATGGTCATGCGCTACTACGGCAACAAGGAGGGGCTGTTCGTCGCCGCCTCCTCGATCGATCTGCGGCTGCCCGAGCTGGGGGCGCTGCCGTCCAAGCACGTCGGCGCGGCCCTCGTGGCGCACTTCCTGGACCGCTGGGAGGGCGACGACGTGCTCACGGCGATGCTGAGGGTCGGCGTCACCAACGAGGCGGGCGCGGAGCGGATGAGAGAGGTCTTCGCCCAGCAGATAGGGCCGGTCACCCTCGGCGTCTGCCCCGATCCGGCCGAGGCGTCCCACCGCGCGGCGCTCGTCGCCTCGCAGATACTGGGGATGGCGCTCACGCGCTACGTGCTGCGGTTCGCGCCCGCCGCGGAGATGTCGCGCGAGGAGGTGATCGCCTGGCTCGCGCCCACCATCCAGCGCTACCTGACCGCCGAGAAGCCGTAGGCTCCGTCCGGCGGACGCGCCTCGGCCCGGCCTGCTCGGGGGCGGTCCGTTCGGGCCCGTCTGGCGGGGAGGGGCGGTGCCCGATTCGTACACTCTCTGCATGTCGCAGAAGTCCCAGCCCCGCCGTCGTGCGCTGATGGCCGAGCTGACCGTCGAGTCGCGGCGGCACATGGCCGCGTACGCGCTCTTCAACCAGGCCGTCGCGGACCACCTGAGGCTCCACCCGACCGATCTGCAGTGCATCAACCTGCTCGGACTGGAGGCGGCCCCGGTCACCACCGGCCGCATCGCGGAGCTGACCGGGCTCACCACGGGGTCGGCGACCCGGCTGGTGGACCGGCTGGAACGGGGCGGCTACGTGACGCGCGAGCGCGACACGGTCGACCGGCGACGGGTGCTCGTCGCGCCCGTGCCGGAGCGGATGGCGGAGGTCGGCGCCGTGTGGAAGCGGCTGAGCGGCGCCTGGGCGGAGATGTTCGAGACGTACGACGACGACGAAGTGGCCCTGCTCATCGGCCACATGCGACGGACGATCGAGCTGAGCGCGCGCCAGGTCGAGGTGTTGCGGCGGAGCACCGCAGCGCCGGACCGGGCGGACCCGGCGTGCGGGGCCGACGTGCCGGATCCGGAGGGCGGGGGCGGGGGCGTCAGGCGTTGTCCGCAGGAGTGACGGAGGCCGGGGCGAACTCCTGGAGCGCCTTCGTGACGATCGCCTCCAGCCGGGTGTGGTGGGCGCCCCGCCAGTAGACGCGGTCGCACTCCGTGCACTGCGCGAAGACGTCGTACGACTGCCGGGTGCCGTGCTCCAGCCGGCCGCTGACGGTGTCCTTGTCGGCGCTCTTCAGCGGGCCGTTGCAGGCGGTGCACCTGGTCCACGGGGCCAGGTGCGGGGCGAACCGTTCCAGCACGTCGCGGAGTTGCTCCTCCGGATGGTTGCTGTAGACGTACGCCCCGGCCCAGAGCTCCCGTCGGTGCAGCAGTCCGCGGTCCCGGGAGAGCAGCACGCGGCGCTCCCGCGCCGAGCGGGTGGCCAGCGCGGGGTCGCCGATGTCCTCGCTCTCGTACGCCGCGTCCACGCCGAGCAGCCGCAGGCGCCGGGCGAGCGTGCCGAGGTGGACGTCGAGCAGGAACCGCAGCGGGGCGCCCGGGACGTGCTGGGGGCGCTCCACGGCCCGCACCTCGACCAGTTCGCCCGCCCTCGGGATGTGCGAGACCGGAACCGGGCGGCCGTCCACCAGGATCTGCCCGGCCTCGGTGAGCGGGATGCCGAGCGACTCCACCACGTGGCCGAGGGTGGAGGAGCCGTCGGTGACCACGGACGTGCGCCCCCGGCGGCGTTCATGAGCGACGAAAAGGCGCAGTTCGGGGGCGACTTCGAGGTGGATCTCCGGTCCGTTCACCTCGTCAGCATGTCATCGGGCCGGGCGGATCGGCCAGGGATTTCGGGCCGGCGGGCGCGCTGGGATCCCCTGGCGCTCCGGGTGCTCCGGCGCCCAGGGCGCTCCGGTGGCCAGGGGTCCCGGCACGCCCGGGTGCTCCGGTGGCCCGGGACGCTCCGGTGGCCCGGGTGCTCAGGGGCGGAAGGCGTCGGCGTGTTCCTCGGCCCAGGCGGCGAAGGTGCGGGCCGGGTGGCCGGTCAGCTTCTCGACCTCGTCGGTCACCTCGGCCGGGGAGCCCTCCGAGGCCGCCATGTACGCGAGCAGCGCGTCGGCGATCGGCTCGGGCACGAACGCGGCCACGGACTCCTTCCACGCCTCCCCGGACACGGCGTTGACGGCGATGGGGCGCCCGGACGCCGCCGCCAGGAGGTCGATCTGCTCGGCGGCGCTGAGCGACTGGGGGCCGGTCAGGTGGTACGCCGCGCCCTGCAGGCGGGGTTCGGTGAGAACGGCGAGGGCCGCCTCGGCGATGTCCCTCTCGTGGATGGGGCTGCTGTGGCTGCGGGGGTGGGGAAGGTCGACGGAACCGTGCTCCCGTACCGCGCGCGACCACTGGTGGGCGTTGGTCGCGAAGGCGCCGGGGCGGAGCAGCGTCGTGGTGAGGGGCGAAGCGGTCAGGGCCTGTTCCACCGCGTGGTGGGAGGCGGCGATCGGGTTGTCCAGGGCGTCGGGGGCTAGGACCGAACTGGAGGAGAGCAGCACGATGTGCCCGACCCCGGCGGCCTCGGCCGCGGCGAGGAAGGCGTCGATGCCGGAGGGTTCGGCGTAGAGGAAGACGGCGTCGACCCCGGCGAGGGCGGCCGCGAAGGTGGCCGGGTCGCCGAGGTCGCAGGCCACGACCGGCACGTCGGCGGGCAGTGCGGCGGCGCCCGGGCCGGAGAGCCGTTCGGGCGCGCGCGAGGCGGCGCGGACGGAGTGCCCGGCGCGGAGCAGCAGCGGGACGAGGGCGGAGCCGACCCGGCCGCGGCAGCCGGTGACGAGAGTGAGCATGGCGGAGGAACCTCTTCTCTGAGGATGTGACTGCGATACGCATAAGTTGTGCGACGCAGATAAATATCCTGGGGGAGCCCCCGGCCGTCAAACGTTTTCGGGGCGTGGCGGACGCACGGGCAGGAGCGGAGGAAGGGGCAGGAGCGGGGGAGAGGGGAGGCGGAAGCGGAGGTGGAGGCGGGTGTGCCTACAGTTCCCCCATGTCCCTCACGAAGATCATCGACCTCGAACCCGGCGACGCCCGACTGGCCGACGGCCTGCTCCCCGTCCTGCGCGAACTCCGTCCCCACCTCACCGAGGACCTCTTCCGGGAGGTGTACGAGCGGGGGTACGGGCAGGGCCTGCGGTTCAGCGCCGCCTACGACGACCGGGGCGTCTGCGTGGGCGCGGCCGGGTGGCGCGTCGTCGACAACACCAGCCAGATCCGGAAGCTGTACGTCGACGACCTGGTCACCACCGAGGGCGCTCGCTCCACCGGGGTCGGCCGGAAGCTCCTCGGGTACCTGGAGGAGCGGGCAAGGGAGGCCGGCTGCCGGTACCTCAGCCTGGACTCGGGCACGCACCGTACCGACGCCCACCGCTTCTACCTGCGGGAACGGCTGGACATCGTCGCGTTCAACTTCGACAAGGCCCTCGCCTCCGACTGAGTGCCGTGCGCCGGGCCGGTCCACCGGGCTGAACGGTTGGGCCGGGCCACCGGCCGGAACGGGCGGCCCGGGTCCGGCCGGTGGTGCTCAGTGCGGTGCGAACGCCGTCGGTGACACCCCGACCGTGGCCGTGAAGTCCCTGATCAGATGGGCCTGGTCGCTGTAGCCGAGTTCGGCGGCGAGCGCCGCCCAGTCCACTCCGGGGTCCGACTCGGCCCGCTCCAGCGCCTCGTGGATCCGGTAGCGGAGGATGACCCACTTGGGTCCGACGCCGACGTACGTGGAGAAGAGCCGCTGGAGGGAGCGCGGGGACAGCCCTCCGGCGCGGGCGAGTTCGTCGACGCGGCGCACCGTGCGGTCCGTGCGCACCAGGTCGACCAGGGCCATCGCGCGTTCGGCCTGCGGGTCCGGCCGGGGCGCGAGCGCCAGCAGGTACGCGTCGAGCGCCGCCACCCGCGCGTCCTCGTCCGCCGGGTCGAGCACGGCCGACGGCGGGGCGGGCGGGGCGAACACCTCGTCCGCGGGCAGCCGTTGGCCCGTCCACCGCGCGACCGGCTGCTCCGGTGCGAACGGCCGGAACCCGCCGGGCCGGAACTGCACGCCGCAGACCCGGCCCCGGCCCTCCAGCTTCTGCGTGAAGAGCTCCAGCCCGATCCCCGCGACCTCCACGAGGTCGGCCTCGTGCCCGTACCGCTGGAAGACCAGGTTCACGGACGGGTGCGGCACCAGGTGGGAGGCGTACGGCTGTGACAGGTCCCAGTCGATGAGCCAGTAGTGCTCCAGGTACGGCCGGAGTGCGGCGGCGGGTTCGCGGCGGCGGAAACGTACCTGTGCGAAGAGTTCGGGGGCGTCGACGATGCCCCGGGTGTCACGTCGAGGACCGGCCATGACGGCGATTTTATGGCGGCCCCGTGGCGTGTTTCGCGCTGTGCGGGTTTTTCGTGGGGCGATGGCGCGTTTCTTCAAGCGCCGGGCCGTCGCGGCGTGCAGGGTCGGCGGATGAAGAAGATGAGCGAACTGCTGGAGACGGCCGCGGCACGGGCCGTGCCGGTGCTGAACGGGATCGACGACAGCAGCCTCGGAGCGCCCACGCCCTGCGCGGAGTACGACGTACGGGCGTTGATCAACCACCTCTTCCACGTGGTCGTCAACTTCCAGGCCCTGGCGGCCCGGGAGCCGGTCGAGTTCGGCGAGGCGCCGGACGCCGTCACGGGGGACTGGCGGGCCCGCTTCGGCGAGGAGACCGACCGGCTGGTGGCGGCCTGGGCCGTGCCCGGTGCGGACGAGGGCACGGCGGGGACCATGGAGCTGCCGGCCAGGACCGTCGGGAACATGGTGCTGGGCGATCTGACCGTCCACGCCTGGGACCTCGCGCGGGCCACCGGCCAGGACTTCGCGCCGGACGCGTCGGTGCTGGACGAGATCGGCCCCGCGCTGGCCGCGATGGCGCCGATGGGCAGGGAGGCGAAGGTGTTCGGCGAGCCGCACCCCGTGCCGGAGGGGGCCGGACCCTTCGAGCGGGTGCTGGCGCTGACCGGCCGCGATCCGCACTGGCGGGCGCCCGGCGCGTGATGCGGTGACGCGCCCCGGGCGTACGGGCGGCGCCCCGCACGCCCGGGAGCGGGTCGGGGAGCGGCCTGCCCGTACGCCGGGGGCGGAGCGTGTCCAGACCGGTCAGCGGCTCCACACGTGCAGGGCGTCGCCCGATTCCGAGACCGTGTACCAGGTGCCGTCGCCCAGGGCGGTGGGTGCGCCGGAGACCGGGAAGGGGTACGCGAGCTGCGCGGTCACCCGCATCTCCTCCCCGGCCGTGCTCACCAGCCAGTGGCGCGCCTCGCCGTACTCCTCGTCCCGTTCCGACGTACCGACGACGACGGTCTCCTCGTCGAGGAAGCCGCACTCGTAGTCCCAGAGCGCCTCGTCGGCGTCCTCGTCGTCGGGGTCGGCCCCGGGGTGGCGCGGGACGGCGTGCTCGGTGTCGAGTTCGGCCAGGACGGAGCCGTCGTCGACGCGGTGCACGCCGAGGGTCTCCTCGTAGTGAGTCACCGTCAGGAAGCGGTCGCCCGAGGGGCTCACCGCCGTCAGGATGCGCTCGTCGTTGCAGAACCGCTGGACGGTGAGCTTCTCGCCGTCCCACCTGCCCCACAGCAGCGGCACCCCGTCCTGCCCCTCGCCCACGGCCAGGCCCATCCGGGCGGGGTCGGGGTGCGGGACGTGGTCCGAGCCGGCCGCCACCGTCTCCGCGTCCGCCCGGCCGAGGATCCGGCCGTCGGCGGCGTCGATGACCAGCCACTCGTCCAGCGCCTCCGGGTCGGGCCCCGAGGCGGCGACGGGGCCGCGGATGTGGGCCCACACGAGCGTGCCGTCCGCCGAGAACACGGCCGAGCCGCTGTCCGGGTACCGGTGCCGGGGATCGGTCGCGTACTCCTCGAACCCGGTGTGGAGCGTGCGGCAACTGCCCTCCCAGCAGCCGTGCGCGATCTCCCAGCGCACCGCGCCCGCCGGGTCCACCGCGCGCACCGCGTGCACCCCGGCGAAGACCGCGAGACCGGCGTCCGGCGCCACCGCGAAGGTGCCGAAGCGGCGGGGCCAGGGCGCGGGGAAGCGGACCGTCGCGGCGTCCGTCGGGGCAGCTGCTCCCGGCACGTCCGCCGCGTCCGGGGCGACCACGACCAGTTCGGTGTCGCCGCGCTGGACGAGCAGGCGCCGCCCGTCGCCGGGCCCCCCGCCGGGCCACCGGACCAGGTGCGGGACGTCCGCCGCGTCCCGCTCCCGCTCCAGCGGTGCGGCGAACGTGGTGACAAGGCGTGCGGTGGCGACGTCGACCATGGGCCGGGCCTCCCTCTCGTGCTTCGGTGCCGCGCCGGTACGGGGGGAGGGCCGCGCGGTCGGGCCGGCGGTCACGCGCGGCTGCGCCGCGACCGGGTCGCACCCGAACTTCCCCACCGTTCCCCGGGCAGCCGAGTGGTCAAGTGTTCGACGTAGTATCCCCGCCGGTGATCCTGCGGTCGGCCCGGGTCAGCGGGAGCGGGCGTCGGGGACGACGGCGACCGGGACGGGCGCGTAGTGCAGCATCGCGTGGCCCACCGGTCCGAGGCGGAACCCGTGCCACCCGGTGCTCCGGCGGGCCCCGACGACCAGGAGTTCCGCGCCCTCGGCGGCCTCGATGAGGCTCTGGTGCGTCGGCCCCCGCACCACCGACCGGTGGATGACGACGCCGGAGGAACCGGTCGGATCCAGCCGTTCCAGCACCTCCTCCAGGTGCTCCTCGGCCTCCCGGTGGCAGGAGGCGGCCGGGGAGCCCGAGATGAGCGGGTGGCCCATGGGCCCGTGGGCGGGGCTGCGCCAGACGCGTACGGCGACCAGCTCGCCGCGGCGGACCGCCGCCCGCTCCAGCGCGAAGACGGCGGCCGGTGCGGGCGTGACGGAATCGCTGATCCCGACGACGACGCGGCCGGGGTGCGCCGGGGGCCCGGACGGGTGCGCCGGGACGACCACGACCGGGCACCGGGACCGGCCGGCGAGCGACAGGCTGACGGACCCCAGCAGCATTCCGGCCACCCGGCCCCGGCCGCGCGACCCGAGGACGACCAGGGCGGCCTCCCGGCTCTCCTCGACGAGCGCCGTCACGGTGTCCTCGGCCAGCACGACGGCCTCCGCCTCGACCCCGGGGCCGAGCCGCCGGGCCCGCTCCGCGGCCTCGGCGACAAGACGCCCGGCGATGATCTCCTCCGAGGGGCGCTCGGTGTCGAAGACGTCGTGCACGCCCTCGTAGCGCTCCCACAGGGACGCGTGGACGACCCGCAGGGGCAGCCGCGAACGCGCCGCCTCCGCCACCGCCCAGTCCAGGGCGCGCAGACTCCCCTCCGACCCGTCCACCCCGACGACCACGGGGAGCGACATCGCTCCCACCGCCTTCCCTGCTCGGCTCTTCGGCGCTCTCGCGTCCGGCTGCCCGGCGTACCGCTACGGATCGATCGTCAGCACCTGGTCCATGGGCCGGCGCGGGGTGCGCGGCCCCGTGGGCCCGTACCCCAGCCGGACGATCATCTGGGCGTGGCCCGAGCCGTGCACCGGGTCGCGCAGCAGCCAGCGCAGGTCGGGCCATTCGAGGGGCTGGGTCGCGAACGACGTGGACACGTCGTGGAGCGTGGCCGTGAGCAGCATCCGCTCCAGTGCCTGACCGGCGCGGAGCCAGTCCACGGCGTGGTCGCCCGCGGTGGACAGCAGGGCCAGCTGCGGCCGTTCCTCGAACGGCACGCGGGCCCGGCCGGGCTGCGGGGCCGTCCCCAGGAAGTCACGGGCGGTCGCCCGCGCCGAGGCGTCGCGGGGGCCCATGGCGTAGTCCGTGATGCCGTCCACGGGGGCCTCGGCCCTCGTGTCCCGGGTCCAGCTCCGCTGTTCCGCCTCCCGCGCCGGGTCCTCGCGGGAGTAGCCCTCGGCGTCCCGGATCAGGTCCAGCACCTCCTCCAGGTGCGGGGAGGCCAGGAACGTGAAGTCCGCGCCCTCCGCCCGGGCCGCCCCGACGAGCAGCTCCCGGATGTCCGGCGGGATCCGCTGGTCGTCGAACGGGTAGCGGCTCGTGTGCCGTTCCCGGATCGCGGGGTACAGCGCGGCGAGTACCACGTCCCCGTCCCCGTCGGCGCGGGGGTCGAGCCGTACGGTGGCCAGCACCGCGGGGGCCGCCGGGTCGGGCAGCAGCGCGGTGACGGCGTGCAGCCCGCGGTGCGCGGCGGACACCCGCAGGTTCAGCAGCGCGGCGCCGCAGCCCACGTGCAGCGCCCGGGTGGCCGGGTCCTCCTCGGGCAGCGCGCGGTCGAGATCGGCGAGGAGCGTGACGGTCCGGTCCGCCCGGGTGGCGCGGAACCGCCAGGGCTGGACGTTGTGCATGGACGGGGCGGCAGCGGCGTCGGCGACAAGCCCGGTCAGCGTCGCGTCGTCGAGTGACTGGCTGGACATCAAGGACTCCCCGGGATCGGGAACGGTCGATGCCCCTCCAGCATGGAACAGATGGGGGACGGACGCGGTCCGAGAACACCGCGAAGGGCGGGGCCCGGGCCCCGCCCTCATTCGTTGTGCGCCGTGAAATCCCAGGTCAGGGCCATACCAGGCAGTACGCCTGGTGTCCGGCGTCGTGCAGCCGGTGGGAGAAGTCCTGCCATTCGTGGAGCAGCCGGTAGACGTTGAACGCGTCCTGCGGGCCGCCGCGGTCGGGGACCGTGGACCAGATGAACGCCGCGGCGCCCACCGACTCCTCGCCGACGCCGCGCAGCGGGTCGACGACCGTCATCGGGAGCTTGACCACCGCGTAGTCGGGGTGGAGCACGACCAGTTCCAGCGGGGGGACCCGGTGCAGGGGTATGCCCTGTATCCCGGTGAGGACCATCGCCGCCACCGTCTCCGGCTTGATCTTGGTGAACATGCCGCCCATGCCCAGCTCGTCCCCGCCGAGTTCCTCGGGGCGCATCGAAATGGGCACGCGTGCCGCGGTGGCCCCGTCGGGGGCACCGAAATACTTGTAGGTCACCCCCACCCGGCCACCACTCCTGCTCCCGACCTCGCCGTCCTGCGCACCACCGGACCGTATGGCCTGCTCGCGCTTCGCCTCACGCCGGTGCCGACCCCGCCGGGCAGGCTCGGGCCCCAGGTCGCCGGTCCCCTCGCCCACTCCGCCACCGCGATGCATATCTCATCCACCCGACTGCTACTCAGGAGACACAGCCCCTACTCAGGAGGCACAGCTCTGCCGCGCAACCCGATCATCGTGTCAGTGACCTCCCCCGCGGACGTGCGGTGAAACACCTGTCCGCAAGTCCGTCCGGGGCTCTGACACCATGGCGTATGTGAGCTTTCCCTATGACGCCCCAGTTTCGCAGACGCTTTTCGACCGCGCGTCCCTCGTGACGCCCGGCGGCGTGAACTCTCCCGTCCGTGCTTTCCGGGCCGTGGGCGGTACGCCCCGGTTCATGGTGTCCGGTACCGGTCCGTACCTCACGGACGCCGACGGCCGGGAGTACGTCGACCTCGTGTGCTCGTGGGGGCCGATGATCCTCGGCCACTCCCACCCGGAGGTCATCGCCGCAGTCCAGGAGGCCGTCGCCCGCGGCACCTCGTTCGGTACGCCGGGCGAGGGCGAGGTCGCGCTCGCCGAGGAGATCGTGGCCCGGGTCGAGCCCGTGGAGCAGGTGCGGCTGGTGTCCTCCGGCACCGAGGCGACCATGTCCGCGATCCGGCTGGCCCGCGGGTTCACCGGCCGGGCCAAGGTGGTGAAGTTCGCCGGCTGCTACCACGGCCACGTGGACGCGCTGCTGGCCGCCGCCGGGTCCGGGGTCGCGACCTTCGGCCTCCCGGACACCCCGGGGGTCACCGGTGCGCAGGCCGGCGACACGATCGTGCTGCCGTACAACGACCTGGACGCCGTCCGCGAGGCGTTCGCCGCGCACCCCGGCGAGATCGCCTGCGTGATCACCGAGGCGTCGCCGGGCAACATGGGCGTCGTGCCGCCGCTGGACGGTTTCAACGCCGGGCTCAAGGAGCTCTGCGCCGCGAACGGGGCGCTCTACATCTCCGACGAGGTCATGACCGGTTTCCGTACCTCGAAGGCCGGCTGGTTCGGTGTCGACGGGGTGCGGCCCGACCTGATGACCTTCGGCAAGGTCATGGGCGGCGGCTTCCCGGCCGCGGCCTTCGGCGGGCGCGCGGACGTGATGGCGCACCTCGCCCCGGCCGGCCCGGTCTACCAGGCGGGCACCCTCTCCGGGAACCCGATCGCCACCGCCGCCGGTCTCGCCCAGCTGCGGCTGCTCGACGACGCGGCGTACGCCGGGGTGGACGCGGTCTCCGCGGAGATCCGCGGGCTGGTCGGCGAGGCGCTCGCCAAGGAGGGCGTGGCGCACACGGTGCAGGCGGCGAGCAACATGTTCTCCGTCTTCTTCACCGACCGGCCGGTGCGGAACTACGAGGACGCGAAGCGGCAGGATGCCTTCCGCTTCACCGCGTTCTTCCACTCGATGCTGTCGCAGGGCGTCTACCTGCCGCCGTCGGCCTTCGAGTCCTGGTTCGTCTCCACCGCCCACGACGCGCGGGCCGTCGAGCGCGTCGCCGCCGCCCTGCCCGCCGCAGCCCGGGCCGCAGCGGAGGCCACCGCATGAGCGAGAACGCGAGCTCCGGCGGCGGTCGCGAGGGCAAGGACATCACCGTCGTCCACCTGATGCGGCACGGCGAGGTGCACAACCCGGAGGGCGTGCTGTACGGGCGCCGCCCCGGCTACCACCTCTCCGAGCTCGGCCGGCAGATGGCCGACCGGGTGGCCGAGCACCTGGCGGGCCGCGACATCACACACGTCGTCGCCTCCCCGCTGGAGCGGGCCCAGGAGACGGCCGCGCCGATCGCCGGGGCGCACGAGCTGGACCTGGCCACCGACGAGCGGCTCATCGAGGCCGCCAACGTCTTCGAGGGCAAGACCTTCGGCGTCGGGGACGGCGCGCTGCGCAAGCCGGACAACTGGAAGCACCTGACGAACCCGTTCCGGCCGTCGTGGGGCGAGCCGTACATCGAGCAGGTCGTGCGGATGATGGGCGCGCTGGACGCGGCGCGCGACGCGGCGCGCGGTCACGAGGCGGTGTGCGTCAGCCACCAGCTGCCGATCTGGATCGTGCGCAGCTTCGTGGAGCGGCGGCGGCTGTGGCACGACCCGCGCAAGCGGCAGTGCACCCTCGCCTCGCTGACCAGTTTCACGTACCAGGGCGACAAGATCGTGTCCGTCGGGTACTCGGAACCGGCGCGGGACCTGGTGCCGGCGCATCTGCTGGCCGGGGCGAAGCCGGTGAAGGGCAAGTCGAAGGCGTTCGGCGCGTAGCCGTCCGACGCGCAGTCGACCCACCGGCCGGGAGGCCGGACGGAGCGGGGGGGGGGGGGGGGGGGGGGGGGGGGGGGGGGCGGCGGCGGCGGGGCGGGGGGGGGCGGCGCGGGCGGGCGGCCGGGGGGGGGGGCCCGGGCGCGGGGGGCGCGGCGGGCGGGGCGGGGGGGCCGCGCGCCCGCCCCCCCCCGGCCGGGGGGGCGGGGCGCGGGGGGGGGGGGCGGGGGGCCCCCCCCCCCCCCCCCCCCCCCCCCCCGCTCCGTGCTGTTGCCTCGCGCAGCCCCGCCCCCCGACACTCTGCTAGGTCATGCGTTCGAGCACGGTCCGGGTCTGGTCACATAAAGAATCATGTGCTAATTCACGGAACCCCCGTGTTGGTTCCGCCATCTAAGCCTTCGCCAGTTTGTATGGACTTGAGGCAAAACGACCGCAGATGGGGTAATCATGCGCGATATCAGCCGAAGGGGTCTGCTCGGGGCCGGCCTCGGAGCCGCCGCCGCTGTCGGGGTGGCGGGCTGTGGCACCTTCGGCTCCTCCGGCGGGAGCCAGTCGGGAACCACGGGGGAGAGGGGGACCGACGGGAACCCCCGGGGGACCGGGCCCGCGGAGAAGGACGTCCGGAAGATCGGGGACGGTTCCACGGCGGACACCGGCAAGCAGCCGCACCAGCCCGCCAAGCCGGTCCCGCTCGAACCCGGTCAGACGCCGCCGCAGTTCGTGATCTTTTCCTGGGACGGTGCGGGCGAGGTCGGCAACGGGCTCTTCCCGCGCTTTCTGGAACTCGCCAAGGACCATGACGCGGCGATGACCTTCTTCCTGTCCGGGATCTATCTGCTGCCCGAGTCCAAGAAGTCCATGTACCGGCCGCCCAACAATCCGATCGGCGCCTCCGACATCGGTTATCTCACCGACGACCACATCAAGGAGACGCTGAAGAACGTCCGCCAAGCATGGCTCGACGGGCACGAGATCGGCACCCATTTCAACGGGCATTTCTGCGCGGGTTCCGGATCGGTCGCGAACTGGTCGCCCCAGCAGTGGCGCAGCGAAATCGACCAGGCGGTCTCCTTCGTCACCGAATGGCGCACCAACACCGGCTGGAAGGACCTCGACCCGCTGCCTTTCGACTACCGGAAGGAACTGGTCGGCGGACGCGCCCCCTGCCTGCTCGGCCAGGACAACCTGTTGCCCACCGCGAGCAGGCTCGGCTGGCGCTACGACGCCAGTTCGCCCGGCGGAACCCAGGTCTGGCCCAAGAAGCGCGAGGGTGTCTGGGACCTGCCGCTCCAGGCCATGCCCTTCCCCGGGCACACCTTCGAAGTCCTCTCGATGGACTACAACATCCTGGCCAACCAGTCGCTCAATTCGACCAAGGGGATGCCCTCGCGCTATCCCGGATGGCGCGAACAGGCCACCCAGTCGTATCTCGCCGGATTCAACCGCGCCTACACGACGAATCGCGCACCCTTCTACATCGGAAACCACTTCGAGGAGTGGAACGGCGGCATCTACATGGACGCGGTCGAAGCGGTGATCAAGAAAATCGCCGGGAAACCGGACGTGCGCCTGGTCTCCTTCCGGCAGTTCGTCGACTGGCTCGACGTACAGACCCCGGCCGTCCTCGACAAGCTCCGTTCCCTGGGAGTCGGCGAGGCACCCGCGGGCGGCTGGAACGCCTTCTTTAAACAAGCCTGACAACGGGCTTTACGGGCACCGAGGGGGGTGCCCGAGATCGCCTGAACCGCCATGCGAAACTTTTCACATGAGCCATGGCCGCGCACCCCGACGCCGCTTCACCCTGCTCGCCGCCCCCGCAGCGGTCGTCGCCCTCGCCCTCACGCTGACCGCGTGCGGCGGCGACGACAACAAGACCGGCGGAGGCGGCAACACGAACTTCGTCACGGGAAGTGGCGGAATCTCCACCGTGGCCAAGGGTGACCGCGTCGCCGCCCCGAAGCTGGACGGCGAGACCCTCGACGGCAAGCAGCTCGACGTCGCCGACTACAAGGGCAAGGTCGTCGTGCTGAACATGTGGGGCTCGTGGTGCGGGCCCTGCCGCCTGGAGGCCCAGTACTTCTCGCGGGTGTCCAAGGAGACGAAGGACAAGGGCGTCCAGTTCGTCGGGATCAACACGCGGGACGCCCAGAAGGGCCCCGCGATCAGCTTCGAGAAGGACTACGGGGTTCCCTACCCCAGTCTCTTCGACCCGACGGGCAAGCTCATGCTCCGCTTCCCCAAGGGGACGCTGCGCCCGCAGGCCATTCCGTCGACCGTGGTCCTGGACCGGGACGGGAAGATCGCCGCCCGCTCCCTGGCCGCGCTCGACTCCGAGCAGCTGCACAAGATGATCGACCCGCTGATCGCGGAGAAGTGACCAGGTGATCGCCCTCGCCGTCGCCGGCCAGAACGAGACCGTGATGAGCGGGGCCCTGCTCGTCGCCCTGCCCATCGCCGTGCTCGGCGGGCTCGTCTCCTTCTTCTCGCCGTGCGTCCTGCCGCTCGTGCCCGGCTACCTCAGTTACGTCACCGGCGTGAGCGGCACCGACCTGGCGCAGGCCCGGCGGGGCCGGATGGTCGCGGGCGCCTCGCTCTTCGTGCTCGGCTTCACCGTCGTGTTCGTCTCCGGCGGCGCGCTCTTCGGCTTCTTCGGCCAGACCCTCCAGGAGAACAGCGGGATCCTCACCAAGGTCCTCGGCGTGCTGATGATCCTGATGGGCGCCTTCTTCATGGGGCTGATGCCCTGGATGACGCAGCGCGAGTTCCGCATCCACAAGCGGCCGGTGACCGGTCTGGCGGGCGCCCCGCTGCTGGGCGCCCTCTTCGGGATCGGCTGGACCCCGTGCCTGGGCCCGACGCTCAGCTCGGTGAGCATCCTCGCGATGGAGCAGGGCACCGCCGGACGCGGGGCGATACTGACCGTCGCGTACTGCCTCGGCCTCGGCATCCCCTTCGTCCTCGCCGCCGTCGCCTTCCGCAAGGCGCTCGGCGCGTTCGGCTGGGTCAAGAAGCACTACGCCTGGGTGATGCGGATCGGCGGCGGAATGATGATCGTGACCGGCCTGCTTCTGCTCACAGGTGTGTGGGGCACGATGATGCAGCAGGTGCAGGGCTGGTCCGACGGCTTCACGGTGGGGATCTGAGTTCCATGAGCAACACCAAGTCCAACCCCGCCCCGGAGCGGGAGCGCCGGGACGAGGAGGGTTCCTCCGAGTCGGGCGCCGCCGGAGCCCGGCTCTCCACCGCCCCGCGCGAGGAGAACGAGACCGGTCTGCCCGCGATGGGCGTCATCGGCTGGGCCCGCTGGTTCTGGCGGCAGCTCACCTCGATGCGGGTCGCGCTGATCCTGCTCTTCCTGCTGTCGCTCGGCGCCATCCCCGGCTCGCTGATCCCGCAGAACAGCGTGGACGAGCTGAAGGTGGAGGCGTTCAAGAAGGCGCACGCCACCCTCACGCCGGTCTACGAGAAGCTCCAGTTCTTCGACGTCTACAGCTCGGTGTGGTTCTCCGCGATCTACATCCTGCTGTTCGTCTCGCTCATCGGCTGCATCGTGCCGCGCACCGGCCAGTTCGTGGGCCAGCTGCGCAGCCGCCCGCCCGGCGCCCCCAAGCGCCTGACCAGGCTGCCCGCGTACACCACCTGGCGCACCGAGGCCGATCCCGAGCAGGTCCACGGGGCCGCGCTCGCGATCATCCGGAAGCGCCGCTACCGGGTGCACGCCGTGGACGGCGCGGTGGCGGCCGAGAAGGGCTATCTGCGCGAGGCCGGGAACCTGATCTTCCACGTCTCCCTGATCGTGATGCTGGTCGCGTTCGCCTGCGGGCAGCTCTTCAAGTCCGAGGGCGGCAAGCTGATCGTCGAGGGCGACGGCTTCGCCAACACGCTCACGCAGTACGACGACTTCAAGTCCGGCTCGCTGTTCGACAACGACTCGCTCGCCCCGTTCAGCTTCACGCTCGACAAGTTCACCGGCACGTACGAGCGCCGCGGCCCCCAGCGGGGCACGCCCCGGACCTACGAGGCGCACGTGACGTACGCGGAGGGCGCGTACGGCAAGCCGAAGAAGACCGTCATCAGGGTCAACGAGCCCCTCGTCATCGGCAGCACCAAGGTCTACCTCAACGCCCACGGCTACGCGCCGGTCGTCTCCGTCAAGGACGGCAAGGGCAAGGAGGTCTACCGGAACGCGGTGCCGCTGCTGCCGATCGACAACAACGTCACGTCGAGCGGGGCGATCAAGGTCCTGGACGGCTACCGCGACAAGAGCGGCAAGAAGACCCAGCTCGGCTTCCAGGCGTTCTTCGTGCCGACCTTCGCGGGCAACGGCAAGGGCACGATGTTCTCGCAGTTCCCGGCCGCCGACTTCCCCGTACTGGCCCTCAACGGCTTCCACGGCTACCTCGGACCCGACTCCGGACTGGCGCAGAACGTGTACCAGCTCGACAAGACCAAGATGACGGAGTTCAAGGACGCCGACGGCAAGCAGCTCAAGCAGCGGCTGCTGGTCGGCGAGACCATGAAGCTGCCCGACGGCGCCGGCTCCATCACGTTCGAGGGCCTCCAGGAGTGGGCCAGCTTCCAGATCACCGAGCAGCCGGCCAGCGGCTGGGCGCTCGGCGGTTCGGTCGCCGCGATCGCCGGACTCGCGGGCTCGCTGTTCATCCAGCGGCGCCGGGTCTGGGTGCGGGCGGTGCGCGGCGCGGACGGCGTCACCGTCGTCGAGATGGCGGGCCTGGGCCGCAGCGAGTCCGCGAAGCTGCCCGAGGAACTGGCCGACCTCGCGGTCGAGCTCGTCGCCTCGGCACCCCCGGCGCCCGACCCCGAACCCGGTACCGACGCCGAGTCCGGCACCGCATCCGAGTCCGAGTCCGAGCCCGGTTCCGGGTCCGAGTCCGGAACCGACCCCGACGCCGGACCCGAATCGGATTCCGACGCCGTCGAAGAATCCTCCGAAGATCCTGCCGAAGGGGCTGAGAAGTGAATCTCGCCGCCGCTACCAACGAGAACCTGGCGCACACCAGCAATGTGCTGATCTATTCGGCGATGGCCGTCTACACCCTGGCCTTCCTCGCACACATCGCGGAATGGGTGTTCGGCAGCCGCAGCAAGGTCGGCCGCACCGCCGCCGCCCTGACCGGGGACAAGGCCGCCGCCCCCCAGGTGAAGGTGCAGGTCGCGCAGAAGGGCGGCGGCACCGCCGTACTGGACCGCCCGAAGATCGTCACCCGCGCCGCGGCCGGTTCCCGGGACGTCCCGGACGGGCCCGGCGCGGCCGGCGGCACGTTCAAGGGCGACCTGTACGGGCGGGTCGCGGTCTCCATGACCGTGCTCGCCTTCCTCGTGCAGGCCGGCGGCGTCATCGCCCGCGCGATGTCCGTGCAGCGCGCCCCCTGGGGCAACATGTACGAGTTCTCCATCACCTTCTCCACGGTGGCGGTCGGCGCGTACCTGGTCCTCCTGGCCCTGGGCAAGAACGTCCGCTGGATGGGGCTGCTCCTGGTCACCACCGTCCTGCTGGACCTCGGCATCGCGACCACGTGGCTCTACACCGACAGCGACCAGCTGGTGCCCGCGCTGCACTCGTACTGGCTGTGGATCCACGTCTCCACCGCCATCTTCTGCGGCGCCGTCTTCTACCTCGGCGCGGTCGGCACCCTGCTCTACCTCTTCCGCGACAGCTACGAGAACAAGCTCGCCAACGGGGGCGAGCCCGGCGCGTTCGCCCGCTCCGTGCTCTCCCGGCTGCCCGCCGCCGCCTCGCTCGACAAGTTCTCGTACCGCATCAACGCCGCGGTCTTCCCGCTGTGGACGTTCACGATCATCGCGGGCGCCATCTGGGCGGGCGACGCCTGGGGCCGCTACTGGGGCTGGGACCCCAAGGAGGTCTGGTCCTTCATCACCTGGGTCGCGTACGCCTGCTACCTGCACGCCCGCGCCACCGCCGGCTGGAAGGGCCGCAAGGCCGCCTACCTGGCGCTGATCGCCTTCGGCTGCTGGCTCTTCAACTACTACGGCGTGAACATCTTCGTCACCGGCAAGCACTCCTACGCGGGCGTCTGACCGGCCCGCCCCCGCAAGGGCTCCGTACCCCGTACGGGTGCGGAGCGCCCACCGCGGGGCCACGCTGGAACCATGACCGATGCGACCCCCGTCATCGAGTACGGCACCAGCGAGACCCGCGGTGACCTGCACGTCCTGCGGTTCACCCTACGGCTGCCCCACCCCGTTCCACGGGTGTGGGCAGCCGTTGCCGATTCCGGTGGACTGAGCGGCTGGCTGGCCGGGGCCGAGCCGTTCCAGCGGCGCATGGGCGGCGCGATCACGCTCCACCGACTGAACGCCGAACGGGGCGGGGACGCCGCCCCCGTCCCGGGCACCGTCACCGCCTGGGACGTCGAGCGGGTCGCCGAGTACACCTTCGAGGAACCCTTCGGCCGGGTTCGCTTCCACCTGGAGCCACCGCGCGGCGACCACGTGCTGCTGCGCTTCACCAACGAGTTCCGGGGCGACGACGCCCTGGCCCTGGACCGCCTCGCGAGCTGGCACGACCACTTCCAGTACCTCGTGGAGGCCCTCGACGGCTATCCGGCCGACTGGTCGAGGTGGACCCCGGTGCGCTGGGCCGGGCTGCGCGAACAGTACGCGGCCCGGCACTGAGCCGCGCCCCGGGCGTTACGGGGCCACGGCCGGCGGCAGGCACGTGGCGTCCGGCGGCCTCCCCTCCGGCCAGGCGAGCGCCACGAACCGCTGGAGGGCGGCGTCGGCCGACAGCTCCACCACCGGGACCGCCTTGTTGTACGGGTTGCCGTGGTTGTCCAGGCAGATCCAGCCGCCGGCACCCGACACCTTCAGCGAGCCGTTCACCCGGGACCACTGCTCGCCCACGTCCGCGAGCTCCGGCAGCCGGCCGCCCGGACTCGCCCGCCGGACGGCCTGCACGGCCAGCGTCATCGCGTCGTGGGCGATGATGAGCTGGCCGTCGGTGAGGTCCTCGTGCCCCGTCGGCCCGATCGGCCCGGCCGGTGCCTTCGACAGCGTGGTCAGCAGGTCCAGGAAGTCCTGGTAGTCCCGCGGGGAGCCGCCGGTCGTCGCCTTCCCCTTCGCGGGCGCCGTCGCCCAGGCGTCGGGGTGGGCCAGCGAGGCGTAGCGGACGGTGACCTTGTGGCGCAGCGCGTTCCGGTCGAGCTTCTTGTCGCTGCCCAGGTACGAGCCCTCGTCGCCGGTCAGGATCGTGAACGGGCGGTCCTGGCAGCCGCGCCCGCCGAGCGCGTTGATGAACTGCCGCAGCTGGACGTGGCGGCCGGCGAAGAACACCGTGTCCGCGTCCTCGGTGTCGCAGATCAGATGGGTGATGTCACGGAAGGCGTTGGCCGTGTTGCCCTCGTCGTTGGGGTCGCTGCGCGAGGTGAACAGCTGCGGCTTGTAGCGGGTGCCCCGGACCAGCCGGGTGAAGGCGCCGCGCAGGGTGTCGGTGTAGTGGTCGCCGGTCCGGGTGTCCTGGACCAGCAGCGCCTTCTCCGCCTTGACCCGCCCGAAGTGGGCCAGGGCGGCGGCCTCGTCCCGGTTGGTGGGGGAGACCCGGGCCAGACCGGGGAACGGGTCGGACCGCGGGCCGTTGGCGATGTCGTCGGCGGTGATGGTGGTGCCGACGACCGCGATGTGCGCCGCGGTCAGCTCCCGTACCGCCGACTTGATCTCGGTGCTGCTGGTGGCGACGCCCGACACGGCCCGCAGGTGGTCGGGGGCGCCGGTCATCGTCTTCAGCCGCTCCACGGCCGGGCGCCACAGCAGGCTGTTCTTCCCGGTGTTGGCGAGCACCAGCCGGATCTTCGGCACCTGGTCGTTGGAGAGCCGGTTGGCCCGGTACTGCGCGGCGAACGCGCCCTGCAGCTCGTGCTGCATCTTCGTCCGCATCGCCGGGTCCGGCGAGGTCAGCGGCAGCAGCAGCGCGACCGTGGCGTATCGGCCGTTCTTCAGGGTGGCGTTCTCCCGGGCGATGGCCGCCACGACGTCGGTCAGCTGGGACTGGCCGAAGTCGTAGGTGCCGCCGTCGGCGACGCCGACGCACTCCTCGCTGCCGAAGGGCCGCTCGACGCCCTTCGCGCAGGAGCGGTCCTCGGGAGCGGTGAGCCGGCCGAACGCGTACCAGCCCCCGGTGAAGGCCAGGGCGCCGGCCACCACGGAGGAGACGACCTTCTGCCGGGCGGTGTACCAGAGCCGGTAGCGCAGCGGGTTACGCATCGTCGCCTCCCGGCGGCATGGACAGCGGGCGCCAGGCCCGGATGTCGCGCGGCCAGTGCTTCGCCGCGTCCCACAGATCGCTGTTGCCGGTCGGATGGCGGCCGGAGAGCTGCCGCAGTTCGTGTGCCATCTTGTCGATCACCTCTTCGTCCGGCAGGGCAAGCGGGTCGGACAGCAGCCAGAGGCCGTGCAGCAGCCGGCGCAGCCGCGTGTGCAGCTCCGCAGCCGCCGGTTCGAGCCCCGGGGGCGGCGCGTGGCCGGCCCGGCCGAGCGCGACGGCGCGCCGGGGGTCGGGGCCGGTGGACCCCGGGGCGCGGGGGTACGGGGCCGAGACGGTGAAGCACAGCGCGCCCAGCCACCCCCGTACGTCCGGCTCGTCGAACCGCAGCCGCAGATGGGTCACGCACGCCTCCGCGTCGCCCAGCACCAGCTTCTGGTGCAGCAGGTGCGGGACGCTCGGCAGGCGCCCGCCCGGGGCGTACGCCCCGCGCAGCGTGACGTGCACCGCCTGCCACACCCCGTGCGAGGGGTGGGCGTCGTCCTGGAAGCGCAGCCGGTGCAGGAGCAGGGCCCGCAGCAGCGGATCGGCGACGAAGTGTCCGGGCCCGACCGGCCAGCCGTCGGCCCGCAGCGCGTCGCGCATCCGCAGCGCCACGTCGCCGTCCGGCGCGGCCCGGCCCAGCCGGTCCTCCGCGAGCAGCCGGGCGGAGTCCTCGCCGTGCGCGGCGGCCAGCACGCCGAGGTGGTCGAGCCGTTGCACGGGCCCCGGCACCAGCCGGGCCAGCAGTTCGTCGGCGACCCGGGCGGGCGCCCGGTCCTCGCGCACCTCCACCACGGCGTCCAGCAGCGACCCCGGCACCAGCGGGGCGGGATCGGGCGACCGGCCCGCCGCCAGCGCCAGCAGCTCCACGGCCAGCGGGCGCCCGCCGGTCAGCCGGTGCACCCCGCGGGCCAGCCCGGCCGGGGTGCGCCCCCGGGGGTCGTGCCGGTCGAAGGCGGAACGCACCTGCTCCGGATCGAGTGGGGTCAGCTCCACGGCCAGGATGCCGGACGTCACGCCGGTGGTCCGGGACCAGTGCGAGGCGTGCGCCACCTCCGGCAGCCGCCGCCGCACGGCGTGGGTCAGCCCCTCGTGGTCCCGCACCCGCGAGGTGGCGAACACCGCGATCCGGTCGTGCGTCCCGGCGGCCCGCTGCCGCAGCAGCGGCCCCACCAGCTGCCGGCCGAGCGGCACGTGCGCGTTGTCGACGAGCAGCACCGGGCGGCCCCGGCGGGCGCCCCGGGCCAGCCCCCCGTACGCCCGGACCAGGTCCTCCGCCATCGCCAGCACCAGATGGTCCTCGGCGCGGCGGCGCAGGTCGCCGCCGCGTTCGAAGTCGACCGCCAGCTGGCGCAGCCCGACCCGGCCGTTGCCGCCCGCGTGCGGATAGCGCCCGTACCAGTCCGCCGAACGCCGCTGGAACCGGCTGAACGATTCCTCCATGACCGTCTCGACCGTGGCCTCGGCGACCATCCCGGCCATCGGGGCCACCGCGTCGAAGGCGCTGGCGGCCAGCTTCGTCAGCACCTTGGTGACCCAGCCGGTCGCCGCGTCACCGCGGCCGTCCACGGTCGCCAGGAGCGGGCCGAGCGACTGGAGGTCGCGCTGCGCCCGGGTCTCGTCCTCACGGGTCCAGGAGATGGAGGCGACGGCCACCAGCCCGAGGCTGAGGCGGGGGAACTGCACCGGACGCGCGGCCCGTACCCGCGCCGTCAGCTGGGCGGCGAGCTGCGGCAGCGCCCCGGTCACCGGGGTCCAGCCGGGGCCCGGGTCCTCGGGCGGCAGGACGGCCTCGCAGTCGACCAGGGCGACCGGGGTGACCTCCCGGTACAGGTGGCGCAGTTGCTTGAGCACGGCCGTCTTGCCCATGCCGCGCCCGCCGGTCAGCACGGCGACCGGCGGATCGACGGGGTGCTCGTAGGCGGCCCGGGCGGAGCCGTACGGGGTGAGACCGGTCAGTCGCGCCGCGAGTCCGTCGTTGCCGAAAATCGCCTCGCGCCCGTACAGCTCTCTGTCCACAGCACCCCCAGCTTCGACGCCCCATTCGATCTGTCACACCGTCAACACAAGGGTATCGGGAGGGCGTTGGGTAAAGGAGAGGATTTTCGAACGATCAGGGGCGGGGCCGTACGACCGGCCGGTACCGGGCACTTCGCACACCGGTACGCATGACGACGCCGCCCCCCGCCCGGACGACGGGCGGGGGGCGGCGGCAGCGGTGTGGGGGCTCCTTCGGCCTACGAGGCGGGCGGCGTCGGCTCCTCAGGCCCCGTCCCGCTCTCGCGGCGCTTCAGCTCCTCCTCGCGGCGGCGCAGGTCCGCCTCCCAGTCCTTGAGGAGCGACTCGTCCTTCTTGTTCTCGTCCTTCAGCGCCTTCAGGAACTCCGGGTTGTCGTCCGGCGCCACCCACTGCGTGCGGTGGTTGCGGTGCCACTCGGACGGCGTGCGGCCCCCGGCGGGCGCGGTACGCATCTTGCCCGCGGCCAGCCAGACGATCGGTCCCACGATCCAGAACAGCAGGATGATGAAGACCCAGGCGATCTTCGGCAGGTGCTTCGCCTCGTCCTCGGGGGTGTTCAGGCAGTCGATGAACGCGTAGATCGTCAGTGCCAGAGGCAGGAGATAGATCAGGGCCCGAAGCATGATGGAGAGGTCCCCCCGCGGAGAGATGGCGGGGCTTTGTCCTGCCCCGGTGTGGGGCCAGGGTAACCGGTACGCGCGACATCCCACGGCGAGCCGGTTCCCGTCACGGCGGAAGCCCTCCGGCGCGGCCCCGCGACCGGGCCGCGCACGGTCCGTGAACCCGGCACGGTGACGCCGGAGCGGGTGGCTCCGGGCCGCCCGCGGGTGGGGCAGTCCGGGTGATCCACGGGCGTGGTGACAAACTGGACGGCATGGCTTACGACGATCTTCGTTCCCTCCTCCGGGCCCTGGAGCGCGAGGGCGAGCTCAAGCGCATCAAGGCCGAGGTCGATCCTCACCTGGAGGTCGGCGAGATCGTCGACCGGGTGAACAAGGCGGGCGGGCCCGCGCTGCTCTTCGAGAACGTCAAGGGGTCCTCGATGCCCCTGGCCATGAACGTCTTCGGGACCGACCGGCGGTTGCTCAAGGCGCTCGGGCTGAAGTCGTACTCCGACATCTCCGACAAGATCGGCGGGCTCCTCAGGCCGGAGCTGCCGCACGGCTTCGTCGGGGTGCGGGAGGCGTTCGGCAAGCTCGGCTCGATGGTGCACGTTCCGCCGAAGAAGGTGAAGGGGGACAGCGCCCCGGTCCAGGAGGTCGTGCTCACCGGCGACGACGTGGACCTCGACCGGCTGCCCGCGCTCTTCACCTGGCCCGAGGACGGCGGTTCCTTCTTCAACCTGGGCCTCACCCACACCAAGGACCCCGAGACCGGCATCCGGAACCTGGGGCTGTACCGCCTCCAGCGCCACGACCGCCGCACCATCGGCATGCACTGGCAGATCCACAAGGACAGCCGCAACCACTACCAGGTCGCCGCCCGGCGCGGGGAGCGGCTGCCGGTCGCCATCGCCTTCGGGGCCCCGCCCGCCGTCACGTACGCCTCCACCGCGCCGCTGCCCGGGGACATCGACGAGTACCTCTTCGCCGGCTTCCTCCAGGGCAAGCGGATCGAGATGGTCGACTGCAGGACCGTGCCGCTCCAGGTCCCGGCGCACGCCGAGGTCGTCCTGGAGGGATGGCTGGAGCCCGGGAAGATGCTGCCCGAGGGGCCGTTCGGCGACCACACCGGCTTCTACACGCCGCAGGAACCGTTCCCCGCACTGACCATCGACTGCGTGACCATGCGCAGGCGCCCGCTGCTCCAGTCGATCGTGGTGGGCCGGCCGCCGACCGAGGACGGGCCGCTGGGACGGGCCACCGAGCGGTTCTTCCTGCCGCTCCTCAAGATCATCGTGCCGGACATCGTGGACTACCACCTGCCGGAGGCGGGCGGCTTCCACAACTGCGCGATCGTCTCGATCGACAAGAAGTACCCGAAGCACGCCCAGAAGGTGATGAGCGCCATCTGGGGCGCGCACATGATGTCGCTGACCAAGCTGATCGTGGTGGTGGACTCCGACTGCGACGTCCACGACCTGCACGAGGTGGCCTGGCGGGCGCTCGGCAACACGGACTACGCCCGCGACCTGACCGTCACCGAAGGCCCCGTCGACCACCTCGACCACGCCTCCTACCAGCAGTTCTGGGGCGGCAAGGCGGGCATCGACGCGACCCGGAAATGGCCCGAGGAGGGCTACACCCGGGACGGCGGCTGGCCGGAGATGGTCGAGTCCGACCCGGAGACGGCGGCACTGGTCGACCGCCGCTGGAAGGAATACGGACTGTGAGCGCGGCCGAAGCAGCGCTGGGCCCCGGCCCCGCGCGGCCGAACAGCAGGGTCAAGGCGTTCCTGCGGCTGGTGATGATCGAGCACTCGGTCTTCGCGCTGCCCTTCGCGTACATCGCCGCCCTGACCGCGATGTTCCTGGACGACGGGTCGATCCACTGGCTCACGCTGCTGCTGGTCACCGTCGCCATGGTGGGGCTGCGGACCTTCGCGATGGCCGCCAACCGGATCATCGACCGGGAGATCGACGCCCGCAACCCGCGCACCGCGAACCGGGAGCTGGTCACCGGGGCGGTCTCGGTGAAGTCGGCGTGGACCGGGGCGCTCGTCGCCGTCGTCTTCTTCCTGGGCGCCGCGGCGCTGCTGAACCCGCTCTGCCTGGCGCTCGCCCCGGTCGCCGTCGTGCCGATGGTGGTCTATCCGTACGGGAAGCGGTTCACCCACTACCCGCACGCCATCCTCGGGATCGCGCAGGCCATGGGGCCGGTCGGGGCCTGGCTCGCGGTGACCGGAAGCTGGTCGTGGGACGCGGTGATCCTCGGTCTCGCGGTGGGGATCTGGATCGGCGGCTTCGACCTGATCTTCGCCTGTCAGGACGTCCAGGCGGACCGGGCGCACGGGGTGCTGTCGGTGCCGGCCCGGTTCGGCGTCCCGGCCGCGCTGTGGGGCGCCCGGGTCTGCCACGTGATCACGACCGGGCTGCTGGTCTGGTTCGGGCTGGCCACGGAGGCCGGACTGTTCTACTGGGTCGGCATGGTGATCGTCGCCGTCGCCTTCGTGTACGAGCACCGGGTGGTGCGTCCGCACGACCTGTCCCGGCTGAACCGGGCGTTCTTCTCGGTCAACGGGTTCATCGGCATCGCCCTGTTCGCGTGCGCGCTGCTGGACCTGCTGGTGCGGGGCCTGACGGTCTGAGCAGGCCGCCGCGGGCCGTGCCCGGCGGTGTGTAACAGGGGTGTATTAGCGGGAGGCCGGACGGAACGTGCCGTCCGGCCTCCCGCTCTTGGTGATCAGGAACGCGCGCTTGGTACGACCCGTACCGGGCGGCCGGCACTCCCCACCGACACCGAGGAAGCAACGATGCGTTCAAACAAGATCACCTTCGCCGCCCTGGTCGTTGCCGCGGGCCTCTCGCTCACGGCCTGTCAGAACGGCGAGGACGACCTGGGGCAGGACGCCCCGCCCTCCGCGTCCGCGTCCGGCGGTTCCGCCGCGTCCGGCGGTTCGGGCTCGGGCGGTTCGGACGAGGGCGGGAAGGACTCCGGCGGCAAGGGCTCCGGCGGGCAGGGCACGGCCGCCGGGACCGGTTCGGGCGGGGGCGGGAACGGCAAGTGCCGTACCGACGAGCTGGAGGTCACCGCGACGGACAGCACCATCGGCGGCGACACCGAGGGGACCGTCGCGGTGGAGTTCAAGAACGGCGGCGGCCGGGACTGCACGCTCTCCGGGTACGCGGGCGTCGACCTGAAGACCGCCTCGGGAACGGTGTCCGCGCAGCGCACCGGTGAGAAGTCCGAGCCGATGGTCCTCAAGGACGGGAAGTCGGTGTACTTCGGCATCACCTACCCGGTCAACGATTCGGGCGGCTCCGGCGTCCGGATCACGGGGCTGGTGGTGACCCCGCCGAACGAGACGAAGTCGGTCACCCTCGACTGGCCGGGCGGCGCCACGCTGCCCGTCACGGACGGCTCCGGCGCCCAGGTGAAGGTCGGTCCGATGGGGAGCGCGGGCCAGGGCGAGGGCTGACCCCCGCCCCGGGGTCCTAAGGGCGGGCGGGTGGCACGGCGCTCGGGCCGTGCGCGCGGCGGCGGAAGACGAACGCCGCCGCGACGCCCGCCGCCAGTCCGAACAGATGGCCCTGCCAGCTGACCGAGGTGTTGGCCGGTGAGATCCCCAGCAGGATCGACGAGCCCCAGGTCGCGCCGACGGCCAGGCCGACGAGCACGTCGAGGAACCGGCGGTCCACGAAACCGCGCACGAGCAGGTAGCCGAAGAGGCCGAAGACCAGCCCGGACGCGCCCGCCGTGTTGGAGTGCTCCGGCGAGACCAGCCAGACGCCGAGGCCGTCGATCACGATGATCATCGCGGCCACGGCGGCGAACCGGCGGATGCCGCCGAGCGCGGCGAGGAAGCCGAGGACCAGCAGCGGCACGCTGTTGGACGCGACGTGGCCGAAGCCGAAGTGGACGAAGGACGCGGGCACGACGTCCAGCAGCTCGGCGGCCCGGCGCGGCTCGATCCCGAAGCCGTCCAGCGCGTGACCGGTCGCCGCGTCGACGGCCTCCAGCAGCCAGAGGAACGCCACCCACCCCAGCATCAGCTTCGCCGCGGTTCTCGCCCGGTCGCCGGCGTTCCACACCGGTGCCGCACGCCTCGAGGTCGCGGTCATGGTGGCCCCCCTGCCGTTCCGTGTCGCCCCGTTGCCGTTCCTGTCCCGGACCTGGAAACGCCTGGGGCCCCTTCCCCGGTTCCGGTTCCGGGCGGGCGGATAGGCTCAGGAGTGTGGATTCCGGGACATCAGTGAGCCAACACCAGCGTCAGCCTTGGATTGTCGGGGTTTCCGGAGCATCGGGTACCCCTTTCGCCGCCGCCGTGCTGCGCGGGCTGCTGGCGGCGGGGGAGAGCGTCGATCTGGTGGTGAGCCGGGCCTCGCGGCTGACCCTGCTGGACGAGACCGGGATCGCGTTCCGCGACGCGCACTGGCGGGATGATCTGCGCGCGTGGCTGGCGCGCGGCGCGGACGGGAAGCCGCACACCTTCGACACCGACGTCGAGGGCGTACGGCACTGGGCGGCCGGTGACCTCGCGGCCGGGCCGTCCTCGGGGTCGTACCCGGCGAAGGGGATGCTGATCGTCCCGGCCTCGACGGCGTGCGTGGCCGGGGTGGCGCTCGGACTCTCGAAGGACCTGCTCCAGCGGGCGGCGAGCGTGACGCTGAAGGAACGGCGGAGACTGGTCGTCGCCGTCCGGGAGACGCCGCTGAACGGGCAGACGCTGAAACATCTGGTGAGCCTGGACGAGGCGGGTGCCGTGGTGCTGCCCGCCTCTCCGGCGTTCTACGCGGGGGCGACGCACATCCAGGATCTGGTGGACTTCGTCGCCGGGCGGGTGCTGGACGCGGCAGGGGTGCCGCACGACCTGTACCGCCGGTGGGAGGGGGAGCTCGGTGGTGGCTCCCGCGACTCCGGGGACTGACCTCGTGGTCAGCGCTTCTTCATCGTGCGCGGCTTGCGGGCCCGGTCGACCCGGTGGGCGGCGGCGGGCTGGTGGGCACGCGAGCGGTTGGCCAGGTCCTGCAGCTCGCGCATACGGGCGTAGGCCATCTCGATCGAGTACACGGTGTTCTCACTCCTGAAGATTCGAAAGCATATTTTGGATGTTCGAGAAGATTTGCAGGCGATGAAGCCTGCATGCCTTAGATTCTACACACAGACTCGCGATACTGCTGAACAATGGAAGGTTTCAGTCACATGGACGCGGTGGACAGGCAGCTCATCCAGGCACTCAGGGAGAACGGCAGGGCCTCGTACGCCGAGCTGGGACGGCTCGTCGGGCTCTCCGGGCCCAGCGTCACCGACCGCATCAACCGGCTGGAATCCGCCGGGGTCATCACCGGCTACCGCGCCACCGTCGACGCCGCGTCCCTGGGGCTCGGGGTCACGGCCCTGATCGGCATCTCGCTCTCCGACGCGGCCGACCACGAGGACGTGGCGCGCCGGCTGAAGGACCTCGCGGAGATCGAGGACGCCTGGTTCATCGCGGGCGACGACTCGTACATGCTCAAGGTGCGCGTCGGCGACGTGGACGGGCTGGAGAAGACCATCCGCCGGCTCAGCGGCACGAAGGGCGTCTCGCGCACCCGTACCACGATCGTGCTCTCCACGAAGTGGGAGAACCGGGTCGGGGAACTCCCCGAGGAGGTGTAGGCGTACGGTGGTGGAGCCCCCGGTGATACCGGGGGTTTCTCCCGGTATCACCGGTTGCCGGGAGGGCACCCAGCACGTCGACACATTGGAGGCAGCCGCATGGACGTCGGGCTCAAGCGCGAACTGGAGGAGAAGGTCCGCGCGGGGGAGCGGCTGACCCGGGAGGACGGCGTCGCCCTCTACGAGTCGGACGACCTGGCCTGGCTCGGCGGTCTGGCGCACGAGGTGCGGACGCGCAAGAACGGCGACGTCGTGCACTTCAACGTCAACCGGCACCTCAACATGACCAACGTGTGCACCGCGTCGTGCGCGTACTGCTCGTTCCAGCGCAAGCCGGGCGAGAAGGACGCGTACACCATGCGCATCGAGGAGGCCGTCCGCCTCGCGAAGGCGATGGAGGGCGAGAACCTCACCGAGCTGCACATCGTCAACGGGCTGCACCCCACCCTGCCGTGGCGCTACTACCCGCGCTCGCTCAGCGCGCTGAAGGAGGCCCTGCCGCAGGTCTCCCTCAAGGCGTTCACCGCCACCGAGATCCACCACTTCGAGACGATCTCCGGGCTGTCCGCCTCCGAGATCCTCGACGAGCTGATCGAGGCCGGTCTGGAGTCGCTGACCGGCGGCGGCGCGGAGATCTTCGACTGGGAGGTCCGGCAGCACATCGTGGACCACGACACCCACTGGGAGGACTGGTCGCGCATCCACCGCCTGGCGCACGAGAAGGGGCTCAAGACCCCGGCGACGATGCTCTACGGACACATCGAGGAGCCCCGGCACCGCGTCGACCACGTGCTGCGGCTGCGCGAGCTCCAGGACGAGACCGGTGGTTTCCAGGTCTTCATCCCGCTGCGCTACCAGCACGACTTCGTGGACATGAAGGACGGCAAGGTCCGCAACAGGCTCCAAGCGCGGACGACGATGGCGACCGGCGCCGAGGCGCTGAAGACCTTCGCGGTCTCGCGGCTGCTGTTCGACAACGTCCCGCACGTCAAGGTCTTCTGGGTGATGCACGGCGTGCAGACCGCCCAGCTGGCGCTCCAGCACGGCGCGGACGACATGGACGGCTCGGTCGTGGAGTACAAGATCACGCACGACGCGGACAACTACGGCACGCCGAACAAGCTCGGCCGTGACGACCTGCTGGAGCTGATCCGTGACGCGGGCTTCCGGCCCGTCGAGCGCAACACCCGGTACGAGATCATCCGCGAGTACCCGGGCCCGGACGCCGGGCGGCGCGAGTCGCCGCAGCCGATGCGCGTCTGACGCCGTACCGCGCGACGGGACGCCCCGCGCGCGACGTGAGGGACCCGCGAGGAGAGCCCCGGCCGCCCGGCCGGGGCTCTCTCACGTTCCGGACACCGTTTGAGGCGCCGGGCGGTAATGGTTAATCTGCCACTATGGCACTTACATTCGAGCTGGACCCCAAGTTCGACCGCGCGCTGCGGGACGGCATCGCCGAGCTGTGGACCGACGTCTCCAACGCGGGCGGCGCGGTCGGCTTCGTCCCGCCCGTCACGTCCGACGACATCCGGCCCGAACTGGTCAAACACCTGGTCTCCATGGCCGAGGGCCGCACCCGGCTGCTGGTCGGCCTCGACGAGGAGGGCGCCGTGGCCGCCACCGCCTTCCTCACCCTGAACACGCACCGGCTGATGGCCCACTGGCTCTGGCTCTACACGGTGATGGTCCACCCCCGGCACCAGGGCAAGGGCTACGGCCGCGACCTGATGGACGCCGTGGCCGGGGCCGCGCGCGGGATCGACGGGATCGAGGCCGTCCGGCTCACCTGCCGCGGCGGCACCGGCGTCGACCGGTTCTACGCCTCGTGCGGATACAAGGAGGTCGGACGGGTGCCCGACGCGATCCGGGTCGCCGAGGGGGACGACCGCGACGACATCATCATGCTGCTGCTGCTCGGCCGGTGACCGCGGGGCGCGTCGCCGGCGCCCCGGCCGGCCGGTTACGGGCGGCGCGGCGGCGTGGGAGTGCGTCGGCGCGGCGGCGCCTTTGGCGGAGCCCTCCGAAGTGATCGATTCCGGGGCATGCTTCACTGGTCGGGCAGGATCGAAGGACTGTCACACGTCGAGAGAGGGGCCAACTGTGTCCGCTGCCAAGCCGAGCGCGACAATCCGGTACACCGTGATGCGGCTCGGCATCTTCGTCGGATGCTTCGCCGTCGCGGCCGTGGCCGTCCACTTCGGTCTGCTGCCCTCCGGGACGAACGGCTCCAATCTCGTCTGGGTGATTCTGCTCGCGCTGGTCCTCTCCGCGCCGCTCAGCTACGTGCTGCTGCGCAAGCAGCGCGACGAGATGTCCGAGCAGATCGTGTCCACGGTCGACCGCGCCAAGGGGCGCCTGGAGGCGAACCGGACCCGCGAGGACCACGTCACCCCGTGACCGTTCCCGTGGCCGCCTTCACGCGGCCGGCGGACGGCGCCGAGGGGCCCGTAAGGGCTCTGTAAGCTTCCTCACGGCCGCACGCTTTTCACCCGAAACCCCAGCGCCGGAGCGCCCGCTCCTGTACTGGGGTTTTGTCGTGCCCGCAGGCTTTCGGGCGGCCGGCGCCGAGGTTGCCGACGGGCCGGGATCAAAGAATTACTTTGAGAACCTCAAAGTTCAAGTGTTAACGTATTCATCATGAAGACCGCAGTGCGCCACCGATCCGCCGCGAGCGTCCCGCTCGTGGTGCGCCTGCACGTCGATCTCTGCCGCTGTATGTCCGCGGCCTGTTGCCGCAACGTCTGAACCGGCACCATGCAGCGGCGCCGCCCCCGACGCGGGCGCCGCACCCCCGTCCCCCTCCGCGCCACCGTCCCCGTGCGCCCCGATGCGTCACATCTGGAGTGTGTCCGTGTCCGCGAATCCCGCGTCCACCGCAGCCGACAGCAAGCCCGGCTCCGGCTTCCGCATACCCAAGGTCCCGTTCTGGGCCCAGATAGTCGCCGGTCTCGTCCTCGGCGTCGTACTCGGCTGGCTCACCCGCACGTACGACATCGGCTGGCTCTACACCACGCTCGACAAGGTCGGCCACATCTTCATCCAGCTGCTGAAGCTGGCCGTCGCGCCCCTCGTCTTCTTCGCGATCCTGGTGTCGATCACCAACCTGCGCAAGGTCAACAACGCCGCCCGGCTGGCCACCCGCACCCTGCTCTGGTTCATGATCACCTCGCTGATCGCGGTCGCCATCGGCCTCACGATCGGCCTGGTCACCAACCCGGGCTCCGGAACCGGCCTCACGCCGAAGGACGGCAAGCTGCCGGAGCACGCGGGCTCCTGGCTCGACTTCCTCACCGGCATCATCCCGGACAACGTGATCACGCCGTTCACCGAGCTGAACGTGCTCCAGATCGTCTTCATGGCCGCCGTCGCCGGCATCGCCGCACTCCAGCTCGGCGAGAAGGCGCAGCCCATCCTCAGCCTCAGCGAATCCGTCCTGGAGCTCCTCCAGAAGGCCCTGTGGTGGGTCATCCGGCTCGCCCCCGTCGGCACCGTCGGCCTCATCGGCTACGCGATCGCCGACTACGGCTGGGACCTGATCGGCAAGTACGCGACGTTCACCGCCGACGTCTACATCGGCTGCGCCCTGGTGCTGTTCGGCGTGTACCCGCTGCTGCTCGCCACCGTCGCCAAGCTCAGCCCGCTGCAGTTCTTCAAGGGCGCCTGGCCCGCGATCCAGCTGGCCTTCGTCTCCCGCTCCTCGGTCGGCACCATGCCGGTCACCCAGAAGGTCACCGAGCGCCTCGGCGTCCCGAAGGAGTACGCCTCCTTCTCCGTCCCGTTCGGCGCCACCACCAAGATGGACGGCTGCGCCGCGATCTACCCGGCGCTGGCGGCGATCTTCATCGCGCAGATCTTCGACGTGCAGCTGGGTGTCGGCGACTACCTCCTGATCGCGTTCGTCTCGGTCATCGGCTCGGCGGCCACCGCCGGTCTCACCGGCGCGACGGTCATGCTGACCCTCACCCTCTCGACGCTGGGCCTCCCGCTGGAGGGCGTCGGCCTGCTCATGGCCATCGACCCGATCCTGGACATGATGAGGACCGCCACGAACGTCGCCGGCCAGGCGCTGGTACCGGTGATCGTCTCGGCCCGCGAGAACATCCTCGACCGCAAGGCGTACGACTCGGCCTCGTCCTCCCCGGTCGACGACGAGGTGCTCGACGCCGAGCAGCGGCGGGTGCCGGTCGCGGCGTAGGACCCGCACGGACCACGGTCCTTTCGTGGGCCCCTTCCCCGGTCTCGGGGGAGGGGCCCGCGGTGCGTCGTGGGGGAGTGCCGGTGACCGGTCGTCGTGCGGTGGGAGGGGCTTCGCGCCGTACTCTTGACCGGGAGTGGTCCACGGGGGTGGGAGGAAGTCGACGTGGGTGCTGTGAAGAGCAAACGGATGCCTCGGGCCGTGCGCGAACAGCAGATGATGGACGCCGCGGTGCGGACCTTCGGGCAGCGCGGGTACCGGGCGGCGTCGATGGACGAGATTGCCGAGCTGGCCGGGGTGTCCAAGCCGCTCGTCTACCTGTATCTCAACTCCAAGGAAGAACTCTTCACGGCCTGCATCAGGCGTGAGGCGAAAGCGCTGGTCGAAGCGGTGCGGGCCGGGGCGGAGCCGGGGCTTCCGGCCGATCGGCAGCTGTGGTCGGGGCTGCGGGCGTTCTTCACGCACACGGCGGAGCACCCGGACGGCTGGGCGGTGCTGCACCGCCAGGCGCGCACGCACGGGGACCCCTTCGCCAACGAGGTGACGGTGATGCGGGACGAGATCGTTGCTTTCGTGACGGAGCTGATCGGGGCCGCGGCGCGCGAGGCGCACCACGATCCGGCGCTTCCCGACCGGGACGTGTCGGGGCTCGCGCAGGCGCTCGTGGGGGCCGCGGAGTCGCTCGCCGGCTGGGCGAACGAGACCCCGGGCGTCTCGGCGAAGGAGGCCGCGGCCACCCTGATGAACTTCTCCTGGGCGGGGCTGGAGAACCTGATGAACGGCCGTCCCTGGCTGCCCCCGGCCTCTTCCTAGGTCCTTGGTTCTCTTTCTCCGAGAGCTCGTCTCAATTGGTGAGGTGCCGTCGGATGAACGGTGCCGCTCCCAGGACGAGTGCGGCGAAGACGGTCAGCCGCTGAAGGCCGGGCTGGGCGGCGAGGTTGCTGTGCTGGATGCCGTAGACCGCGTACCAGTTGGCGGCCAGATCGGTCACCATGACGGCGCAGGCCAGGAAGTGCTCGGCCTTGCGCTCGTATCGGGGGTGCAGGCGTCGGCAGCCGCCGTCCCGACGGCCCGGCCCGCCGGCTGCCGGCGACTCGACCACCGCTACGGACGCCACCTCCGCAACTACCCGGCCTTCCTCGGACTCGCCGCCACCCTCTGCTGCTACGACACGGTCCAGGTGCCGGGTTCGGCTTTCGGGGCCGAGGTGCGCAGGGTCCGGCCGGTGAGGTGGACGCGGCCGTCGGCGCCGCGCAGTCGGAAGCCGGTGGCGTCCGCCGCGTGGGTGACGGTGGAGGGCAGCAGGACCGGGGCCCTGAAATCGGCCCGTACCCCGTGGACCTCGGCGGGCCGGGGGGCCTCGGCCAGGCAGCGGGCGAGGGTCCACATGCCGTGGGCGATGGGGCGGGGGAAGCCGAGGAGCCGGGCGGTGAGCGGGTACAGGTGGATGGGGTTCCGGTCACCCGACGCGGCGCCGTAGCGCCGTCCCAGATCGCCGGGCAGCCGCCACTCGGCCAGGGCGGGGGGTTCCGGGGCCGTGCGGTCGGGTGCGGGGGTGGTGGCCGGGTCGGGCGTGGGGGCGGCAGGGGTGCGGGGGCGGTGGCGGGAGAGGTAGCCGCTGCGGGACTCCCAGACCAGTTCGCCCGCCAGTCGGGCCTCGGTCACCACCGTGACCTCGGTGCCGCGCCGGTGAGGGGCCAACTCATCGGCGTACACCGTGAGTTCGAGCGGGTCGGCGGGGTGCGGCGGCCGGTGGCGGGTGATCTCGATCCAGGTGTGGACGAGTCCGACGACCGGCAGCGGGAACCTCCGGGCGGTCATCAGCCGCAGGGCGGCCGGGAAGCCCAGGACGTGCGGGTAGGTGAGCGGCAGCGGGCCCGGGTCGGTGAAGCCGCAGATCCGGCGGTACGCGTCGAGCGGTCCGGGGGCGGCGGGCGCGGCCGGGAGGACGATCCGGTCGGCGGGCAGGGCGGCGCCGGGGCGGCCCGCCCTCTTGAACGGGGAGGTGACGGCTCCCCGTACGAGTGCCACGTTCGGGTTCGGCACGGGTCATGCCCCCAGCAGGCTCTGGCCGCAGACGCGCACGATCTGGCCGTTCACGGCCGTCGAGGCGGGCTGGGCGAACCAGGCGGTCGTCTCGGCGACGTCGACCGGGAGGCCGCCCTGCGCCAAGGAGTTCATGCGGCGGCCGGCCTCCCGGATGAGGAGGGGGACGGCCGCGGTCATCTTCGTCTCGATGAAGCCGGGGGCCACCGCGTTGACCGTGACGCCGTGGTCGGCGGCGGCCTGCGGGGCCAGCGCGCGGACCAGGCCGATGATGCCGGCCTTGCTCGCGGCGTAGTTCGTCTGGCCGTTGTTGCCCGCGATGCCCGCGATGGAGGCGGTGGCGACGATCCGGCCGCCGCGGTTGACGGTGCCCGCCTTCAACAGGGCGTCCGTGGTGCGCAGCACGCTGTCGAGGTTGACGTCGAGGACCGAGGCCCAGCGCTCGGCCGGCATGTTGGCGAGCCGGCGGTCGCGGGTGATGCCCGCGTTGTGCACGAGGACGTCCAGGCCGTCGGGGGCCGCCGCGGCGATCCGGTCCGCCGCGTCCTCCGCGGTGATGTCCAACGGCAGCGCGGTGGCGCCGAGTTCCCCGGCGGTGCGGGCCAGCTCGTCCCGTACCCCCGGGACGTCCAGGCAGATCACCCGGGCGCCGTCCCGGGCCAGCACCCCGGCGACCGAGGCACCGATGCCCCGGGCCGCGCCGGTGACCAGCGCGGTGCGTCCGGCGAGCGGGGCCGTCCAGTCGGCCACCGGGTCGGGGGCGGCCGCAGTCAGTTCGATCACCTGGCCGCTGAGGTACGCGGACCGGGGCGAGAGCAGGAAGCGCAGGGTGGACTCGGCCGGGGCGACGGCGTCCGGGGCGATCCGGAGCAGTTGCACGGTGGCGCCCCGGCCGACCTCCTTGCCCAGTGAGCGCGTGAACCCCTCCAACGCCTGCTGGGCGGCGGCCTGGTGGTGGTCGTCGGCCGACGGCCGCACCCCCACCACCACGACGCGCCCGCCCGGCGCGAGGGAGCGGATCACCGGGTGCAGCGCCGCGTGGACGGCGGTGAGCCCGCCGGGAGCGGTCACGGCCGTGGCGTCCAGCACGATCCCCGCAGGCCGTGCGGCGTGCTCGGCACGGTCGGTGACGTCGAGGCCGGTGGCCGCGAGGAGCGCGCCGAGCTCCTGCGTGATCGCGGAGTCCCCGGCGGTGAGGTGCAGCAACGGGCCGTCCAGCGACGGAGTTCCGGGCGACCAGCGGCGCAGCGGGGCGGGGCGGGGGAGCCCGAGCCGGCGGGTGAGGAAACGGCCGGGTGCTGTGCCGGTGAAGTGCAGATAGCGGTCGGCCATTGTCCGGACTCCCTGCTCGGTCGTAGATTTACCAAGGAGTAAGGTTACTCAGGAGTCAGGAGTTGGTCGAGATGGTCCCCCTGGAACTCCCGCGGCCCCGCCGGGTCGCGGTCATCGGCGGCAGCCGCATCCCGTTCGCGCGCGCGGACGGCCCGTACGCCCAGGTCTCCAACCAGCAGCTGCTCACCGCCGCACTGGACGGGCTGGTCGAACGGTTCGGACTCCAGGGGGAGTTGATCGGGGAGTTCGTCGCGGGGGCGGTGCTCAAGCACAGCCGCGACTTCAACCTGGCCCGGGAGACCGTGCTCGGTTCGGCGCTCGACCCGCGCACTCCGGCGTACGACGTCCAGCAGGCGTGCGGCACCGGCCTCCAGGCCGTCGTCGCCGCCGCGAACAAGATCATGCTGGGGGCCGTCGACTCGGCGATCGCGGGCGGCGCGGACACCGCGAGCGACGCGCCCCTCGGGGTCAACGACGAGCTGCGCGGGCTGCTGCTCGCCGCCCGGCGGGCGCGGTCGACGGGCGCCCGGCTGAAGGCACTCGCCGGAGTGCGCCCCCGCCACCTCGTGCCGGACATCCCGCGCAACGCGGAACCCCGCACCGGCCTCTCGATGGGCGAGCACGCGGCGATCACCGCCCGCCGCTGGGGCATCACCCGCGAGGACCAGGACCTCCTGGCGGCCACCAGCCACCAGCGGCTGGCGGCGGCGTACGAGCGCGGCTTCCTGGACGACCTCGTCGTCCCGTTCCGCGGACTGACCCGCGACCAGAACCTGCGCCCCGGCTCCACGGTCGGGAAACTCGCCGCGCTGAAGCCGGTGTTCGGCACCGACCACCCCGACGCGACGATGACGGCGGGCAACTCGACCCCGCTCACGGACGGCGCCGCGACCGTGCTGCTGGCGAGCGAGGAATGGGCCCGCGCGCACGGCCTGGAACCGCTCGCCTACCTCTCCCGGTACGAGACGGCCGCCGTCGACCACGTGAACGGTGACCGTGCGAACGGCGAGGACGGGCTGCTGATGGCCCCCGCGCACGCCGTGCCGCGGATGCTGGAGCGGGCCGGGCTCACCGTCGAGGACTTCGACCTGTTCGAGGTCCACGAGGCGTTCGCCTCCCAGGTGCTGGCCACCCTCGCGGCCTGGGAGGAGCAGGGGTTGGCCCCCGTGGACCGGGACCGGCTCAACGTCGCCGGCTCGTCGCTCGCCACCGGCCATCCGTTCGCCGCGACGGGCGCGCGGATCGTCGCGACCCTCGCGCAGCTCCTGGCCGAGCGCGACGGCCCGTCCCGGGGCCTGATCTCGATCTGCGCCGCGGGCGGACAGGGGGTCACGGCCATCCTCGAACGCCCGTGAGGGCCCGCCCCGACCCCTCGCACCGGACGGCACCGGAACTCCGGCCGGTCCGCCGGAACACCGCACCGGACGGCACCAGAGCTCAGCCGGTCCACCGGAAGGCCCCGGTGGCACCGCCGAACCCACGTTGAGGAGCCGCACATGCCCACGCCACCCACCGCCCCCGCGCCCCCCGTCCTCGTGGAGCCGACCGTGGTCAGGGCCACGGACGGTTCGGTGCGGCAGGTCTCCGTACCGGCCGCCGCCCCTCCCGTCCGGCGCGGCTCGCTCGCCGAGATCCCGTTCGACAACGCCCGCGAGGCCCCCGACGACGCCGTCCTCAGCCGCAGGCTCCCGGACGGCGGCTGGCAGGACGTGACGGCCGCCGAGTTCGCCGACGAGGTGCTGTCCCTGGCGAAGGGCCTGGTCGCGGAGGGCCTCGAAGCCGGCGACCGGATCGCGATCATGGCCCGTACCACCTACGAGTGGACGCTGCTCGACTTCGCCGCCTGGGCCGCCGGGCTCGTCACCGTCCCCGTCTACCCGACCTCCTCCGCCCACCAGGTCCGCTGGATACTCCAGGACTCCGGCGCCGTCGCGTGCGCCGTCGAGACCGCGGACCAGGGCCGGCTGGTCAGCCAGGAGCGCAGACAGCTCGGCGGCCTGGTCCATCTGTGGCAGCTCGACACGGGGGTGATCGGGCGGCTGAGGCGGCTGGGCCGGGACGTTCCCGACGAGGTGGTGGCCGCCCGGCGCGGCACGCTCGAACCGGAGACCCCCGCCACCCTCATCTACACCTCCGGCACCACCGGCCGCCCCAAGGGCTGCGTGCTGAGCCACGGCAACTTCTTCGCCGAGGTCGACAACGCGATCGAGCTGCTCCACCCGGTCTTCAAGTCGGTCAGCAAGTACCCCGCCTCCACCCTGCTCTTCCTGCCCCTCTCGCACGTCTTCGGACGCATGGTCGCGATCGGCTGCCTGCGGGCCCGGGTCCGGCTGGGCCACGCCCCGTCGATCCGGACCGAGGACCTGCTCGCCGACCTGGCGGGGTTCAAGCCGTCGTTCCTGCTGGCCATCCCGTACGTGCTGGAGAAGGTGTACAACACGGGCCGGGCCACCGCGGAGAAGATGGGCCGGGCCGCGTCGTTCGACCGCGCCGCGCGGATCGCCCAGCGCTACGGCCAGGCCCTGGAGGCCGCCGAGCACGGCACCGGACCCGGCCCCGGCCCGGCCCTCAGGGCGGCCCGCGCGCTGTACGACCCGCTGGTCTACCGCCGCATCCGGGCGGCGCTCGGCGGCCACGTCCGGTACGCGATCTGCGGCGGCTCCCCGCTGGGCCGACGGCTCGCCGCGTTCTACGCGGGCGCGGGCATCGAGATCTTCGAGGGCTACGGCCTGACGGAGACCACCGCCGCCGCCACCGTCACCCCGCCGCTCCGGCCCCGGCTGGGCACCGTCGGCTGGCCGCTGCCCGGCACCGCCGTACGGATCGCGGACGACGGCGAGGTGCTGATCGGCGGCGGCCAGGTGTTCCAGGGCTACTGGGATGCCGCCGCCGGCCGGGCCGTCCCCGCGCAGGACGGGGGCTGGTTCGCCACCGGCGACCTGGGCGCGCTCGACGACGACGGCTACCTCACGATCACCGGCCGCAAGAAGGACATCATCATCACCTCCGGCGGCAAGAACGTCGCCCCGGCCCCGCTGGAGGACTGGCTGCGCGCCCATCCGCTGGTGGGGCAGTGCATGGTGGTCGGCGACAACCGCCCGTTCGTCACCGCGCTGATCACCCTGGAGCCGGACGGGCTCGCCCACTGGCGGCAGATGAAGAAGAAGCAGGGCGTGCCGATCCGGGAACTGGTCGAGGACGACGAGCTGCGCACGGCCCTGCGGCGCGCGGTCGACGAGGCGAACCGGCTGGTCTCCCGGGCGGAGTCGATCCGCGAGTTCGCCGTCCTGCCCGTGGACTTCACCGAGGAGGGCGGCCATCTGACGCCCTCGCTGAAGCTGCGGCGCGACGCGATCGCGCGGGACTTCGCGGCGGAGATCGAGGCGCTGTACCGGAAGTGAGGGCACCGTACCGGTGGCGGCGGCGTCGCGCCCGGCCCCCGCCGGTGGGTCCGGAAGAAGGCGTCGAGCAGGCAACTTCCCCGCCACGGACCCATTTTGGGCCCACCGATTGGGCCCGGTGGGTCTACTGCCGGGGCGGTGGGTCCGGCACGCTTGCGTCCGTCCGACCCGCAGTGCTGCCCACCCCCCACGACCCGACCCCGACACGGAGGATGACCGCGCATGCGCTTGCGTCCGATACGTATCGCCCTGCTGGCCCTGGTGGCCCTGGTCGCGGGCCTGCTGACCGCGACTCCCGCGGCCGCGGCCCCCAACTTCAAGGCGCCGTTCCCCTGCGGCCAGACCTGGACCTACAGCCACCACTCGGCGGAGGTCCGATCGGCCCTGGACTTCGTCCGCACCGACGGCGGCTCCACCGCCGGCAGCCCCGTCCTCGCCTCGTCCGGCGGGACCGCGCACCGCTACTCCCAGCCCAGCGGCGCGGGCAACTACATCGTCATCGACCACGGCGGCGGCTGGCAGACCTACTACTTCCACCTCTCCTCGTACTCGGTCGGCGACGGCGCCTCCGTGGCGCAGGGGCAGCAGATCGGCGTCACCGGCTCCACCGGCAACAGCAGCGGCGCCCACATCCACTACGAGCAGCTGTACAACGGCGTGGGCCAGGCCATCGCGATCAACGGCCAGTCGCTCGCCCCGTACCCCGGCTCGTACTACAGCAAGTACCTGACCAGCGACAACGGCTGCGGAGGCGGTGGCACCGGAAAGTACTGGGTCGACACCTTCGCCAACGCCACCGGCTACGCGGGACCGAACACGAACGACGCGCAGGGCGTGCTGAACGCCGGTACGAACTACGTCTACTGCAAGGTGTGGGGCGCCCAGGTCGGCTCCGGCTCCAGCTACAACCACTGGTGGCTGAAGACCGACCTGGACGTCGTCTACGCGGGCAAGAACGGGCGCGGTGCGTACGTCTCGGCGTACTACCTGTCCCGTTGGGGCAACGACGAGGCCCGTGACAACAACGGGACGGTCATCCCGAACTGCTGACGTTCCGCAGGGCCGAGGGGGGGGGGGGGGGGGGGGGGGGCCGCGCCGCCCCCCCCCCCCCCCCCCCCCCCCCCCCTCGGTACGCTCCCCGCATGGGTGAAACGGCGGACGACTGGCCGGACCGGGCGACATGCGCGTGGGTCGGGAAGCAACTCGGGCCCGGGGAGCGGATCGTGAGCGCCCGGCGGCTGCGCGGGGGCTGGACCTCCTGGATGCGCCGGCTGCGCGTCTCCGGTCCGCGGGGCGACCGTTCGCTGGTGCTGCGCTCCTTCGTCAAGCCCTTCTACGTGCGCCACGCGCCGGGGCTGCTCACCCGGGAGGCGGACGTCCTGCGGCTGCTGGAGGGCACCGGCGTACCGGCGGCACGGCTGGTGGCCGTCGACGCGGTGGGCGAACACTGCGACCACCCCTCGCTGTTGATGACCCTGCTGCCCGGCGAGGTGCGGGTCGACGACGCCGGGGCGGCGGAGCGTGCCGGGCTGCTGGCGGGGCAACTGGCCGCCGTGCACCGGATCGAAGTCACGGACCGGACCCGCCCGCGCGACTACCAGGCGTGGACCGCGCCGGACCGGGTGCGGGTCCCCGAGGGCACCGGCCGGCCGCTGCTGTGGCGGCGCGCGATCGAGGCGATCCGGCGCGAACCACCCGCGTACGAGGCGTGTTTCCTGCACCGCGACTTCCATCCGGGCAATGTGCTCTTCACCGGGCAGGGGTCCGGGACGCGGATCGGCGGGGTGGTCGACTGGGTCGAGACCTCCTGGGGCCCGGCCGATCTGGACGTCGCCCACTGTTCGACCGCGCTGGCGCTGCTGCACGGGGTCCCGGCCGGGACGGACTTCGCCGAACGGTACGCCGAGGCGGGCGGCCGGCCGGTCGCGAGCGGGGCGGACCACCTGTACTGGCGGCTGCTGGACGCGCTCGCACATGCGCCCGACGCGGAGAAGGTGGCGACCCCGTGGCGGGAGCTGGGGCGGGTGGATCTGACGCCCGAGCTGCTCACGGAACGCCTGGAGAACTATGTGGAGTGCCTTCTCGACCGGTTCGGATGATCCACGACCGAACCGGACCGGGTGATGCCCAACTCCGTTACTGGGAAAGGGATTCAACGAATTTCGCACGGAGGATTTCCCGGTGCTCCGGGAGTGAAACGTTCCCGCTTCCGGGGTGCCGTCAACCCCGTTCCCGACGGTTACCCGCGGGGTGTCGTACACAAGGTCAGGAGCGGCGTGTCCCGGAGTAAAGAGACGGTCATGTCTGTATAGGTATACGCGTCTTCGCAAAGAGGGCAGACCTTTTGCGTCCCGTGCGGGGTGGGCACTGCCAGCCCCTCCGCGTGGCCGGGGCGGGCGCGGTGCCTCCGCGCCCGCCGCATCAGTGAACCGCTGAACCGCCGAACCATCGACATCCATGGGCCTCCGACGCACTCTCCCGTGCCGCGGCGGCTCCATGACCCGATGCCGTCGGGGTCCGCACGCACGGGACGTCGTTGCGCAACACCCGTTCCATCCAACGAAATCACCGGAGATCCGAACCGCCGACCCGGCACGTCACCGATGCGCCGGGCGCCGGTCCGTGAATCGACCACCCGATGACAAGGAGACGCTGTGCGTTATGGAAGTGCGCTGAGGGAAGAAGTCCGCTCACCGGGAACGACTCCCCTCATCGGTATCTACGACATGTACTCGGCCTCCGTCGTGGCCCGGCACTACGACGGATTCTTCGTGTCCGGCTTCGGCTTCGCCGCCTCCCACTACGGGCTCCCCGACATCGGCTTCATCGCCTGGCCGGACATGGTGGCCTTCGTGGAGCGGCTGCGGCTGGCCTTCCCCTCCCACCACCTGCTGGTGGACATCGACGACGGCTACGTCGACCCCGAGGTCGCCTGCCACGTGGTGCAGCGGCTGGAGCGGATCGGTGCCTCCGGCGTCATCCTGGAGGATCAGAAGCGCCCGCGCCGGTGCGGACACGCGGACGGCAAGCAGGTACTCCCCCTGGAGGAGTACCTGGAGAAGCTCAACCTCGTCCTGGAGAGCAGGCGCGACCTGGTGGTCGTCGCCCGCACGGACGCCACGGAGGAGGACGAGATCCTGCGCCGGGCGGAGGCGTTGGCCGGGACGGACGCCGACGTCGTCCTGGTCGACGGTGTGCGCAGCGTCGAGTGGATCAAGCGCATCCGGAAGGTGGTCGGTGACAAGCCGCTGCTCTTCAACCAGATCGCGGGCGGCAAGTCCCCCCGGCTCTCGCTCTCCGAGCTGACGGACCTGGAGTGCCAGGTGGCCATCTACAGCACCCCGTGCCTCTTCGCCGCGCACGCCGCGATCGACTCCGCGCTGACGGACCTCAAGGAGGCCGACGGACGGCTTCCCGAGTTCGTGCCCGCCGAGGGGATCGGGGTGCAGCGTTCGACGGAACTGCTGGAGAAGAACATCAGCAGGCACCACCCCGTCCGCGAGACCGTGTCCGTATGACGCGGACGACGGTCCGGGAGCGGGTGGCCGTGCGCCATCGGCGCGTCCCGGCCGTGAGTTCCTGACCGTTTCGCCCGCACACCGGGGCCTCGGTGGTGGACCCCCACGCTCCACCGCGGCCCCGGCCCGCGCGGCCCGTGCACACCGCACGGGCCGTGCCGGCTCCGCGGACCGCTCGAACCGACACGACCGTACGCATCACACGAAGCGGGCCGCGCCCGGTCCGGGACCGCGCGGCCGGGAAGAGGAACACCGCATGGGATTCACCTCGTCCGGGGCGCGTGCCGCCCTGGCGATCGCGCTCGGGGCGCTCTGCCAGGGCCAGTTGGCCGCGGGCACCGCCTGGGCCGATGCCCCCGACGGCGGCATGGAGACGCACCACGGACCGTCGCTGATCACCATCGACAACTCCAACGCCGACTCCTGGCTGGAGGTGGACCGGACGCTGAACGTGCTGGGCCCCTTCAGCAAGGGCACGGCGGGCAGCGACCACGACGGCGGCGGGGGCGCGATCGACCAGAACGTGTCGTCCTCGCAGGGCGTGGGCGTCCAGGCCGCCCCCGACGAACAGTCCGACGAGGACGAGGAGGAGGACGAGGAGCCCTGGGGCGGCGACGGAGCCGGAGCCGGCAGCGGTGCCGCCCCGGCCCCGGCCCCCAGGACCACCGCCCCCGAGAGCGCGGCGACCGGCGGGGACGACGACGAGGGCGACGCCGACCGCGACGCCGCGTACGGCCCCCGCACGACCGGCGCCCCGTCAGGCCCCTGACGGCACGGCCCCGACTTCTGGTTCGGAACCGCAGGGCCGTGACCGGCCGACGTGCCACCGCCGCGTCGATGGAGCCGGGGACCGGCACCGGTCCCCCGTCCGGCGTCGGGTCGTCAGGGGCGGTCAGGGCGGTCAGGGCAGGAGGTAGCCGAGCGTGCCGCCGTGGATCTGGCCCTCGCAGTCGGGCTGGTGGGACTCGAAGATCTGCCGGTTCTCCTTGCGCAGGCAGCGCAGCAGCGGCAGGCTCGGCACCCCGGCGGGCGGTGCGCCGTACAGCCAGCCGAGACGCGTCACGTACGTCTGGCCCTCGCAGCCGACGTCGGTGGTGGCGAAGTGGTCGCCGCGCACCTGGCAGAGGTAGAGAGGCCGGGTGTCCGGGTTAGGCGCGGTGTACAGGGTGCCCAGGGGGCCCTGCAGGTCGTAGCCGACGGGGGCGTCCCACGGGGTGCTCAGGGTGTCGGAGCTCTTGTGGTAGCGCTTGAGCACGAAGGTCGGGGAGCCCACGACCGGCTCGCCGGTGCACAGGTACTCGATGTGGACCTGCACCCAGCCGTTCGGGAGGGTGTTGACGACGGCGGGACCGGCGCTCACCCGGCAGTCGGAACGGGCGAAGCCCCGGGCGACCGCGGCGTCGAGGCCGGTCTCCCGGGCGGACTGCTCGGCGACGTTCAACGGACCGCTGCCGAACCCCTTGACGTAGAGCTTGACGGGGCCGACGGCCGCGTCGGCGGGGGCCGCGGCGGCCGTGCCGCCGAGCGAGGTGAGGGCGAGCACGGTGGCCAGGGCGGTGGCGGACCATCCGATGGCGCGTCGGAGCGATCTCACGGGCATACCTCGTTCCGGTGGGCCGGTGCGTGCGCTCCCGACGGGCCGCGCGCACCGGCGGGATCAGTACGGCTGGCGTATGCCTATCAGTCGGTATCGCGTGTGTTCGCGCGCATCATGCGGTATGTCCTGTTCCGTGAGGGTGGCTGACCGAAGGGGCGCCCTTGACCGTGCGGGCCGCGGGTCCACCGGGCGTCGCGCCCGACCCGGCCCGAGGTCCCCGCTCCCACCCCTTGTCTGATGCAGCATCAGGTACGACGATGGCCCCGCACCTTGAAGTGACGATGCGTCAGATCCGATCGGGGAGGAGGCGTCCGGTGCCGATACCGCTCACCGGGCCGCTGTCGTACGGGATGCAGCTGCCGGTCCAGTCGCAGAGCACCATCTACGCCGAGGGGTGGGAGGCCGGGGCCGGGCCCGAGGATCTCGCCGCCGTCGCCCGCACCGCCGACCGCACCGGCTTCGCCTATCTGGCGAGCTGCGACCACGTCGCGATCCCGCGGCGGCTCGCCGGGGTCATGGGCACCGTCTGGTACGACCCGGTCGCCACGCTCGCCTTTCTCGCCGGGATCACGGAGCGGGTCCTGCTGATGAGCCATGTCGCGGTCGTCGGGCTGCGGCATCCGCTGGCCACCGCGAAGCAGTACGCCACCCTCGACCACCTCAGCGGCGGCCGGCTGATCCTCGGGGTCGGGGCCGGGCACGTGCCGGAGGAGTTCGAGGCGCTCGGGGCCGACTTCGACGGGCGCGGCGGGGTGCTCGACGAGACCATCGACGCGCTGCGGGCGGCGCTCGGGCCCGAGGAGTACCCGGAGTTCGCGGGGGAGCGGTTCTCCTTCTCCGGGCTCGGCCAGCTGCCGCGCCCGGCCCGGGAGCGGGTGCCGGTCTGGGTGGGCGGGTCCTCGCCCGCCGCCGTGCGCCGGGCGGCGGTGCGGGGGGACGGCTGGCTGCCCCAGGGCGACCCGCGGGAGAAGCTGCCCGCGCAGATCGCCCGGTTGCGGCGGCTGCGCGAGGCGGCCGGGGTCGAGGAGCCGATCGTCGTCGGCGCGATCACCGAGCCGCTGTACGTCGGCGAGCCCGGCTGGCCCGTCGGGCGGCGCACCCTCACCGGCAAGCCGGAGGCCGTCGCCGAGTCGCTGCGCGCGTACGCGGCCATGGGCGTCCACCAGATCCAGGTGCGGTTCCGCAGCCGGAGCCGTACCGAACTCACCGACCAGATGGCGGCGTTCGCCGCCGAGGTCGCACCCCATCTCGACAGGTAGGAGGGTCCCGGTCATGGGCAAGCTGGACGGGCGGGTCGTGCTGATCAGCGGCGCGGCGCGCGGGCAGGGCGAGCAGGAGGCGCGGCTGTTCGCCGCGGAGGGCGCGCGGGTGGTGATCGCCGACGTGCTCGACGAGCAGGGCGGGGCGCTGGCCGAGGAGCTGCGGGGCGAGCTGGGGAAGGACGCCGCCCGGTTCGTCCACCTGGACGTGGGCCGGGAGGAGGACTGGCAGGCCGCGGTGGCCGCCGCGAAGGACGCGTACGGGAAGGTCGACGGGCTGGTCAACAACGCGGGCATCCTCCGGTTCAACGAGCTGGTGGCCACCCCGCTGGAGGAGTTCCAGCAGGTGGTGCGGGTCAACCAGGTGGGGGCGTTCCTCGGGATCAGGAACGTGGCGCCGGAGATCGAGGCCGCGGGCGGCGGGACGATCGTGAACACCGCCTCGTACACCGGGCTCACGGGCATGGCGTTCGTGGGCGCGTACGCCGCCACCAAGCACGCGGTGATCGGGCTGACCCGGGTGGCGGCGGTGGAGCTGGCCGCGAAGGGCATACGGGTCAACGCGCTCTGTCCCGGGGCGGTGGACACCGCGATGACCAACCCGGCTGCGCTGGACCCGGGCGCGGACCCGGAGGAGTCCCGGGAGGCGGTGGCGGAGCTGTACCGCAAGCTCGTGCCGCTGGGGCGGATCGGGCGGCCGGCGGAGGTGGCGGCGCTGGCGCTGTTCCTGACCTCGGAGGACTCCTCGTACATCACCGGGCAGCCGTTCGTCATCGACGGCGGCTGGCTGGCGGGCGTCAGCCTGTTCTGAGCGGGCGGACCGGGCCGGGCCCTTCGAACTCTTCTGACGATGCGTCAGCTATTGACGGGTCCGGGTGCCGGTGGAACAGTCGGACGCATCACGATCTGACGATGTGTCAGAAACGATTGAGGACGGTGAACTCCCTTGGAATTCGGACTCTTTGTACAGGGGTACGTGCCTGCCGCGCGGGCCAGGGTCGACCCGGAGGCGGAGCACAAGGCGCTGATCGAGGAGACCGAGTACGTCATCCAGGCGGACAAGTCCGGCTTCAAGTACGCCTGGGCCTCCGAGCACCACTTCCTGGAGGAGTACTCGCACATCTCGGCCAACGACGTGTACCTGGGCTACCTCGCCCACGCCACCGACCGCATCCACCTCGGCTCCGGCATCTTCAACCCGCTGGCCCCCGTCAACCACCCGGTGAAGGTGGCCGAGAAGGTCGCCATGCTCGACCACCTCTCCGAGGGGCGCTTCGAGTTCGGCTCCGGGCGCGGGGCCGGCAGCCACGAGATCCTGGGCTTCATGCCGGGCATCACCGACATGAACCACACCAAGGAGCTCTGGGAGGAGACCATCGCGGAGTTCCCCAAGATGTGGCTCCAGGACGAGTACGTGGGCTTCCAGGGCAAGCACTGGTCGCTGCCGCCGCGCAAGGTCCTGCCCAAGCCGTACGGGAAGTCGCACCCGGCGATGTGGTACGCCGCCGGCTCCCCGTCCTCGTACGCCATGGCGGGGCGGAAGGGGCTCGGCGTGCTGGGCTTCAGCGTGCAGAAGGTCTCCGACATGGAGTGGGTCGTCGACTCGTACAAGTCGGCGGTCAAGGAAGCCGAGCCCGTCGGCGACTTCGTCAACGACAACGTCATGGTCACCTCCACGGCCATCTGCGCCGAGACCCACGCCAAGGCCGTCGAGATCGCGGTGGGCGGCGGGCTGAACTACCTCCAGTCGCTGCTGTTCCGCTACCACGACACGTTCCCCCGGCCCGAGGGCATCCCGGAGTGGCCCGAACTGCTGCCGGAGTACACCGAGGAGATCATCGAGCTGCTGATCGCGGAGGAGCTGATGATCTGCGGGGACCCGGACGAGGTCCTGCGGCAGTGCCGGCGGTGGGAGCGGGCGGGGGCGGACCAGCTGAGCTTCGGGCTGCCGATCGGGATCGGCCGCGAGGACACGCTGAACTCGATCCGGCTGATCGGTGAGCACGTGATTCCGGCGATCGACACGGACCCGGTGCACCGGACCTCACGGTTCCGGAACGCGGCCTAGTGCCCCTCCCGGCAAGCTTTGCCCCGTCGGGCAAACACTGCCGGTCACGGCACCAGGAGGAGCAGGGGCACGGGGGCGGAGCCCCCGTCGAGAGCCGCGGCGTCTTCCCGGACCGCCGCTCCGTGCGGGCGGGGGTGCGTGCCGCGGCCCTGCGCACCCCCGGCCGCACACACCCCGCAGCCCCCGGCCGCACACACACCGCAGAAGGGAACCCCGTCATGCTCGACCACCTCATCCGCGGAGCCACCGTCGTGGACGGCACCGGCGGACCCTCGTACACCGCCGACGTCGGCATCCGCGACGGCCGCATCGCCGTCGTCGCCGAACCGGGCACGGTCACCGAGCCGGCCGCCACCACCGAGGACGCCACCGGTCTCGTCCTCGCCCCCGGCTTCGTCGACCCGCACACCCACTACGACGCCCAGCTCTTCTGGGACCCGTACGCCACCCCCTCCATGAACCACGGCGTCACCACCGTCGCCGGGGGCAACTGCGGATTCACCCTCGCCCCGCTCCACCCGGACCGCCCCGAGGACGCCGACTACACCCGCCGCATGATGGCGCGGGTGGAGGGGATGGCGCTCCGGGCCCTGGAGGAGGGGGTCGACTGGACCTGGTCGGGCTTCCGCGAATACCTGGACGCCCTCGAAGGGCGCATCGCCGTCAACGCCGGGTTCATGGTCGGGCACTGCGCGCTGCGCAGGTACGTCATGGGCGCCGACGCGACCGGCGGGCAGCCCACCCCGGCCCAGCTCGACGCGATGCTCGCGCTGCTGCACGACGCGATGGACGCCGGGGCCTGGGGGCTGTCCACCACCCAGTCCGCCACCCACTCCGACGGGGACGGCCGGCCCGTCGCCTCCCGCGCCGCCCTGCCCGAGGAACTCCTCGCCCTCTCCCGGGCCGTCGGCGAACACGAGGGCACCCAGCTCGAAGCGATCGTCGCCGGCTGCCTGGACCAGTTCTCCGACGAGGAGATCGACCTCCTCGTCGACATGACCGCCACCGCCGGACGCCCGCTGAACTGGAACGTCCTCACCATCGACTCCGCCGTCCCCGAACGCGTGCCGCGCCAGCTCGTGCCCAGCGAACGGGCCCGCCGCGCCGGGGGCCGGATCGTCGCGCTGACCATGCCGATCCTCACCCCCATGAACATGTCGCTCGGTACCTTCTGCGCCCTCAACCTCATCCCCGGCTGGGGCGACATCCTCGCGCTGCCCGTCCCCGAACGCATCGAACGGCTCCGCGACGCCGGCACCCGCGCCGAGATGCTCCGCCGCGCCGACAGCAAGGAGGCCGGGGTCTTCCGCCGCCTCGCAGACTTCGCCCGCTACGTCATCGGCGACACCTACAGCGCGGCCAACGAGGGGTTGACCGGCCGCGTGGTGCGCGACATCGCCGCCGAACGCGGCCAGGACCCCTTCCACTGCCTCGTCGAGATCTGCGCCGCCGACGAACTGCGCACGGTGCTGTGGCCGATGCCCACCGACAACGACCCCGCCTCCTGGGCGCTGCGCCAGGAGACCTGGGAACACGAGGACGTCATGCTCGGCGGCTCCGACGCGGGCGCGCACCTGGACCGGATGTGCGGCGCCCCGTACACCACCCGGTTCCTGGGCGACTGCCTGCGCGGGCGCAGGCTCGTCCCCCTGGAGCGGGCGGTGAAGATGCTCACCGACGATCCCGCCCGGCTCTTCGGACTCCGCGAGCGGGGCCGGATCGAGGAGGGCTTCCACGCCGACCTCGTCCTCTTCGACCCGGAACGCGTCGACGCGGGGCCCGCCACCCTGGTGCACGACCTGCCCGGCGACAGCCCGCGCCTGGACTCCCGGGCCATCGGCATCGTCTCGGTCCGGGTCAACGGGGTGGAGACCCTGCGCGACGACAAGGTGACCGGTGCGGTCCCCGGCACGGTGCTCCGCTCCGGCCGCGACACCCGGACGGTGAGCACGGCATGAGCGGCACGAGCGACGACCCGAAGCGCCGCCTGTTCATCGGCGGCCGGTGGACCGAGCCGGACCACGGCCACTACGAGGTGATCGACCCCGCGACCGAGGAGGTCGTCGGCCTCGCCCCGGAGGCGAGCCGGGAGCAGGTGCACGCGGCGGCGGCCGCCGCCCGCGAGGCGTTCACCACCTGGTCCCGCACCCGCCCCGAGGAACGGGCCGCGATCCTCGACCGGGCCGCCGACCTGATGCGGCGCGACCTCGTGGCCAGTGCCGACCTCGCCCGCGCGGAGAGCGGCGCCACCACGGCGACGGCCAGGGGCATGCAGGTGGCCGTGGGCGCCGCCCGCTTCCGCCGGTACGCCAGGGGCGCCCTGGAACCCGTCGAGGAACCGATCGCGCCGCAGATCAACGAGGCCGGGCCGATGGGCCGGGCGGGGGTCTTCGGGGCCCTCGCCGTGCGCCGCCCGGTCGGTGTCGTCACCTGCATCACCTCGTACAACAACCCGTGGGCCAACCCGGCGGGCAAGATCGCCCCCGCGCTCGCCATGGGCAACACCGTCGTCGTGAAGCCCGCGCCGCAGGACCCGCTCTCCGTCTACCGGATGGCCGGGGCGCTCCAGGAGGCGGGCGTCCCGGCCGGGGTCGTCAACGTCGTCACCGGCTCGGGCCCCGAGGCGGGCGAGGCGGCCGTCGACTGCGAGGACGTCGACATGGTCAGCTTCACCGGGTCCACCGCCGTCGGGCAGCGCATCGGCGAGGTGTGCGGGCGCGGGATGAAGCGGCAGCTGATGGAGCTGGGCGGCAAGGGCGCCGCGATCGTCCTCGACGACGCCGACCTCGACTCGGCGGTGGCCGGCATCGGCACCACGTTCTCCTTCTACAGCGGCCAGATCTGCACCGCCCCGACCCGGGTCCTGGTGCAGCGCGGCGTCCACGACGCGCTGATCGGGAAGCTCGCCGCGTACGCCGGCCATCTGAAGGTGGGCGACCCGGCGGCCAAGGGCACGGTCGTCGGACCGGTCATCTCCGCCGCCCACCGCGACCGCGTCGAGGCGTACGTCGAACTGGGCCGGAAGGAGGGCGCGCGGGTCGTCACCGGCGGCGCCCGCCCGGCCGGACTCGACCGGGGCTTCTACGTCGCCCCGACCCTCCTCGCCGACTGCACCAACGACATGCGCGTCGTCCGCGAGGAGATCTTCGGCCCGGTCGTCGTGGTCGTCCCCTTCGACGACGAGGAGGAGGGCATCGCGCTCGCCAACGACAGCGACTACGGACTGATCGACTACGTCTGGTCCGGGGACGTGGCGCGCGCCTTCCGGATCGCCCGGCGGCTGTGCGCCGGTGGGGTCGGGGTGAACACCGTCGGCCGGAACATGGAGGCGCCGTTCGGCGGGTTCAAGAAGAGCGGGGTGGGCCGCGACGTCGGCTCGTACGCCCTGCACGCGTACGGCGAACTCCAGTCGATCGTGTGGCCCGGCTGAGCCGGAACGGTCATGGATTCCCGTCCGCCCGCGAAGGCCCGGCGACCCGTGGGTGTCCGCTGAGCGGACACCCACGGAAAAATTTGAACCCCCCCAAAACGGGCACAGCTGCGATTCCCGTACGGTGCTGCGATCGAGCCTCGACCTCACATCGGAAGGTGGTCTTCGGGGATGGCCTTCAATTAACCAAGGTTCTTCCGTATTGTTGCCTGGAATTCAAGGATGAGACGGCGGAGTCTCACCCTCCGAATGTGGAAATCGCAGCGTTTATCGTCCTTTTCATGACTCAGCTGGACGTGCGGCCGCAGGCCGAAGACGCAGCACCGGCCGCCGCTCCGGCCGACGGCGGCGTGCGCGGGAAGGGACTCGGCGGGAACTCCGTCGGCCTGATGGGCAGCGCCGTCATCGGCGTCTCCACCGTCGCCCCCGTCTACTGCCTCACCTCCACCCTCGGCTCCACGGCGGGGGAGGTCGGCGTGCAGATGCCCGCCGTCTTCCTGGCCGGATTCCTGCCGATGCTGCTCGTCGCCTTCGCGTACCGCGAGCTGAACAAGGTCATGCCGGACTGCGGCACCTCCTTCACCTGGACGGTGAAGGCGTTCGGCCCGCGCGTCGGCTGGATGTGCGGCTGGGGCCTGGTCATCGCGACGATCATCGTCCTGTCGAACCTGGCGGGCGTGGCCACTTCGTACTTCTGGCTGCTGGCCGGCGAGATCACCGGCAGCGACTCGATCGCCGCCCTGGACGACAGCAAACCCGTCCACATCCTGACCTGCCTGGCCCTGATCGCGGTCGCCACGGCGATCAGCTACCGGGGGATGACGGCCACCAAGGGCGTCCAGTACGCGCTGGTCGGCCTCCAGCTCGTGGTCCTCGCGGTCTTCGTGGCGATGGCCGTGCAGAAGGCGGGCAGCGGGGAGTTCGCCTCGTCCCTGGACTTCTCCTGGTCCTGGCTGAACCCGTTCGCGGTGCAGTCGTTCGCGGCGTTCACCGCCGGTCTGTCGCTGTCGATCTTCATGTTCTGGGGCTGGGACGCCTGTCTGACCGCCAACGAGGAGACCGTCGGCAGCGAGAAGACCCCCGGCCGGGCCGCCCTCATCGCGATGGTCGTGCTCGTCGGCTCCTACCTGGCGACCGGGGTGGCCGCCCAGATGGCCGTCGGCTCCGGCGGCTCCGGGCTCGGCCTGGCCAACCCCGAGACCTCCGACAACGTCTTCGCCGCGCTCGCCGGCCCGGTCATGGGCCCCGGCCTCGGCATCCTGCTCTTCGTCGCGGTGCTGGCCTCGGCCGCCGCCAGCCTCCAGACCACCTTCATCCCGGTGGCCCGCACGGTGCTCGCGATGTCCTCGTACGAGGCCCTGCCCGCCTCGTACGCCCGCGTCCACCCGCGCTTCAGGACCCCCGGCCGGGCCACCGTCACGGCGGGTGTCGCGACCGGCGTCTTCTACACGGTGATGACCCTGGTCAGCGAGCACGTCCTGGTCGACACCATCTACGCGCTCGGCCTCATGATCTGCTTCTACTACGCGCTGACGGCCTTCGCCTGCGCCTGGTACTTCCGGGCCGACCTGACCCGCTCCTTCCGCGACCTGGCCTTCAAGGGCCTCTTCCCGGTCGTCGGCGGCCTCCTGCTCACCGCGGTCTTCGGCAAGACCCTCCACGACATGTGGGACCCGGCCTACGGCTCCGGCTCCTCGGTCCTCGGGGTCGGCTCGGTGTTCGTGATCGGCGTCGGACTGCTGCTGCTCGGCGTGGTGCTGATGCTGGTGATGCAGCGCCGCAGCCCGGCGTTCTTCCGGGGCGAGATCCTGACCAAGGAGACCCCGGCGCTGGTCGTCGAGGACTGAGGCCGGCCCGGGAGCCCCGGGCCGGACGGCCGTCGGGGACGGGGCGGTCCCGGAGGCGTTCAGCCGGTGGCGCGCCAGTAGCCCAGGGCGTTCACCCGCTCCTTGGGCACGGACAGTTCCTTGCGCGCGTACGAGGACAGGGCCCGGGTGGTCGCCGTGTCGCAGGCGATCCAGACGTACGCGTCGGAGGCGTCGGCCCCCAGCAGGCGCGGCAGGGCCGACTTCACCTCGGCGACCAGCCCGGCGCCCCGGTCGCGGCGCGGTATCCGGTGCAGGGTGTGGTGGTCCGGGTCCAGCCGGATCGGCAGCTGCCCGTCCGAGTCGTGCGCCGTCTCGAACCACACGGTGGCCGGGGTTCCCGGGAACGCGTCCAGCAGCGAGTTGATCGCGGGCAGCGAGGCGGGGTCGCCGACCACGAAGAGCCGGGCCGGCCGGGGTTCGGGCGGGGCGAAGCCGGTGCCCTGGAGCGTGGCGTCGATCGTGTCGCCCGGCTTCGCCGCACGGGCCCAGTCGCTCGCGGTCCCCTCGTGCAGGGCGAACTCCAGGCTGAACGTCCCGGCGGCCGGGTCCGGGTCGACCAGGGTGTAGGCGCGCTGGTGCGGCTTGCCGCCCCGCTCGAACCAGACCCTGACCCACATCGTCGGGTGGGCGCCGCCGGTCGCGGCGAGCAGCCCGCCGTCGGTGAGATGGACCCGGCGGAAATCCTCCGTGACCTGCTCCGCGCCGGTCACGGTGAACGTGAAGTCCCGTCCACGCATGAGCTTGAGGACGACGCCCTCCCAGCCGTGACCCACCGCAGTCCCTCCCCGCACCGAGAATCAATTCAGGTGAGGCTAACCTAATTTCTCGGGATCGGGGAGATCCGGTCATCCTGTGGGATCCGGGTGGTCAGGCGGGCTCGCCTCCGGAGCCTTCCTCGGCCGCCACCTGTGCCAGCGTGCGCCCGGTGCGGGCCGAGCGCGCCCGGTACGGGTCCGGGGTCTCCGGCCCGTCGTGGGTGGCCCGGCCGTCCCTGGCCTTGATCAGCAGCCACACCTCCCCGCCGGGGACGTTCTCCGCGGCGCCCGCCTTGAAGCGGGTGAGGGCGAACTCGCCGTGCAGTCTGGTGCCGTCGAGCCAGAACGTCGCGTGCCCGTCCTCCAGGGAGCGTGCGAACGGAACCGGCGCACCCCGGCGGTCGTGACTGAGCGGCCGATAGGTGCCCTGGTCCCAGACGATCACCGTGCCGCCGCCGCGCTCGCCCTTCGCGATGACGCCCTCGAAGGTGCGGTACTCCAGCGGATGGTCCTCCGTCGGGACGGCCAGTCGCCGCTCGCGCGGATTCTCCGAGGGGCCGCGCGGCACCGCCCACGACTTCAGTACGCCGTCGACCTCCAGCCGGAAGTCGAAGTGCATGCGCCGGGCCTGGTGGATCTGCACGACGAAGCAGGGTGCCGGGCCCGTCCGCCCGGCCCCGTCGAGCCGCATGCCGGGTCGGCCGTCGTTGTCACGGGTCATGTCCATCCGGACCCCTCCTCGTCGGCGATCCGGCCCGAGGTCTCCTTCCACTGTGACGCCCCCGGTCGTGAAGCGCACCGGGACGGGGGCCGGGGCGGGTCGGTGGGGGGTGATGGGTGCGGTGATCGGCACGGACAGTATCTCGGTATCAAGTATCTTGACATCGAGAGTGTTCGGCGGGCAGGCTTCCCCCTTGTTTCCCGGTGTCCGAGGTTTCCGGCACCGGGTGGTGTCGAGCAGGGCGAGGGGGGCGCGCGATGCGGCGCGGTGGGGACGGAAAGAAGGGCGGGGGCGGCGGGCCGGGCCTGGCGGCCCAGTTGCGCAATCCGCCGGGCGGCCGCAACGCGCGGATCATGCTGCTCGCCCTGGCCGTGGACCGCACCGGCTCGGGGCTGTGGGCCGCGTCCTCGGTCCTCTACCTCACCTTCGTGACCCAGCTGAGCGCCCAGCAGATCGGCGTGCTGCTCGGCACGGCCGGGGTGGCGGGCATCGCGGGCTCGCCCCTGGCCGGGCGCCTGGCGGGGCGGTTCCCGGTGCGCCCGCTGCTGATCGGCTGCCACCTGCTCAGGCTGGTGACCCTCGGCCTGGTGCTGGTGTGCGCGGACTTCGGCGCGCTGCTTCCCGTCATCGCCGTGACCTACGTGGGCGACCGGGCGGCGAAGACGCTGGAGATGCTGTTCGCGACCCGGACCGCGGGGGAGCGCCGCGCCGCCTACCAGGCACTGTCGCGCAGCGCGGCCAACGCGGGCTACGGGGTCGGCGCCGGGATCGCCGCGATCGGCCTGGCGGTGGGCACCACGGACGCCTACCGGGCTCTGATCCTGGGCAACGCGCTGTCGTTCGTCGTGGCCGCGATACTGGTCCGGCGCACGGACGAGTCGCGGGAGCGGACCGTCGAGGTGGCCCGCTCCGGCGCCCCGGCCGACCACGGGCGCGCGGCCCCCGCCCGCGGGGCCGGCCCGTGGCGGGACCGCGGCTATCTCCGGTTCGTCCTCCTGGACATCCCGATGAACCTCGACGACTCGATCCTCGCCGTCGGCCTGCCGCTGTGGCTGGTGGAGCGCACCTCCGCGCCGCACGCCCTCGTCCCGGCCTTCCTCGTCATCAACACCGTGCTGGTCGTGGTGCTCCAGCTGAGCGTGTCGAAGCGCGCCGAGGGCCCGCGCCGGGCGACGCGGGCGGTGCTGCTGTACGGGGTCCTGACGTTCGTGTGCTGCGGCTGCCTGGCCGCGGCGGCCCTGGTCGGCACTTGGGCGGCCGGGGCCCTGCTGCTCGCCGCGGCGCTGCTGGTCACCCTGGCGGAGCTGATGCGGTCGGTGAGTTCGTGGGAGCTGGCGGTCCTGCTCGCGCCCGAGGACGCCCGCGCCGCGTACCTGGGGGCGGCCGGGGTGTCGCAGTCCGTCCAGAAGTCGGCGGGCCCGCCGCTGCTGACCGGGGCGGTGATGGCCGCCGGCCCGGTGGGGTGGCTGGTGCTGGGGACGGCGGTCGCGGGCCTGGCGGTCGTGCAACAGCGTTCCTGCGCACGGCGGTTGGGCGTCGAAGGGCCCCGTACCGGTCAGGCCCTCCCGGTCGGCTGACGACGGGCCGTACGGCGCGTCCTTCCTCCTTGCCGGCCCCGGATCCTCCGGCCAACTCCCTGTCGTACCAAGGGGCTTCCTGGCAAAATATCCCCCTCTCCGGTACCGGACTCTCTCCGGCGCAGGGGGACAGGGGGCGCGGGGAGGGGTCCTCGGGGGCCGGAGGGGGCGGAGGCAGCCGTGGCGCTGATGGCGCAGGACCGGGAGATCGTCGAGCGTTACCTGAAGCCGCCGGAGGACCGGATCCTGGACGACCGCCTCGTCCAGGGGATCCAGCTGGTCCGGTTCTGGTTCGGCGTCTCGATCGCGATGCTCGTGGAGATCCCCCGGTCGGTGGCCCACGACGTCGCGCTGATCAACTGGCTCGGCAACTGGCTGGCGTCCGGGGTGGTCAAACTGCTGGCGGCCCCCTTCCTGCTGCTGGTGACGCTGCCCCCGGCCGTGGCGGCGTTCGTCCTCCTCCTCGTGCCCGGGGCGGACCGGCGGCGGATGGTGGGGCGGCTGCGCGGGCCGGCCGTCGCCGTCGGGATGTTCGTGGCCCACTGGCTGCTGCTCGTGGCCACCGCGATCGGGCCGTTCCTGCTCGGCCACTCCACGAACGCGCTGGTGGGCGGGGTGACCTTCCTGGCCGGACTCCCGCTGCTGCTGCGCGCCATCGGCTTCGTGAGCATGTCGGTGCCGTGCATCGCCCGCTACATGTTCCGCACCATGGAGATCCACCAGGCGCTGCCCGCACTGCTCACCGTGGTGCTCTCGTGGGAGCTGCTGCTCCTGGGGGAGCTGTTCCCGGTGCGCATCGTGTCCGACGGCTACGACAGCCCGTTGTGGCTGTCGCTGGGCGGCGCGCTGGCCACCACCGCCGTCGCGGTCTGGGAGATCGGGCGGCTGCGGGCCCGCCACGGCATACGCCTGCGCACCCTGCCGCCCGCCCCCCGGGCCCGCCCCGAGTGAGGCCGCCCTTTCGCGCACCCCGCCCCCGACGACCCGCCCCGCCTACCCCTCCAGGAACACCGGATTGGTGAGCGCCGCCATCGCCCCGGGCAGCCCCGGCACCGTCGCCGGGTGCCGGACCTCGGCCCGTACGTAGGCGGCGTGGGACGGGGTCGTGCGCCACTCCACCGTCCCGGCGCCCGACTCCGGCAGCCCGGCGGTGAACAGGGTGCCCTGGTCGGTGACGAACTGTGCGGTGCAGCCGGGCGCCCCGGTCACCTCCAGGCGCACGGTGACCGGGGTGTCGTCCCCGTCCACCCGCAGCCGCTCGCCGATCCCGGCGTGCCGGCCGCGCCCGCCCGAGGCGCCGAAGGAGAGCGAGAGGGCGGACGACTCGGCGATGTACGAGTGCCCGGCCCTGATCCCGGCCACGATCGCCTCGCGCGACAGCTCGTCGGCGAGCACGACGGTCTGCGGCCACCCCACCCGGTCCGGCTCCCGGTGCGCGTCGCTGTTGCCCATCGCCGGAATCCACGGCTTCGACCAACGGGCGGCGGCGACCAGGGAGTTGTCCCACTCGGCGAGCGCCACCTCGTCCTCGGGGCTGTACACGCCGTTCCACACCTCCACCGCGTCCGCGTCGCCGAAGCCGAACTTCCAGTGGCAGCCGACGCAGGTGGCGTGCGGGTGGGCGGGCACCACCAGGCCGCCGGCCCGGCGCACGGCCTTCGCGTAGTGCCCGAACCGGTTGTCGCGGGCCCGGTAGCGCCAGTCGACGAACGTGCCCGGGTCCATGGCCAGCGCGACCAGATGCCCGTTGCGGGTGGTGATCTCCTCACCGGTCAGGACGAGCAGGTCGTCGCCCCACAGCCCGGCCCACGCCCCGTGCGCGGAGTACGTGTTGTGTTCGCTGCTGTTGATGAAGTCCAGCCCGGCCGCGCGGGCGGCGGCGGCGATCTCGGCGGGGCTGCGCCCGCCGTCCGAGTGCACGGAGTGCAGGTGGCAGTCGCCCCGGTACCAGGCCCGCCCGCGCCCCTTCGCGCGCTCCGGCGGGTACACGGGCTCCGGCGTCGTCCCGGCGGGCCCGAAGCGCAGGGTGACCGTCACCTCGTACGGCAGCCCCTCGGGGGCGACGGTGTACGGGCCGAGCGCGATGTGCCACGTGCCCGCCCGCACCGGGCCCGCGATGTAGCCGGGGGTCGCCGCGTCCGCCCGGATGAAGAAGCTGCTGCGCGCCCCGCCGGACCACCCCCGGAAGCCGCGCCCGCCCAGTTCGGTGCCGCGCTCGTCGAAGATGCCGATGTCGAGGGCGTTGCCCTGGGTCCCGGCCGGTACGGGCGTCTTCTCGTACGTGTACGAGACGGCCATCTCCCGTACCCCGTGCGGCACTTCGACCGGGAGGTGGACGAAGTCGGGCGCCCCGACGGGCAGGGTGCCGCGTACGGTCCTGGTCAGGTCGGGCCCGTGTCCGTCGCCCTCGGCGGGCGCGGCGTCGGCGAAGCTCACGGTGCCCAGGGTAAGAGCGGTGGCGGCGGTCGTGACGAGAAGACCACGTCTGCCCATCGGGTGACCGTGGTCCGGACGGCCGTGGGCGGAGTGCGATGCGGTGGACATGCGATGGGCTCCTCGGGTGTCGTGGCGAACGGCAGGACAAGGACGCGCACCCGAAACCCTGACGGCTCACGATGAACTCCGGAAGAACGCCGGACCACCTGCACGGGCCGGGCCCCGCCCCGGTTTTCGGCGGCCCCCGCGTACTCGGATTTCCGCACCGCACGGCATACGTTGGGGCCACCGGATCACGACGGAGGTGCCCTCACATGCGGATCGCCACGACGATCTTCCTCACCGACCAGACGATCACGCCGCTGCGTCTCGCCCGCGAGCTCGAACAGCGCGGTTTCAGCGGCCTCTACCTGCCCGAGCACACCCACATCCCGGTGAGCAGGGACACTCCCTACCCGGCCGGCGGAGACCTTCCGCCGGAGTACGGCCGCACCCTCGACCCCTTCGTCGCCCTCGCCCAGGCCGCCGCCGTCACCGAACGCCTCGCCCTGGGCACCGGCATCACGCTCGTCGCCCAGCACGACCCGATCGGCCTGGCGAAGCAGATCGCCACCCTCGACCACCTCTCCGGCGGCCGGTTCACCCTGGGCGTCGGCTACGGCTGGAACGTCGAGGAGGCCGCCGACCACGGGGTGGACTGGCCGGCCCGCCGCGACCTGGTCCGCGACCGGCTGGCCCTGATGCGCGCCCTGTGGGCGGACGAACCCACGGCGTACGAGGGCGAGTTCGGCTCGGTCCGGGCCAGCCAGGCGTACCCGAAACCGGTCCAGGAGCCGCGCGGCCCGGTCAACGGCCCCCGCACCCTGCTCGGCGGCGCGGCCGGGCCGAAGCTGTTCACCGACATCGCCCGCTACACCGACGGCTGGCTCCCCATCGGCGGCCGCGGCCTCACCGAGTCCGTCCCCCGCCTCCGCACGGCCTGGGAGACCGAGGGCCGTGACCCGAAGGACCTCCGGATCGTCCCGTACGCGGTGCTCCCGAGCGCGGGCAAGCTGGCGCACTACGCGGACCTGGGCATCGAGGAGGTCGTCCTGCAACTTCCCCCGGCGGGGGAGCCGGAGGTCCTGCGCGCACTGGACGCGTACGCGGAGTTCCTCTGAGGGGCGGAGGGGAGCCGGGGCCGGGCTTCAGGGCCGGGCCTTTTCGTGGGAGATCACCGGGCGGACCCTGGTGAGCAGCAGGTCGAGGAACGCCCCGGGGTGCCGGAACGAGGCGAAGTGACCGGCATCGTCGATCAGCGCGAAGTCCTTCACGGGTGCTTCGACGTCCTCGAAGAACCGCCGGGCGGGCCCGGGCGGGGTGAGGACGTCCTGCGCGCCCTGGAAGACGAAGAAGGGGATGGCGAAGGAGGTTCCCTCGCGCCACTCGTCGATGGTCGCCGCCTCCCGCGCGAGCCGCTCGGAGAAGGCCATCCCCTTCAGGTAGGCGCGGAGCCCCCTGAGCGTGTGCTCCGGTGAGAACCACAGCGAGCGGACCACCACGGTCTTCATGGTGTCGTAGGACAGCGGGTCGCTGGTGATGACCAGCTTGTTGTACGCCGACCACTGCTGCGTGGTCCACGTGGTCCCGTCGGACCCCATCGCCGTGACCTCGGCCAGTTCCTTGCGCTTGCCGGCCTTCCGCAGGCGCTCCAGCAGCGCCTCGTGGGCGGAGGTCTCGCGGCCGCCCGCGACGATGTTCTGGTCGGTGCCGACGTAGGCGGAGTACAGCTCGGGGTGGCTGCGGGCCAGGCGCAGTCCCAGGAGTGTGCCGAAGGAGTTGGCGACCAGCAGCACCTTGGGGACCCCGAGCCGGGCGCGGACGTGCTCGGTGACCTCCAGGGCGTCGCGGTGCAGCCGGTCCAGGGTGAACTCGCCCTGCCCGTCGGACCCGTGCTGCGCGAAGGTCCGGCCCGAGCCCCGCATGTCCCAGCGCACGACGGTGAAGTGGCGCTCCCAGGCGCGGGTCCGGGGGAGGAAGACGTGGTTGGAGGCGCCGGGGCCGCCGTGGATCTCCAGGATCACCGGGTTGTCGCGGTCGTCGCCGCGCACCGAGATCCACTGGTCGATGCCGCCGATCCGGACGAACCCCGATTCGTCGATGCCCCGGGGGTCCGTGATGCGGAGGGACCTGGCGTTGGAGAGGCGCTTGAGCTGCCGGTATCCCAGCAGGCCGATCGCCGGTCCGGCGAGGACGGCGGCGGCGGACGCGGCGAAGATGCTGCCGATCATGAGTCGGGACCCTAAACTGTTTATGCCGTAAGCGGAGAGCTTTAGGGTATATACAGTTGTGGTGGGGCGTCAACGCCCCGGCCGGAGACCGAGTACCGAACAGAGAGGGGGCGGGCGCAGTGAGCGATGCCGCCAGGGCCGGGACGGGAGCCGGAGCCCGAGCCGCGGAGAAGAAGCCGGTGGGGAAGCGGCCGGCGGAGAAGAAGCCGCGCGATCTGCGGGTCGGCGTCGCGCTGCTGTGGGGCGAGCAGGAGCAGCCCACGCGCGGCCCCAAGCCCAGCCTGACCCCGCACCGGATCGCCGAGTCCGCGGTCGGCCTGGCGGACGCCGAGGGCCTGGACGCCGTCTCGATGAACAAGGTCGCCGCCACCTTCGGCGTCTCGGCGATGGCTCTGTACCGCTACGTCCCCGGCAAGACCGAACTCGTCGAGCTGATGGTCGAGGCGGTCCTCGCGGAGGTCCCCGACCTCACGGCCGAGGGGCCGGGCTGGCGGCCCCGCCTGGCCGCGTGGGCCCGGCGCTCCTGGGAGGTGTACCGGGCCCACCCCTGGCTGCTGACCGCCACGGCGATGCGCCGCCAGATCATGGGCCCCCACCAACTCGCCTGGCTCGACGCCGCCCTCGGGGCCCTGGAGCCGACCGGTCTGACCGCGGCCCGGCGGCACCAGGTCTTCCTGCTGGTCGTGGGACATGTGCGCGGCACCGCCCAGCAACTGCTCGACTTCGACGAGGAGCACGACCGCCAGTGGAACCTGCTGACCGGTGAGTTGCTCACCCGTCAGGCCGACCGCTTCCCGGCACTCACGCGCGCCATCGCCTCCGGAGCCTTCGACCCCGGCGGCGCCGATGTCGGTGCCGCCGCCGACCCGCTCGAATTCGGCCTCTCGTGCGTCCTCGACGGCGTCCAGGCCCTCATCGACCGCGCCGCCGGGCCCGCCACCGCTTGAGGACGCGGGCGGCATGGACGAGGGGCCCGGACCCGTCCCGGACCCGTCCCGGGCCCGGGCCCCTCGTCACCTACGGTTCCCGGTCAGTCCGCCGGGTGGAAGTTGATGCGTTCCCGCACGACGGGGAAGCCGGCCTTGGCGAAGTTCGCGGCCATGGGGAAGTTGCCCCGGTCCGTCGCCCCGCTGATGAACTCCGCGCCCTTCTCGACGAGGAAGTGGGTGCACTCGGCGAGGAGGTCGTGGGCGTAGCCGTGACCCCGGTGCTCCGGGAGGACTCCGATGAAGCCGATGGTCGGGCCGGAGGGGTTGTGGGCCGGGATGTGAATGCCGGCCAGGTCGCCCTCCGGGGTGTGCGCGACCTGCCACCACTCCCGCGGGGAGGGGCACCAGTGGAAGAAGTCGAGCTCCTCCTGGGCCGCCCGGTCGAGGCCGCCCTCCTCGATGGCCTTGAGGGCGTGGGCGTCCAGGGTGGCGGAGTGGATGCGGCGCAACGCGTCGAAGAACACCGCGTCGTCCGGTTCGGCGCCGAAGCGCAGGCGGCCGGGCCGCTCGGGCATGCCCTGCTCCGGGGTCCAGCGGTACAGGAAGCGTTCCACCAGGAGTTCGTACCCGGCGGCCCGGGCGGCGGCGAAGCGCGCGTCGGCGGCGGCGCGCAGAGCGGGCTCGTCCCGCCAGCCGCCGGGCAGGTTGATTTCGAGTCCGACCCGCCAGGGGGCGGAGCGCAGGAGCTCGGTTCCCGCCTCCTCCTCGCCCTCGGCCACGTCGAACCAGTTGATGTTGACGGGCTCCGGGTCGTCGGGGCCGCCCCACCAGGCACCGCGTGCGACGACCTCGCCGTCGCGCAGGGCGACGCGCATCCACTCGGTGCGGAATCGGGTGAGCCGATGGGCCTCGCGGGCGCCCAGCGGGTCGGGCAGTGCGTCGAAGAGATGGGCGTCGCTCGCGGAGAGCGCGCGGATGACCAGATCGGTCATGGGATGTTCCTCCGGGATGAGGGCTGCTCGGAGCGCTCCCGGTCAGAACTGACGAGCCACGCCGGGGCAGCGGAAAAGGGAGCGCTGGAAAGGTGTGAACTGCACGGCACTCGCCTCCTTCCGTCCGTCTCAGGGCGTGGAGCCACACAGTAGGTGATCTTCCGCGGCTCTGTCCATGGATTTCCGCGGCCCCCGGAGGCCGGAGGGGCGAGCGGGTGCCTTCTGGGCCCCGCTCACCAACCGGCGTTCCCGGTCGGCCTCTGGAAAATGAATTGGAGGTTGTTGTCGTCGAGGTACTTGATGTCGATCTCGCAGCCTTTCTGCACCTTCGACGAGTAGAAAGCGGGGATGGTTTCCCTGCCTTCCACGCGCTTGGTCGCACCGTCCTCCTGCCATGAGAGCAGGTACTTTATGGTGGTGCTCCCGCCGTCGTTCGAGCCGACGTAACGGACGTCCTCCACCAGGGCCGTGATTTCCCGTCCCCGTGCATCGATCCTGTGATCGCGCATGAAGAGGTGAACGATGTAGGCGATGAAGCCCCCGGCGATGACGACGGAAAGGGCTATGGCGAAAATCATGGACGCGTTCCTCGCGTGGCCGCCCTGCGGTCGGGACGGTGATGGCTCCGGTTTTCGAGGATTTCATATCGGTTGACCGGAAAGGCGGTTCCGATGTCGCTATCGGTTCAGAGTTCGGACAGCAGTGCCGGCAGTTTGCGCATGTCGTCGAAGACGATGGTGTCCGGGCCCTCCAGCCAGTGCGCCGGGGTCAGGCCGCCCGAGTAGCCGAGCGCCCGCATTCCGGCCGAACGGGCCGCCTGCACACCGTATTTGCTGTCCTCGACGACGACGCACGCGGCGGGGGAGACGCCCATCTGCCGGGCGGCGTGGAGGAAGAGGTCGGGGGCCGGTTTGCCGTGGGCGACCTCGGTCGCGCTGAAGATGCGGCCCTCGAAGCGTGCGTGGAGCCCGGTGTGGCCGAGGGTGTGGCGCATCTTCTCGTGGCTGCCGCTCGACGCCACGCAGGTGGGCAGCGTGAGGGCGGCCAGCGCCTCGTGGATGCCGTCGACCGCGACGAGTTCGGCGTCGACGGCGGCCCGGTGGAGCTCCTCGTAGCGCTGCTGCCAGGCGGCGGCCCGGCCGGGCAGACGGGCTTCGACCAGCTCACTGACGGACTTGTTCGACCGGCCCACGAACTTCTCGACGACCTCGTCCGCCGTCAGCGGCCAGCCCAGTTCGGCGCCCACCTGCACCTGGACGCGGACGGCGATCCGTTCGCTGTCGACGAGCACACCGTCGCAGTCGAATATGACGAGTTCGGGAGGAGTGGTCATCCGGCCAGGATAGGACCGGCCCTCGCACCGGCGGCAGTTGCAGTCGCGTCGCGCATGGCGGTCTGCCCGGACGCAGCACGCGACGCGGGAAGTCTCCGCAGGCCGATCACGAATCGGTACTGACTTCAGAAGCCGTGGGCGTAGTCGGTCAGGACGCATCCGTTCACGAGCGCCGGTTCCTTCTTGTAACCGCTGGGGATCTTCTCCCGGTCCTTGCAGACCAGGAACAGCAGCCCTGAGTCCTGCAGGGCTTCCTTGGTCGTCGCCCCCTGAGCGTAGACGGCGAAATCCTTGCCTACGAAGTAGGCCCGGCGCTGCTTCTTGGCCTGGGCCTGAAACGCTTTCATGTTGTTCACGACCAGGAGGTTGGTACCTGCCCGGTTCTCGTCACCGCAGACGCCACGTTCCTCGATGCCCCACTCCTCGCCCACCCACTCCTGGTCCGGATCGTTGGGCCGTATGGACATGTTGAGGCACGTCGCACGTGCGGAAACGAACGTCTCGATCTCCGCCATCGTGCCGGCACTCGGCAGATCCGACGAGGACTTGCCCTCCTTGGCTGCGTTCGCACCAGGCTTTGAACCCTCTTCGGACGAGCCGCCGCATCCCGCCGTCGCCAGCATCAGAACGACGGCCGCACTGCCCGCAATACGCAGCATTCGCACACTCACGTGTCGCTACCCTCCCGTGCCGCCCCGCCGCCCCGGACGGACCGGCGTGATGCCCCAACTTCTCTGGAGACAGGGGCTGTTCCTGCGTCGAACAATCGAGCGGTCAAGCTATCAGCCGCTGCCCCGCCCGGCAGCGGTCCTCGTCACGGGCACGCGAACGACCGCCTCGGGGGAGCGCTCGGCGGCACGGCGCTATGACGGGCGCTCGCGGGAGCGGACGCGGTCGGGAACGACGCCGGGACGCCCCGGAAAGTCCGTGAACGCCTGCCTGCTGTGTACGAGCATCTCGCGCACCGAGGGGTTGTGCGCGTTCTTCCAGATCAGGGCGAGCAGCGCCGGCGTCTCGACGTCGGCGACGGTGCGGACGGTGAGCCGGTCGCGGTGGCCCGCGGCCATCGAGTCGCTGAGGACGGCGACGCCGAGCCCGCGGGCGGCGAGTCCGGCGATGGCGTCCGCGGCGCTGGCCTGCAACGCGATCGTGGGCCGGAGGCCCTGCGCGGCGCAGGCATGGTCGAACACCGCGCGCAGACCGGTGCCGGGCGGCATGCACGCGATCGGGTGGGCGACCAGGTCGCGCAGGGTGACCCGGTGCCGTTCCGCCAGGGGGTGACCGGCCGGGACCGCCGCGACGAGCCGTTCGCTGATGATCGTCAGCGCTTCCAGCCCGTCGGGGGCGGCTGTCGCGGCCCCGACGAGGGCCAAGTCGACAGCGCCGGTGCGCACCCCCTCGACGAGCCGGTCGGAGTCGTCCTCCAGCAGGGAGATCTCCACACCGGGATGTGCCTCGTGGAAGGCGGCGAGGGCGTCGAACAGCGGGGTGAGGGTGCAGCCGATGACCATCCCGACGGTGAGCCGCCCCCGGACCAGGTCGGTCACCTCGTCCACCGCCCGGCCGACCGCCCCGGCCGCGGCGAGTGCGGCACGGGCGTGTTCGAGCGCGGCCTTCCCCGCGACGGTGAGGGTGACGGTCCGGGCCGAACGGTCGAACAGCTCGGCACCCAGTTCCCGTTCCAGCTGGCGGATCTGGGAGCTGATGCCGGACTGGCTGATGTGCACACGCTCGGCGGCGCGGGTGAAGTTCTGCTCCTCGGCGACCGCGACGAGGTATTCCAGCTGCCTCAGTTCCATGACCACAGATTCTAGTTTGCAGAAAATCCAGCTGTTGGACTTCTGATCGGTGGGCGGCCAGGCTGGGAAACACCGGAGCCCGACGTCAGGAGGAACCCATGCCGGAGTACGAGAAGGCCATGCGGCCCGAGGACATCACCCGCTTGTTCGTCGAGCGGTCCAACGCGGGTGACGCGGCCGGGGTCGCCGCGCTCTACGAGGAGGACGCGGTGCTGGCCCACCCGCCCGGCGAGCTGACGGTGGGGCGGGACGCGATCCGCGCGTTGTGGGAGAAGGTGCTGGCCGGCGGTCCCCGCTTCGAGCCGGAACAGCCGCTGCCGACGTTGGTCAGTGGTGACATCGCCCTCACCTCGACCCCGCCGAAGGACGGGGCCGGTGCCCGGGCGCAGGTTGTCAGGCGCCAGCCCGACGGGAGCTGGCTGCGCCTGCTCGACCAGCCCGAGTTCGTCCCGCCCGCCCGCTGACCGGCGCCCCGGGCGGGCCGATTACCGTGAGTGAAAACAGGTGTCGACCCGTCAGTGGATGGAGCGCCCGATGATGCCGCCGTTCTGTGTCCTGTGCCGTGTCCCGTACCGGCATTCGGGCTTCGACCACGAGGACTTCACCCTCGTGGATTTCCGGCCCATGCAAACGTATCCGGATGACTGGGCGGGCCACCCGGAGCACTGCGAGTGGTTCTGCCCCTCGCACCTGCCTCTCACGGAGGGCCTGACACATTTGCCGGCTGCGGAGGCCCTGGCGCACATCCGGGCGAACCTGCGGGACCGGGACGGCACCCTCCCCGGCCGGACGGACGGGTCGGCGGAAGAGGCCCTGGAGCGCGCGGGCGGCCTCCGCCCCGAACCTCACCCGCCGGGCGGCTCCGGGCCGATTCCCGTACCGGCGGGGCTCGTGCTCCTCGTCGGCCCACCGGCTTCCGGCAAGACCAGCTTCGTGCGGGCGCTGATCGCGCACGGCCGGATCGACGAGGACGCCGTGATCTCCAGCGACGAGATCCGCGCGGAACTCCTCGAAATCCCACCAGCCACCGAGGAACCCGGCACGGACCCCGACGAAGCGGACGCTCGGATCTTCGCGGAACGGGACCGCAGGATCACCGCCCGGCTCGCCGCCGGACACACCGCGGTCGCCGAGTCCACGAACGTCACCCCGCAGGCACGCGCCCGGCTCGTCGCCATCGCCCGGCGCTTCGGGGCCCCGGTGACCATGCTGCGATTCGCCCCGGACCTCGACCTGCTCCTCCGGCAGAACGCGGAGCGGGGCCGTACCGACACCACCGCCGAGGACGTCCGGTCCTACGCCGCGGTCATGGCCCGTCACGCCCGGCCCGACCAGCTGCGCGCCGAGGGCGCGGACGCCGTCCACGACGTCCCCGGACGCGCTCAAGGAGCCACGCCCGCCGAGGCCGCGGTCCACTTCTCGTTCGCCCGGCGAACCGAGGTGCCCGGCCTCCCGTGACCGATGGGCGGAGCCGCCCGGGGAAGGGCCGGGCCCGTCGCGCGGAGCCCTGTGCGCGTGGTGTGGGGGGAGCTCTGCCGAACGGCATAGGCGGCCGGTCCGGCGTCGCGGTCTTTGTGCCGATCGGCGGATGGGATCACCGGGGGTCCGAGGGCGAGGCTTGAGCCGTCCGAACGAACACGGCGGCACAAGCCCCCTACGGAACACGGGAGTTCATCATGCGCAACCTCGCAATCGGTGCCGCGGCCGTCCTCGCGGTCCTCGCCGGCCCGGTCGCGGCCGGCCCCGCTCCCGCGGCCCCGGCCACCGCGAAAGGCGCGGAGACCGCGAAGGCCGCGAGTGTCCACGGGAAGGGGCGGATCGCCTACATCGAGTCGCTCGACCACGACATCCGCTTCAGCGTCGACGCCCAGCAGAAGCCGTTCACCCGGCCGTTGCCCGGGGTGCTCCCCAATGGGCTGGCCACGGACGCCGAGGGCACCCTGAAGTTCAGCCACACCACCCCGGACGGGTTCCGGGGCTGGGCGGAGGCGAAGGTGGACTGCCTGGTCACCAGTGGACGGACGGCGACCCTGACCGCGGTCGTGGACAAGTCGAACGTCGAGGAGACCGGTACCCGGCTGGGCATCAGCGTCCAGCAGGGCGCCGACGGCGAACCGGACCGGCTCGGCTTCTCCTGGGGCGTGGTGAACATCGACCCCGCGAACCTCGACGAGGAAGGCCGCCCCAACCGGTTGCAGGCCGGTTCGTGCATGGCGCCCGCACCGTTCACGACCGTGACCGGGGGCGGTTTCGAGGTGGTCCACGCCGAGATCCGGAAGACCCCCACGGCCGCCCCGGTGCGGTGAACCGCCGCGGACGCGGCGTGGCTGCCCCGCAGGTGTGGTGCCCGCTGCCCCGCGCACGTCCCGTTCGTTGTCCGGGCGGCCGGTCGGTGCTGCCCCGGAGTACCTGGTCCGGCCGTTCCCCCGTCGCGTATGCAGGAAGGGTCGAACCTCCTGTGCCGGAAGGGGCTCCCTTGCGCGACCACGAGAACGTCGGGAAGAGCGGAGTCGAGGGCGTCCGCAAGGTGGGGCGCGGTCCCGAGGCCGAGGCGGACTCCTCGCAGCCGGGGCTCCTCCCGCTCCAGGCCACGATGGGGAACGCCGCCGTGGTGCAGATGCTCCGTCGGGCCGGGCACCACGGGGCCGAGGAGGCGCACCGGCACTCCGCCGAATGCGGCCACGACGGGGACGGGCAGGCCGCCGTGCAGCGCTCCGCAGTCCATGACGTCCTGCGCTCCCCGGGCCGTCCTCTCGACAGCGGGACGCGCGCGGACATGGAAGCCCGTTTCGGTGCGGACTTCTCCGACGTCCGCATCCACGACGACAGCGCCGCGAGGACCTCCGCCGCCGAAGTCGGTGCCCGTGCCTACACCTCGGGCAGCCATGTCGTCATCGGCGACGGCGGCGGCGACCGGCACACCCTCGCCCACGAACTCACCCACGTCGTCCAGCAGCGGCAGGGCCCCGTGGCCGGTACGGACAACGGGGCGGGCCTGCGGGTCTCCGACCCCTCGGACCGCTTCGAGCGGGAGGCCGAGGCGAACGCGCGCCGGGTGCTCGGCGGCCCGGCCCCGTCCGCCGGCCCGGCCGGGCCCGTTCAGCGTTCCACAGCCCGGCCCCACGGCGCGGCCCCTCGGCCGGTGCAGCGGACGGAGCCTCCCAAGGCGTCCGGCGCCACCTCCGACAAGGAGGAGAAGAAGGCCCGGATGAAGAAGGAACTGGTGGACCACTTCACCGATTTCTTCTACGCCAGTGATCAGTACGAGGATTTCGATGACCTCTGCGGCCGGTATCAGAACGAGGAGGGCCTTCCGAAAGCCATGTCCGTGGACCCGCAAGGAGCGAAGAACTTCCTTCGCGGGATCTGGGATTCGTTGAGGGAGGCCAGGCCGGCGATGGAGGCCGGGTTCGTCGACTTCTTCTACGCGAGCGATCGTTACGAGGTCTTCAACGACCTCTACTACCAGTACCTGGACAAGGAAGGCGTTCCGGAGGCCGCGTCCAAGGAGGAGGTGAAGGACCGCCTCGAAGGCATCTGGGCTTCGTTGCAGAGCAGTCGCAACGCATACGAGACGAACGCCCAGCCCATGGGGGAGCAGACCGACCGGATTCGGCTCTACCGCAAGATGTCCGAAGCCGAGGCGAACCAGATCACCAGGGCGAGGACCCCTGGTGCGGGCATCAACGACGCCATGAACTACAACGCGAGTGACCAGCACCGCAAATGGTTCACCACCTCGCTGACCCATACCGATTCGTTCACCAACGAGAACGCGCAGAACGCGGGTGACGAGAAGGTCCTGGAGTTCACCATGTCCTGGCGGGACTACTGGGCGTTCTACACGAAGTTCGGCACGCCGAGCCAGCAGACCGGGGCCTTCGACAAGCGGGATTCCGCTGTGGTCCACCAGGAGCGGCTGCGCAAGGGGGAAAGGGCCAACTTCAAGCTCAAGGAGCAGGTCGACGACGTCTACCGGGAGAAGACGCACCACAACATCGGCATCGGGCACGGGAACAAGGCGGACTTCATCAAGATGGTCACCGGAATCCGGGAGGTGGCGCCGGAAGAGGTGAGCGCGGCGGTCGCCGCGGCCCGGGCCGTGATGAAGGCGGCGCTGACGGCACAGACCTGATCCTGCTGCTCCGCCGAAGCACGCGGAGGGGCCCGGCGGGCCGCTCGGGGGCCCGCCGGGCGGGAGCCGGGGGTCAGTCGGTTTCGATGTCGCGGGCGGCGAAGATCTCCGCCGCGTCCGGCACCGCCAGGACGCCGTCCTCCACGAAGGTGACCTCCCGCAGGTTGGGCAGCAGGGCGAGGTCGTCGAGCGAGCGGACGTCGAACAGGTCGTCCTCGCCGTCCCAGGCGGGGGCGCAGTGCCGGAAGACCTCCGCCCCGGCGTCGAAGCACAGCTCCTCGACGCGGGCGAGCAGCTCGGCCGGGATCTCCAGGGACTCGAAATGGGCCCGGGGCTCCGGCAGCACCTCCGCGTGGAGGCCGTTCTCCAGGACGTAGGACGTGGGGTCGCCGATCCCCCGCTCGGCCAGCTGAGTGGACAGGTCGTAGACCGGGAGGAGCGGCTCGGGGCCGTACATGAGCTCCTCGATGACGAGCAGCTTGAGGTTGAAGTCGCGGAACTGGCTCATGGCACATGAGTACCACGGAGGTACGACACGGGCCCTCCGCCCGGGACCGGCCGGTCCCGGGCGGATCGGGACCGCGCACCTCGAACACTGCCCGGTGCTCCGGCTGCAGATCGTGATGTCCATTGTTCCGGGCCGTCGATTCCCTGAGCGGTTAAGGTCCGGAGGCAACGCGACGAAGGGGGCGGCATGGCCAAGGTCAACATCAGTCTCGATGCCGAGCTGGTGGTGGAGGTGATGGTCCTGGCCGGGGTCGGAACGCCTCAGGACGCCATCGAATTGGTCGTGCGGGACTACATCGCCCGAGGGCATCGCACGGAGGCACGTGCCGAACTCAGGGACCAGGGCCTGCGCGAGGTCGAGGTCAAGCCGCAGGACCCGCAGGGCTGATCAGTCGTAGTCCTCAACGAGTGGCTGTGACCAGCACTTTCGCGACGCGCTTCAGGCGTGCGGGTCGGTGTCCGTCGTCGGGTCGGCCCAGGTGATCTCGAAGTACCTGACGCGTTCGTCCTCCCCGGCCGGTCGCATGCCGGCCGCGGTCATGGCGTGATGGGAGGCGATGTTGTCGTGGTCGGCATCGCCCTTCACGCGGGTGACGCCGTGCGCCCGGGCGAACAGCAGCAGCTCGCGGAGGGCCTCGGAGGCGTATCCCTTGCCCCGTGCCGACGGGACGAGGCCGTAGCCGATCGTGACGCTGCCGCTCTCGTCCATGGGCCCGTGGAAGCCCATGCCTCCGATTACCAGGCCGTCCTCGCGGCGACGTATCTCGTAGTTGCCGAACGGCCGGGGATCACCGGTGTCCGCACAGGCCCCCAGAAAGCGCCGGGCGGCGAACACGTCCCCGTCGGCGGGGTACCCGGGCGCCCACCGGGCATCACCGTCCGGCTCGCCCGCCACCAATCGCTCGGCCTCGCCGACGGTCATCGGATGAAGCACGAGCCGCGCTGTCACAAGATCACTCATGACCGGGAGAAGTATCACGCGAGGCGACCGGACCGCACCCGGATTGTCCGGCCGGGCTGTTCGAGCAGGACCGGCACGGCAGAAGTCGCGTCGGCCTGCCCGTTCTGCCGAGTGTTCAAGGTCAGGAGGGAAGCCTCACGGCGTCGGTGGGCCGTGCCTATGATCACGCTTGTACCACCTGGAGGCCGAAGGGCCGCACCGAGGAGACGACGGGACGATGTGGCCGCGAGTCAACGGTATGCGTGCGCTGGAACTGGGCTTCCCCGGTGACATGCGGGACATGCTCAATTCCCTGGTGCTGACAGGGGCCAAGACCGCCACGACCTGTCTGCTCGACGAGTACGCCGAAGAGGCCGAGGGCCTGGAGTACGTCGGTGAGCGGCAGGCCCTCCTGGACAACGAGGGCCGGTGCGTGGCCACCCTGGAGTTCGTCGGCGTGGAGGTGAAGCCGTTCGGCGAGGTCACCTGGGAGCACGCCAGGGCTGAGGGGGAGGGGGACGTGTCTCTTGAGGCGTGGTGCGATGTGCACCGGCGCTTCTGGGAACGTGCGGGCACGCCGGTCGATGATCACACCCTCGTTGTCTGTCTGGCTTTCCGGGTGGCGCAGGACAGCTGATTGCCCAGTTCCCCGGTGACCTGGGGCCTGGCCTTCGGCCGCGTTCTTCGCCTCTGCTCACTCCGGAAGGAGAGGCGGTTCGGCGGCCGTGCAGTCGCGGCAGTAGCGGCCCGGCTCGGGGGAGCGGAAGGCGCGGTCGCACCGGTCGCAGTTCCGGAGCGGTACGACGGGGGGAGCGGGGGCGGGCGGCGGGGGCGGCAGGAGCGCCGTGAGGCGGTACCGGAGGAGCTTGGCCGGGTGCCGCAGGGGGTGGGGGAGGTCGTCGGTGAGGGCGCGGCGGAGGTCCGCCGGGGTGGCGCCGCGTTCGAACCAGGCGGCTGCGGCGGGGGCGAGCCGGTCGACGTCCTGCGCGGTGAGGGCGATGCGGGACGTGTGGTGGTGCAGACCGGCCAGTAACTCCGTCGCCGCGTGAAGCAGCGAGGGCAGCGGGGTGCGGGGCTGGGGCAGTGGGGAGGACGGCCGTGGGGTCGGTGTCGGTGCTGCTGCCGGTGCTGTTGCCGTTGGGGCCTTCGCCACGGGAGGGGCGGGCGGTACGGACGGTGCAGGCGGTACGGGGGCCGGGGGCGCGACCCGGGCCGGTCGGGGGGCCTGGCGCGGGGGAGCGTCGGTGTGCGGCTGGTTGTACGAGTAGGTGCGGGTGACGACCCGGCCGTCGGCGAGGTGCTCGCGGACGCGGAGCAGAAAGCCGTGGGCCTCCAACTCGCGCAGTGCGGCGGCGATACGGGCCTCGCTGTCGGGGAAGCGCTGGGCGAGGAACTTGATACCGATTCGCGCACCCGGGGGGAGCGACTGGATGTGGGCCGAGAGCCCGATGGCGAGCAGGGAGAGCTCGCGGTGCTGGGTGAGCCGGTTGTCCAGCACGGTGAAGTGACTGGTGAGCCTGGCCTTGACGTGCATGACGCCGAACTTCGGCGAGGCGTCCGCGAGAACGGGACGTGGAGCGCGCACGGGCGCGCTAACCTGCTGTGTATCCATCGGGAAGCTCCGAACTTCCTCGGTGGTCAGGCCCTCGGCGATGGGATTCGCGGTCCCGGCCGGGGGCCGACGCATGTCTGGGGTTGTCGCGGTGAGCATATGCCTGCGAACCACCACGAAATCCAGCTCAGTTGGCAAACCTCACCCGTGTGAGTGACGGGCTCCTGCAAGCTGCCATGGGGCCTGCACGTCACCAGAAACAGAGGGTTGGGTTGGGGGAATTTCTTCTTCCCGAGAGCCTTTAAAGCTTTTTACGTCTGGGCCCACCGGGTCCCGGTGGACCGGAACGCGGTGCACCGGGTCGCGGCTGTCGCGACCCGGTGCGTGACCAGGCATGTCGGGCCGGTCGGGGGCGTGCTCAGCCCTGCTGTGCGTACGTGACGAAGGCCGCCCAGGCGGCGGGGGCGACGTCGAGGTGGGGGCCCTGGACGTTCTTGGAGTCGCGGACGTGGACGGTGGCGGGGCAGGTCGCGACCTCGACGCACTCACCGCCCGCGCCACTGCTGTGGCTCGACTTGTGCCAGTCGGCGGCCACCTCGACGCAGTTGCTGCCACCGCCGCCGCTGTAGCTGCTCTTGCGCCAGTCGTAGGCGACCTCGATGCAGTTGCCACCCGCGCCGCTGCTGTAGCTGCTCTTGAACCAGTTCAGTTGCCCGGTGCTCATCGCTCTCCCAGCATCTTCTCGATCACGGCCAAGGACTCCCCTGGAGTGAGAGCCACCGATTGCATAATTCCATAGCGGACGGCCAGTGCCCGGACTTCTTCCGGCTCGGTGATGAGCCTCGGATACCCGTGAATCTCCAGGTAGGCGAGCTGCTGCTTCCCCTTGGGGGTGATCAGGTTGAACGGGCCGTCGATGCTGGGCTGTTCGGTGCGGTCGAGCGGCACCAGCTGGAGTTGTACCGTCCTGAGACGGCCGATGCGCAGGAGCGCCCGCAACTGTTCCCGATGCACGTCCCGGCCCCCGATGGGGCGCATCAGCACGCTCTCGTCGAGGATGAAGTGGAGTGTGGGCGAGGGCCACGGTTCGAAGATCCTCTGCCGGTCGAGCCGGTCGGCGATCCGCTTCTCGATGGTTGCCTCGCTGAGCAGCGGTCGCCACTGGGCGAAGATCGCCCGGGCGTACGCCTCGGTCTGGAGCAGGCCGGGCACGGCCTGGTTGTTGTAGTCGTAGATCTGCGACGCGGCGGCCTCCAGGTTCGCGTAACCGCGATACCACTCCGGATGCCGGGTCCGCGCCTTCGCCAGCGCCTCCCGCGCCTCGCCCATCGCCGCCCGGAGCACTCCGCCCGCCCCGAGTACGTCGTCCGCCCGGTCCAGGAAGTCGGGTTGAGGCGTCCGTACGCCCCGTTCCATCGCCGAGATCAGGTCCTCCCCGCAGTGGGTCGCGATGCCCAGCTCCCGCTGGCTCATGCCCGCGCGCTCGCGCAGGACCTTGATCTGTTTGCCCAGCGCCCTGAAGAGGTGCGCCGTTCCGTCCGACTCGGCCGGCCGCTCCGGCCTTTCTTCGCGTTCCGCGTTCGCCATTCGCCCCGCACCGCTCTCTGTCCGCCCGGTCACGGCCGACGCCCCGTACAGCCGACGGATCGTGCCCGTACCGCTACCCGACGTCGTGATGTCAGTCCTGGTCAGCGTACGAGAGACCGGACACGCTGAGTCACATGAACGCCGAAATCACCCTTGCGGGCGCCGAGTTCGTCCAACGTTTCAGCGCCACCCGTCGTGGTGCGCGGCTCGCCCGCCGACTTGCCGTGCAGCAGCTCGACGCGTGGGGGATGCCGTACGGGAGCGGGCTCTCCGACGCCGTCGCGGTGGTCGTGTCGGAGCTGGCGGCCAACGCGGTGGTGCACGGGCTCGTGCCGGGACGGGATTTCGAGCTCCGGCTCGTCGTGCGGGCGGGCACGCTCCGTGTCGAGGTGTCGGACGCGCGGGGTGAACGGCGGCCCGAACTGCGGCCGTTCCGGCCCGGTGCGGAATCGGGATTCGGCCTGCACCTGGTCGAGGGGCTGGCGGCGTCGTGGGGCGTGGAGGAGCGGGTGGTCGGCAAGACGGTGTGGGCCGAACTGGCCGTGAATCCATGACTCCGTGAGCGCGTGCGTGCGCGGATATGCGTTTGAGCGCCGGAGGCCGTGGGGCCGATGGTGGCCGTATGAATGATGTGCGTGAGGTGAACCTCTCGGACGGGGTCGTGACCCTGTCCCCTCCGGGCCCCGACGACGTCGACGCGCACCTGGCGGGCGAGGACGAGCTCCAGATCCGGTGGCTCAGCGGGAAACCGGCGGCCCGGGCCGACATCGAGGCGTACTTCCGCCGCTGCGCCGAACAGTGGTCCACGCGCGGCCCGTTGCGCGCGTTCGGAATCCGGCTGGCCGACGGGGAGGCCCTGGTGGGCTACATCGACCTGCGGTTCGACGTGGTGGGCCTGGCGCCGGGCCAGGCCAACATCTCCTACACGCTCTACCCGGACTGGCGGGGCCGGGGGCTGGTGACCCGCGCCGTCCGCCTGATCTGCCGGTACGCCGCGTCCGAGGGGGTGGCCCAGGCGGTGATCCGGGTGGACCCTGAGAACCCCGCCTCGGCGGCGGTCGCGCGGCGCTCGGGCTTCGTCCACGACAGGCGGATCGTGGAGGAGGGCGGGGAGCTGAACGACTGGTACCTCCTCGACCTGCCGGCCATGTGACCACCGTTCCCTCGGCCCGTCCCGGGCGCATCGGCGTCGGGCGGTGTGCCCGGTGTCAGGGGGTGCGCTGCATCTCCTCCTGTGCGGGGGTCGCGGCGGTGCGCGGGGGCGGCGGGGCCGTGGCGCCGGTGACGGTGACGGAGGACGGGCGGTCGGCGGGGGCGGCCGGGCGCAGGAGGAAGGCGCAGACGAGGGCGGCCAGCAGGGCGAGTGCGGCGGACACGATCAGGCAGAGGTGGAGGCCGTCGAGGAAGGAGTCGCTCAGCGCTCCGAGGGCCGGTCCGGTGGCGGTGCCCAGATCGAGTCCGGCCACGGCACCGAGCCCCTGGTCCCGGGCGACGGAGAGGACGTGGCCGCCGGTCTCCGTCGGCACCGCGGCATCGGAGAGGCGGCCGGGCAGCGCGTCGAGGGCGCGGGTGGTGAGCAGGGTGCCGAGCACGGCCGGGCCGAGGGCGGCGCCGACCTGGCGGAAGGCGTTGTTGCCCGCGGCGGCCATGCCGGCCAGGTGGTGCGGGACCGCGGAGACGGCGGAGGCGGTCATCGGGGTGAGGACGGTGCCCGTGCCCAGGCCGAGCAGGACCAGGCGCCAGGCGAGGGACCCGTAGGAGGTGTCGGCGTCGATGCCGGTCAGCGACAGCAGCGAGACCGCCATCACCACCAGGCCGGTGGTGATCATGGTCCGGGCGGGGACCCGGTGCATCAGCCGTCCGACGGGGACGCCGACGACGAGGGACGCCCCGGACACCAGGACCAGCCGCAGTCCGGCCTCCAGCGTGGTCAGGTGCTGCACGAGGCCGAAGTACAGGCTCAGCACGAAGAAGAAGCCGATCAGCCCCAGGAAGCTGATCATGGCGACCAGGGAGGTGGCGGCGAAGGCGGGGCTCCGGAACAGGGCCAGGTCGAGCATGGGGCTGCTGCTGCGGCGTTCCACGAGGACGAAGGCGGCCGCGCTCAGGGCGCCGAGCACCAGGGCCGCCACCACGTGGGGCGTGCCGAAGCCGTCGGCACCGCCCTCGATCACGCCGTAGACGACCGCGGTGACCGCGACGGCCGCGGTGATCTGCCCGGGCCAGTCGAGCCTGCGGCCGTGCGGTGCCCGCGAGTCGGGCAGCAGGAAGGCCGCGACGGCCAGCACGACCAGGGAGACCGGGATGGGCAGGAGGAAGATCCAGCGCACCCCGACGTGCTCCAGCAACATCCCGGCGATCAGCGGCCCCATGGCCAGCGAGGCCAGCATGGACATCGCCCACAGGGCGATGAACCTGCCGCGTTCCCGGTGGTCGGGGACGGCATGGCTGATCAGGGCCAGCGTGGTGGGCAGCAGCGCCGCCGCGCCCAGGCCGGAGGCGGCCTGCCCGGCCCAGAGCCACTGCACCGAGTCCGAGGTCAGCGAGACGGCCGCGCCCAGTGCGCAGAACGCCATGCCCGTCTGGAACACCCGCTTGCGGCCGTGGACGTCGCCCCACACCCCGGTGGTGAGGATCAGCGCGGCCATCGGCAGTACGAACGCGTCCGACACCCAGGACAGCTGGGAGGTCGAGGCGCCCATCGTCCGCTGGATCGCCGGCAGGCTCACCGACACGGTGGTCACGGGAAGGTAGGCGACGAAGACGCCCAGGCAGGCCATGACGAGCGTGACGCCTCGTCCGGACCCGGGGCGCTGCACCGTTGCGGAGTTCACGGAGTGGTTCCTTCGACTGCGGGGTGCCGCACGGGCACCGGCTGCTGCTGGGGCGCGGACCAGCTTCACCCAGATGGGCAGGAAAACCACAAGCGATCCCGGTGTATGTGCAATAACCCCCATTGTGGGCCTGTGCGTGTGAAGCTTCCTCCATGTACGACGATCTCGACCGCACAATCATCCACGGGCTCCACTGCGCCCCCCGGGCCTCCTTCCGCCGCCTCGGCGAGGTCATCGGCGTATCGGAACAGACGGTGGCCCGCCGCTACAACGCGCTGCGCCGCGACGGGGTGATGCGGGTCGTCGGGCTGAGCAGCCCGGCCGCCCACGGGCGGGCGGAGTGGATCGCGCGGCTGCGGTGCCGCCCGGACGCCGCGGGGCCCGTCGCCGACTCCCTGGCCCGCAGGCCCGAAGTCGGCTACGCCGGCATCGCCTCCGGCGGATCGGAGATCATCTGCACCATCCGCTCGGCCGCCGACACCGGGCGCGAGGACGTCCTGCTGCGGCAACTCCCGAAAGCCGCCTCGATCCTCGACATGAGCGTGGACCTCGTCCTCCATCCGTTCAGCCCTCCCGGCACGGTCGGCTGGGCCGGTGGCAAACGCTCCCTCACCGACGAACAGATGCGACAGCTGACGGAGCAGCGCCCCGCCCCCGTCGGGCCCCCGCTCGCTCCGACCGACGAGGACCGCCCCCTCTTCGAGGCCCTGGCCGAGGACGGCCGCGCCTCCCACACCCACCTGGCACGGGTCACCGGCTGGTCCGCGGCCCGCGTCGCCCGCCGGCTGGAGGCACTGGAGGCCACCGGCGCCCTCACCTACGGCATCGACATCCTGGCCGAACGGCTCGGCCACGACCTCAACGCCAACCTCTGGCTCCAGGTCGACCTGCCCGACCTCCACCGGATCGGGGAGGAGCTCGCCCGGCACGACGAATGCGCCTTCGCCGCGGCCATCAGCGGCAGACACAACCTCATGGCCGTCGTCATCTGCGAGGACGTCCCCGCCTTCTACCGCTACCTCAGCAACCGCCTGGCCCGCATCGAGGGCATCCGGGGCTACGAGATCAGCGTCCGGTCCCGCCGCCTCAAGCAGTCCGTCTCCCTCATCCACCACGGACGGCTGGTCCACCCCGCGTCGGGGTGACCCCGGGCCGTCCCTTCCGGATCGGCGGACGGCCCCGTCGAGCCGCCGACCACGCGTCGTTCAGGAGTCGGGGGCCGTCAGTGCGGGATGCCGTCGATCAGCTCACGTGCGCCCTGCCGGAGCAGGGTGACGGCCACGGAGGTGCCGAGCGTGGCCGGGTCCAGGCGGCCCGCCCACTCGTGGGCATGGAGCATGACCTTCCCGTCCGGGGAGAACACGGTGGCCCTCAATGAGAGTTCCCCGTTGCCCTGGACCCGGGCGTACCCGGCGATGGGCGAATTGCAGTGGCCCTGGAGGACGTGGAGGAACATGCGCTCCGCCTCGGTCTCCCGGTGGGCGGCGTGGTCGCCGAGGTCGCTGACCAGGTCGATCAGCTCCGTGTCGCCCTGGCGGCACTGGAGCGCGAGGACGCCCGCGCCGATTGGCGGCATCATCACGTCGGGGGACAGGATCTCAGTGACGACGTCACCCCGGCCGATCCGCTCCAGGCCGGCGACGGCCAAGATCAGCGCGTCGGCCTCGCCGTTGCCCAGCTTCTCCAGACGGCGGTTCGCATTGCCGCGCATCGGGACGCACTCCAGGTGCGGATGGGACGCGGCGAGCTGGGCGATCCGGCGGACGGAGGAGGTGCCGATCCGGATGCCGGCGGGGAGCTCGTCCAGGGTGAGGCCGCCCGGGTGGATCAGGGCGTCCCGGATGTCGTCGCGCTTGAGGAAGGCCGCGAAGGTCGTCCCGGCCGGGAGCGGCCTGTCGGCCGGAATGTCCTTGACGCAGTGCACCGCGAGATCGGCGTCGCCGGTCAGGAGGGCCTGGTCGACTTCCTTGGTGAAGGCGCCCTTGCCCTCGACCTGCGAGAGATCGCCCATCCATCGGTCGCCGGTGGTCTTCACGGGCAGGACGGTCGTCTCCACGTCCGGACGGAGCGCGGCCAGCTCGGCGCGGACACGCTCCACCTGGGCGAGCGCCATCGGAGAATCACGCGAAACGATGCGAATCGGATCAGGGGCCATGAGGGCACGATAGACCCTCAGAGCCGGGCGGCGACCACCAGCCCGGAGGCCCAGTTCATCGGCGTGGCGCGGCAGTTGGGCGCTTCGAGCGGCGATGGCCCGTCCGGTACGGCCGAAGGCGCGTCAGCCACTCCTCGCGAGGCGGTGAACGGCTTTAGGCTGATGGTTCCGTCGAGTGATGCAGGGGGAACTCCATGCTGGTTGAAGGACTCATCGCTGCGGCTGCCGCAGGTGGCGGCGCCATTGTCCAGGCTGCGGGAACGGACGCGTGGAACGGGATCCGCGGTGCGGTGGCCCGGCTGATCGGCCGCGGGGAGACGGGGCGCGAGCAGGCGGAGCTGGAACGTCTGGACCGGACCCGGGCCGTCCTGGAGGCCGCGCGGGAGGGGGAGGAGAGCGAGCGGGTGCAGATCGCACAGGTGGCCGCCTGGCAGACCCGTCTCGAAACCCTCCTGGAAGGGCTGCCCGAGGCCGATCAGGCCCAGGTCGTCGCAGAGTTGGAAGCGCTGGTCGCCCAGGCCGCTGCCGCTCAGACGACCGAAACGGTGCACAACGACTTCCGGGGTGCGACCTTCACCCACAGCCAGGTCCAGGGCAGCGGGACCATGACAGTGACGAACAACTTCAACAAGTAGGACAGCGCGTGGGGGCCAAGAACAACGCGAAGCGCAAGGGCAGGAAGGGCGGAAAGGGAGGCGGCAGGGCCCGGGCCGGTGGCGGGATCAGCAACGACTTCCGCGGCGCGGACTTCCAGCACAGCCAGGTCCAGGGAAGCGGCACGATGCAGACATTCGTGCAGCAGTACGCCCCGGTGCCGACCGCCATGGACTCGCTTCCCCCGCGCCGGGCGGATTTCACCGGTCGCGATGACGACATCGCTTTTCTGCTCGGCGTGCTCGATCCGGAGCGCACGAACGGCCTGCCGGCCCACGCGGTGCTGTCCGGATGGGGCGGGGTGGGCAAGACCACCCTCGTTCACGCCGTCGGGCATGCCGCGTTCGACCGGGGGTGGTTCACCGGGGTGCTGATGGTCAACCTTCATGGCTACGACCCCCACCCCTCCCAGGCCGAGGACGCGCTCGAAGCACTGCTGCGCTCGCTGGGGGTGCGGCCCGAGCACGTTCCGCCCCCGGGCGCGGAACGCGAAGCCCTGTACCTTTCGCAGCTCGCAGCGCGCGAGCGGGCCGGGGAGCGGCTGCTCGTGATCGCCGACAACGCCTCCAGGGCCGATCAGGTCCGCCCTCTCATGCCCCCGGGGCACCACGGGCTGCTGACCACCTCCCGCCGGTCGCTCCCGGGCCTCGGTCGCATGCGTACCGTCCATCTGTTGCAGCCCGAGGACGCCGTCGCCCTGCTGCGGACGGCGTTGCGGCACAACAACCCCGACGACCGCCGGGTCGACGAGGAGCCGGAGGCGGCGCAGCAGGTGGCGGTGGCCTGCGGGTGCCTGCCGCTGGCGATCCAGATCACCGCCGGGCTGCTCGCCAACGATCCGGACCAGCCACTGGCCGAGCGCGCCGAACGGCTCACGAGCGCCGGGCGGCTGGAGGGGATCGACGACGGGGAGCACAGCCTGCGGGCCACCTTCGACCAGTCCTTCGAGAACCTGCTCCCCCAACAGGCCGAACTGTTCCGGCTGCTGTCCCTCAACCCGGGCCCCGACATCTCCACCGCCGCGGCCGCTCTCCTGGCCGAACAGTCCGAAGCGGCCGCCGAGAAGCTGCTGGGGCAACTGGCGGCCGCCCACCTGGTCGAACGTGGCTCCGTCCGGGGCCGATGGCAGATGCACGACCTGCTCCGCGAGTACGCCCAGGACCAGGCCACTGCCCAATGTGAACGCTCGCGCCCTTCCCGGCGCCGCTACGACCAGGCCCGCGCCCGCCTCACCGGCTACTACGTACGCACCGCTGAAGCTGCCGACACACACTTTGAGGCCGGCCGCGCAGCCGTCGCTCCGCTGTTCGCGGACCGGGAACAGGCACTGGCATGGCTGGATGCCGAGCGTGAGAATTTGATTGCCACTGCCCACTCCGAAGGCAGCGCAGAGACTGCCATCAGGCTTGGTTTCAGCCTTGTCCGGTACCTGGACAGTCGTCGCCGTCTGCAGGACCTGGTCATGATTTGCTCCCTCGTGCTGGATGCCTGCACGGCGCTGGGAGACACCCACGGCGAAGCAGCCGCCTGGGACAACCTCGGCTTTGCTCTGCGTGAAGTGCGGCGTTTCGACGAGGCTGTCGAGGCCCACCGGAAAGCCCTCGCCTTCTACCAGCAGCACACCGGCATCCGTCGTGAAGCCGGCACCTGGAACAACTTCGGTCTCGCTCTGCAAAAAGTGCGGCGTTTCGACGAGGCCATCGAGGCCCACCGGAAAGCCCTCGCCCTCTACCAGCAGCACACCGATACCCACCGTGAAGCCAGAGCCTGGAACAACTTCGGTCTCGCCCTGAGCGAAGTGCGGCGTTTCGACGAGGCCATTGACGCCCACCAAAAGGCTCTCGCCTTTTACCAACAACACACCGACACCCACGGCGAAGCCGATGCCCGGGGCAACCTTGGTCTCGTCCTGAGTGAAGTGCGGCGTTTCGACGAGGCCATCGAGGCTCACCGGACAGTCCTCGCCTTCTACCAGCAGCACGCCAAGACCCACCATGAAGCCAGGGCCTGGAACAACCTTGGAACCGCCCTGCGCGAAGTGCGGCGTTTCGACGAAGCCATCGACGCCGGTGAGCGGGCTGCGGCGATGCTGGCCGAGGAGGACGACTGGTTCCTCACGGGCAAAGCGTGGGAAGAGCTGGCTGCCACGCTGGAAGCCGCCGGTGCGGACCCTGCACGCGTCAAGGAGGCGTGGGAACGTTCTGCCGCCGCCTACACGCAGGCCGGGGCCGCCGAAGAAGCGGAGTCCTCGCGCGGCCATGTGAACGGCTCTCCGTCGCATTCCATGACGAAGTAGGGGGGGGCAGGCGGCCCGTCCTGCCGACCGCTCGCCGATCAGGAATCGGGGGCCGTCGCCCTGCGTCGGGTCTCCGTGAGGTGTATGTCGATGTACCGGGCGAGGATCAGTGCGTCCCCGGGCTCGTCGGCCGGGAACGTGACATGGCGCAGCAGGTTGACCTCGTCGAGTGCGATGCCTTCGCGGGCGAGGACGAAGACGAGGGCGAGGAAGGCCGATCTGGCGTTGCCGTCGTCGAAGGGGTGGAAGAAGCAGACGTCGAGGTAGGCGCGTGCGGCGCGGGCCGTGAGGGGAACGGGCCGCTGTGCGTCCTTCGCGCTCTCGGCCAGGCAGGCGTCGAGGCGGGTACGGGTGTCCGGGCCGATGCCGTAGCGCTCCCGGCCCGCCTTGGCGAAGGCGGGCAGATCGCGGAACGGGGGCAACTGCGGTGTGTTCAGGACGTGTTGCTGCCAGCGCTGGAGCAGTTCGAAGTCGAGGGCGGCTCCCCGGGCCGCTTCGGTCCGCAGCAGTTCCAGGGCGGCGAGCAGGCCCTCGGCCCGGTCGGGTGCCAGGGCCCCGTCGAAGGCCCGGATGTGCTCCGCGGCGCCGTCGCGCGCCGGGACCACCGGTCCGTCCCCGCCGGAGTCCGGCGCCTCCTGCCACGGCACGGTCCCGCGCACCGCGAGCCAGCGTTCGAGGTGGTCCGGCAGGGGCCCGGCGGACTGCGAGTCGTCGACGGGCCGTGCGCCGTCGGACGGCCGGAGCGACAGCGCGAGCCGTTCCGCGACATCGTCGACCAGTGTGGCGTCGGGCCCGGTCCAGCTCTGGAACCGCCCGCCGATCGCCTGACCGACCAGTTCCTTCGCGAGGTCGGGCGCGACGCCCCAGCGGCTGAGGAACCAGGTGAGCACCTGTTGGCAGTGGCCGTACCAGCCGCTGCCGCACCCCGTGCGGTCGGTCACCTGGAGGATCAAGTTCCGTGCGGCGCACTCCCACAGGATTCGCTGGTCGTCCACGTCGGCAAGGGCCAGCGGGTACGCATCGAACCAGCCGGCGAGGCTCTCCAGCCAGGCGCGCCACTCGCACAGCGCCGCCGTGACACGGGTGAGCGTCTCCTCCGGGGTGGTGATCGAGTGCTGCGGGCAGCACCAGTTCCCGACGGGGCCTCCGTCGAAGTCGCCTTCGTCGTGCGCCCAGCGCCAGCCCGCGGTCCAGTCGCCGTAGTGCTCGGCGAGGGCGTGCGTCATGGCACCCGCCCAGGGGCCGCCCTCGTTCCAGCTCCAGTCATTCATCGCCCGGGATCCGGCGGGAACGTCCGGGCGGCCGGGCACCCGGCGGGCGGGCCCGAGGGACCGCACCACCTGCGGTCCCGCCGCGCTGTCGAAGGGATGACGGGTGGGATCCACTTCGTCCCAGGTCAGAAGGCAGGGCGACAGCTCGACAATCACCGCACAAGCCTGTACTTCCGCCCGAGCGCGGTGCAAACGGATTACCGGGGCGGTGAAGGGTGCGCCGGACGGGCCGCCCGGCTTCACCGGGGCGGCCCGTCCGGCAGGGCTCAGGGCTTGAGCATGAAGGTGAAGTCCCCGGAGAGCCTGCCGCTCAGCCGGGCCGCCGAAACGATCTTCCCCTCCGCGATCAGCCGCTCGACCCCGGCCCGCGAGAGACCGCATCCCTCGGCGATCAGCCGTACCGGCCGGACGGGAATCCGTGCCGCGAAGCGGACCGAGACGTCGATCGCCCCGTCGTCCCGGGGAACCGGTCCGTCGGTCTCCAGGCGCCAGGCGTCCGCCCAGTCGAGGGCGATGCGATTGCGGCGCAGGACGGCCGGATTCCGGAGCAACTCGGCTGTCAGGCCGAGGTCGTTGGCGTGCAGCCGGTCCAGCAGGTCGGGCCGTACGGAGCGGACGTTGACCCGCTCCAGGACGGTGAGCTTCGCGGTCTCCCCGCAGGAGGTGCAGAGCACGAGGAGCCAGACGTCGATGAGCTTGTGGTTGGCGTTGACGCGGAACTTGCCGCTCGCCCGGAAGAGTTCGGCTGCGCAGGTGTGGCAGCGGCGGAGGACGAGGGGCAGGCGGGTGGGCATGACAACCCAGTTGGTGAGCACAGAAGTACACCGGTTCCAGTGAGAAATCCGCAGCAAGAAGCAGCGCGACGCATGGACATGCAGGCATGCGTGACGCGCGACCAATCAGCACTCGGGAGGTCTCACAGGGTGTACAACGGTGTGCCCTTCGACGGACGGCTCGGACCGGCAGCACGGTAACGGCGCACGGCGGCGCCGCTCCACCGGTTTTCGGATGCCCCACTGCGTGGACGCGCCGGAGCGGTCGGGGGCGTCGAACCCGCCGGGCGGAACGTCAGGCCGGGCCCCGGCCCCGGTGCCGGGGGTCGGGTACGGGGGAAGCGGACGGGGCGTGGTGGGGCCGGGCGTCCTGGGGATGCTGCGCGAACTGCTGGGGGCCGGAGCGGAACGACGGAGCGGAAGCCCGCACGGACGCGTCGGCGCGCTCGCTCCCGTGCGGCCGATGCGCGCCGTACACGAGCAGGGCCCAGAGCAGGCAGGCGAACGACGCCGTGTGCAAAAGCGCGCGGACGACGTTCCAGAGGACCCACTTGTTCTCGAAGTCGGCCCGGACGGATGCCAGTTGACCGGCACGGTCGGGGTCGCCCGCACGCGCGAGCCGGTCGTTGAGGGGGACATTGACGCCGCTGGTGACCATGAAGGCCACCAGGTACAGGACCAGCGCGGCGATCAGCCAGGGCAGGGCGGAGCGGCCGTGGCCGCGCCGGGCCAGTACGACGGCGAGACCGAGGAGAGGGATCGCGCCCATGAACGGGAGCATGAAGACCGGATTGAGGATGGCCTTGTTGATGCTCCGCATCGCCTCGACGAGGGTGTGGTCGGACGATTTGGCCAGGCCGGGCATCACCGCGTAGGCGAAGGCGGCGAACAGCCCGGCCATGAGCCCGGCGGAGAGAGTGGCGGCGATCAGCACGCCGGTCTGAAGGTGTTTCATGAAGTGTCCTCCCGGTTCGGTACCACGGCGACGTCGCGCCTGCGGCGACGCCGTCCGGCTCCACCATCGATCGCGGGGGATTCACCGGCAACGACGCTTTCCGCAGGGCCCGTTAACCTGACGGTTAACGCGAACGAGGAGCGGCGACGGGACCGGGGGCGACGTGGAGATCAGGGACATCGAGATATTCCTGACGCTCGCCCAGGAGCTGCACTTCGGCCGGACCGCCGAGCGACTGCACGTGTCCCCGGCCCGGGTCAGCCAGGCGATCAAGAAGCAGGAACGCCGCATAGGCGGAGCGCTCTTCGACCGCACCAGCCACCACGTCCGCCTCACCCCGCTCGGCCGGCAGCTCTACGACGACCTGCTCCCCGTCCACCGCGGCCTGCGGAAGAGCCTGGAGCGGGCCGAGCTGTCCGCGAAGGGGCAGACCGAGGTGCTGCGCCTGGGCATGATGTCCAGCAACAGCGAGGACCTGCGGCCCCTGCTCACCGGGTTCGCGTCCCGTCGTCCCGGTTGCACCGTGCAGATCCGCGCGGTGGGTTACGACGACCCCTTCTCCGCCCTGCGGCGCGGCACGATCGACGTCCTGCTCGCCTGGCTCCCCATCCGGGAACCGGACCTCACCGTGGGGCCGGTGGTCTGCACCGAGCCCGTCGTGCTGTGCGTGTCCGCCACCCACCGGCTGGCCGCGCGCAGCTCCGTCTCCTACGAGGACCTCGCCGACGAGTCCGTCCTGACCGGTGCCGCGCCCGATTACTGGCGCGAGTCGCTCATACCCGCGCACACGCCCAGCGGACGGCCGATTCCCCGGGGGCCGTCCGCGATCGACGGCGTGCAGCTGCTCGCCATCGTCGGCAGCGGGGAAGCGGTCTGTCCCGCGCACGCGCACGCGCTGCGCTACTACGCCCGGCCCGACATCGCCTACGTTCCCATCCGTGACGCCCCGCCCGGCCGCTGGGCGCTGTGCTGGCGCACCGGCGGCGAGACCTCCTCGGTCCGCGACTTCGCCGCGGTCGCGGACGACCTCGGCCCGTTGGCCCTGTGACACCCCTGCGCCATCTGCCGCGGCGAGTGGTTCCGGGGCGGCGCGAGGCGTCCGATCACGGGGGAGAGTGCTACTGCTATCGTCGCGCGCATGCCCGAACTGACCATGCCCACGGCCCGACTTCGGGCCTCGTGGCTCACGGCGCGTGACGAGTGGGCGCCGGGATCCCACCAGGACGGGAGCGGCCTGGGCCTCGCTTCCGGGGCCGACCTCGCCGACCCCGAGGACTTCTCGGCCTGGGTCGGGCGACTGCGGCAGCAGTCGGACAGGTCGGTCGCTCCGGAAGAGGGGCGGGTCCACGCCACCCACTGGTGGATCGTCGAGGGCGACGACTATCTGGGAGCCATCGATCTGCGGCACGGCCTGAACGACTTCCTGCTCGACGCCGGCGGGCACATCGGCTACAGCATCCGCCCCTCCGCCCGGAGGCGCGGCCTGGCCACCTGGGCCCTCGGGGCGGTTCTTCCGGAGGCGCGCGCGATGGGGCTGGAGCGGGTCCTCGTCACCTGCGACGACGACAACATCGGCTCCGCCCGCAGCATCGAGCGCAACGGCGGTGTTCTGGAGGACGTCCGCACCACCGGGGCAGGCGTCAAGCGGCGCTACTGGATCGCTCTGTAGGGAGAGGCGCGGCCACCCGTACCCGCGAAGGCGGCTCCGGGGGAATCCCCGGAGCCGCCTTCGTACTTCCTTCGCCCGCCGAGGCCGGTCGTTCCCCTCGCCTCCTTCCCCGTCCTCCGTGATCGGGCGGGCGTTCCCACCGGGCGGCCGGGACAGCCCTCAGGCGGACTTCCTCAGCGTCCTCCCGGTGACCGCCACCCCTGCCACGACCGCCGCGACCAGGGTGCCGATGATCGCTGCTGCGACGGCTCCGCCGTTCAGGTGCAGGGCGACGTCGGACGAAGTGGCCTGGGCGAGGCCGGAGGCCATTCCGGCCAGCGGGGGCAGGGTCACCAGGACACCGAGGCCGGCCCCGACGACCACCAGCAGAGCGGTCTCGCCGGCGGCCAGTACGAGGAGCTGGCGGACGGTGCCGCCGGCGGACTTCATCACCGAGTAGTCGCGACGGCGGCCGTGGGCCGCCATGGCCATGCTGTTGGCGACGGCGATCACGCTGTAGCCGACGGCGATGACGATGAGCATGGCGGCCAGGCTGTCGGTGAGCCTGGCATCGGTGTCGTAGTCGTCGAGGGCGTACCGCACGGCGTCGTGCAGGGCGGTGCCGGGGACCTCGGCGGAGGCCCTGCTGCCCGCCGGGACGAAGATGTCGTCGGTGAGCGCGGCCGGGTCGTGGGCCCGGACCAGGTCACGGGCGACCACGAAGTCACCGCGGGCCGGGTCGTCGGGCAGGACCGCGCCGATCCTCAGGGTGACGACCGCACCGTCGGCGAACCGGACCGGCACGCTCTGGCCCTGCTCCAGGCCCAGGTCGGAGGCGGTGCGCCGGCCGAGGACGGCCTCGCCCGGCTCGTTCCACCGGGCGTCACGGGTGCCGAGCACGTCCAGGACGGTCCGCTTCTCGCCGACGAAGGCGCGGGTCGGCACGGATGCCTTGCCGACCGGGTTGGCGGCGACGACCTCGTCGGTGTTGCCGGGGGTGCCGTCGGGGGTGACGATCGTCTGGCCGGCGACCTTGAGGGCCTCGCCCGCCGGGTAGGCCACCCGCATCGTCTCCACCGCTCCGCTGAGCAGGACCGCGAAGCCGACCGCGGCGATCACGGGGGCCACCAGGGAGGCGGCGCGGCGGGGGTTGGCGATGAGTTCGGAGCGGATCAGGACGGCGGCGGCCGAGCCGCGCTTCTGGAAGGGGGCGGTCAGGCAGCGGCCGACGGGGCCGACGAGGGCGGGGGCCAGCAGGGCGGCCGCGACGATGAGCGTCATGGTCGCGAAGAGCGCCATGCCGATGCGGTCGTCGGCGTCGGTGGTGGCGGTCGCGACGGCGAGGACGGCCCCCAGGCCGAGTACGGACAGTCCGGTGATCCAACGGCCCCGTCCCATGGCGTGGTTGGCGGGCCCGCTGTCGAGCAGGGCCTCGATCGGGGCGACCTTCGCGGCCTTGCGACCGGCCGCCCAGGCACCGATGACGCTGACGCCGATGCCGACCGCGGAGGCGGTGAGCAGCGGCCAGGCGGACACGGTGATCTCCATGCCCGGCGGGGTGACGTCCAGCCCCTTGAGGATGTCGTGCAGCAGCGGGGCGGCGGCGATGCCGGCCAGGCAGCCGACGACCGAACCGAGCAGGCCGATCACGGCGGCCTCGCCGAGGATCATGCGGCGGATCTGGCCGGGTGCGGCGCCGATGGTGCGCAGCAGGCCGATCTCCCGGCGGCGCATGCCGGTCGACAGGACCAGCATGGAGGCGACGACGAAGACCGTGGTGAACAGGCCGAGGGCGGCCATGGCACCGATGAGCTGCACGCCGAGGTCGCGCTTGTGCTCGATGTACCGGGGCTGGAGTTCGGACCGGGCATCGCCGGAAAGGACGTCGCCCCTGTCGTCGAGCACCTGCCGCGCTCCGGAGGCGATGGCGGCGGCGGACGCCCCCTCGTCCGCGATCAGCGCGAGGGCACCGACGCCGGGTTGCTGCCCGGCGGCGAACGCCTCGCTGAAGTAGTAGCCGGGACCGTCGACGGTGCCGACGACGGTGAACCGCTCGCGGCCCGCGGTGATGTTGACGGTGAGTTCGCTGCCCGCCGCGACGCCCAGGGCACGGTCGACCACGACCTCGCCGTTCCCGTTCGGGGCCCGGCCGGAGACGAGCCGGTAGGGCGCCATCCGTGTGCTGCCCCAGCCGTGTCCCGCCTCCGCGGCGCCCTCGTCGGCGACGGGTTCGCCGCCCCGGACGGCCTGGGCGTAGAAGGAGCGGTCCACCACGACGGCGGCGACCCCGGGGACCGCGTCGAGCTCGGCCCGGATCGGAGCGGCCTCGGCCCGGCTCCACGGCATCCGGTCCTCGGGGCTGCCCTCCTGGTCGAGGGCCTGCTCGGGCAGGGCCAGGGCGGCGGCGCCCGCGTAGCGGTCCTGGACGGCGGGGCGGGAGGAGTCGTGGATGACCAGGGTGGTGGTGATGAGGGCCACGCCGACCAGGACGGCGAGGAAGGCCCCGAGGAAGCCGGACCAGCGTTCGCGTACGTTCGCGATGATCAGCATCACGCCTCCAGCCGGGTCATGTGGGCGGCGATCGCGGCGGCGTTGTCGCTCCGCGCATCCCTGTCCAGCGGGATCCGGTCGGCGATCCGGCCGTCCTTGATGAAGACGACGACGTCGGCCACGGAGGCCGCCACCGGGTCGTGGGTGACCATCAGCGTGGTCTGGCCCTCCCGGTCGACCAGCATCCGCATCATCCGCAGCACCTCGCGGGAGGTGACGGTGTCCAGGGCGCCGGTGGGCTCGTCCGCGAAGAGGACGTCGGGACGGGTGACCAGGGCGCGGGCGAGGGCGACGCGCTGCTGCTGGCCGCCGGAGAGCCGGCTGGGCCGGTGGTTCGCGCGCTCGGCCAGACCGACCGAGGCGAGCGCGTCGGCGACCTGCCCGGGCTCGACCCTGCGGCCGGCGAACCGGGAGGGCAGTTCCACGTTCTGGGCCGCGGTGAGGGACTCGACGAGGTTGAACGCCTGGAAGACGAAGCCGATGTGCTCGCGGCGCAGTTCGGTGCGCCGCTTCTCGTCCAGCCCGCCGATGTCGATGCCCGCGAGAACGATCTGTCCGTCGGTCGGCTGCTCCAGCCCGGCCGCGCACTGCAGCAGGGTGGACTTCCCGGAGCCGGAGGGACCCATGATCGCGGTGAAGGTGCCGCGGGGGAAGCTGACGGAGACGCTGTCCAGTGCGGTCACCGCGTGGTCGCCGGTGCCGTGGATCTTGCGCACGCCGTGGAGTTCGACCGCGTCCTGTACGGAGGTCCGGTTCGTTGTCGTCATGCGTCGATCTCACCGTGCGGGGGTGGGGCGGGACACTGATCCGCCCTCTACTTCCGAGGTAGTGCAGGCTCTACCCCGGCCGCCCGAACCGCCGGTCTACGGTGGGCACATGCGTCCCACGACGGCCTGGCAGGCCATGGCCCAGCGACCCATGAGCTTCCTGATGTCGAGCTGGCCCTGGAGGTCCCTGGCCTATCTGGGCAGCGGCGTCCTGTTCGGCACGGTGGCGGTGGTGATCGTCGCAGCCGGTCTGCTGGCGGGGGTCGCGCTGCTGGTGGTGCTGATCGGGATCGCCCCCCTGGTGGGTCTGGTGCCGGCCGCCACCGCGGTGGCGGCGGTGGAGCGCCAACGGCTGCGGCTGGTGGACCTCGACCGGCTGCCGGACCCGCACCGGCGTCCGGACGCGCCGGGGGCCAGGGCGTGGGTGGCCACCCGGCTCAAGGAGCAGGTGACCTGGCGGGAGTTGTTGTTCACCCTGCTCTCGACGGCCGCGCTGTGGTGGCTGGACCTGATGGTGCTGGGCTTCTGCTTCGGGCTGCCGGCCGCCTTCCTCGGTTCGCTGGACGGCGAGACCTGGCCCTGGGCGATCTTCAGCGCGGTGGTGCTGCTGGCCTCGCCCTACACGGTGACCTCGTGGGCGGGGGCGCGTGCCGCGATGGCGCGTACCTTCCTGGCCCCGCGCGACCGGGAACTGGGGGAGGAACTGCGCGAGGTGCGTGCCTCGCAGGTCCGTCTGCTGGACTCCTTCGACGCGGAGCGGGTACGGATCGAACGCGATCTGCACGACGGGGCGCAACAGCGGCTGGTGTCGCTGGGAATGACCCTCGGGATGCTGCGTCTGGACACCCCGCCGGACTCCCCGCAGTCCGAACTGCTCACCCAGGCGGAGACCCAGCTCTCCGCGGCGCACCAGGAGCTGCGGGCGCTGATCCGGGGGCTCAATCCGCCGGTGCTGGCCGATCACGGACTCGTGGCGGCGATCGAGGACTACGCGGCCCGGTTCCCGATCCCGGTCACGGTGGACCTCCGGCTGCCCGAGGGGCTGCCCCGGAAGGTGGAGACGACCATGTACTACCTCCTCAACGAGGCGATGACGAACATCGCCAGACACAGTGGGGCCACGAAGGCGGAGGTGCGCGGTCGATACCATGCCGATCTGCTGATCTTCGACATCATGGATGACGGCCGCGGCGGCGTGGACACGGAAGCGGGCAGTGGCGTGACCGGCCTGGCCGACCGGGTCGGGGCGCTCGACGGCCGGATGCGGGTGTCGAGTCCGGTCGGCGGTCCCACCCTGTTGCATGTGGAGGTTCCATGTCGCTACGCCTGATCGTGGCGGAGGACGCCGTGCTGTTGCGCGAAGGTCTGGTCGGGCTGTTGCAGCGGGTCGGGCACGAGGTGGTCGCGGCGGTCGGCGACGCCGGCGCCCTGGTCGCGGCGGTGCGCTCCGAGCGGCCCGACCTGATCGTCACCGACGTACGGATGCCTCCGACACTGAGCGACGACGGGCTGAAGGCGGCCGTGCAACTCCGTGAGGAATTACCCGGGTTGCCGGTCCTCGTGCTCAGCCAGTACGTGGAACGCTCGTACGCGCTGGGCCTGCTGGACTCCGGCGGCGGAGCCGGGGTCGGCTATCTGCTCAAGGAGCGGGTGGCCGCGGTGGCCGACTTCACGGCCGCCATCGACCGGGTCGCCATCGGCGGGACGGTGGTGGACCCGGAGGTGATCCAGCAGCTCGTACGGTTGCGGAAGGACCCCCTGGAACGGCTGAGCCCCCGGGAGCGCGAAGTGCTCGGCCTGATCGCCCAGGGCCGTACCAACTCCGCCGTCGCCGCCGAGCTGTTCATCAGCGAGGCCGCCGTGAACAAGCACATCGGCAACATCTTCGCCAAGCTGGACCTGCCGGTGGCCACCGAGGGGCACCGGCGGGTGCTGGCGGTGCTCGCCTTCCTGCGTGCCTGACCGGGGCCCGTCATGAGCGGAACCCGTCCCCGCACGTCGCGGGAGGTCCCGGCCGTGGACCGGCCGGGGAAGGGCCTTGAGTCTCCAGTGGGTGGAGACAGCAGAGTCGGGGCCATGGACGCCACGACCCTCTACTCGATCGGGGAGCTCTCCCGGCGGACCGGACTGCCCGTGAGGACACTCCGGTTCTACTCCGATTCCGGGGTGGTGGCACCGACCACCAGAAGTCCCGCCGGCTACCGGCTCTACGACCATGACGCACTGCTCCGTCTGGAACTCCTCCGCACCCTGCGCGAGCTGGGCCTGGACCTGGCCACGATTCGCCGGGTGCTGGACCGCGAGCTCTCGGTGGCGGAGGTCGCCGCGGCGCACGCGGATGCCCTGGACGTCCAGATCCAGGTGCTGCAACTGCGCCGGAGCGTTCTGCGGGTCGCGGCCGGACGCGGGTCCGACCCCGAGGAGACCACACTCATGCACAGGCTCACGCAGCTGTCCGGCGAGGAACGCCGACGCCTGATCGACGATTTCGTGGAGGGCACCTTCGGCGCGGCGGACGCCGACCCGGCCGCAGTGGCCATGGTCCGCGCCGCAGCTCCCGACCTCCCCCGCGACCCGTCCGGCGAGCAGGTCGCCGCATGGGTGGAACTCGTCGAGCTGATGGGCGACGAGGACTTCCGGCCCCGGCTGCGCCGGACGGCCACGTACCGGGCCACCGGGCGCACCCCCGACATCGAGAGGGAGGCCGGCGAGGAACTGATGGAGTTCACCCGTCGGAAGGTGACCGAGGCCGTGGAGTCGGGCATCGACCCGCTCGGCGACCGGGCCGCGCCCGTGGTCGACGACCTCGTGCACCGCTTCGCCGAGGTGTTCGCGCGCACCCCCGACGCGGAGTTCCGGGAGTGGATGGCCCGGAAGTTCGAGGAGGCGCACGACCCCCGGGTGGAGCGGTACTGGCGGTTGGTCTGGATCGTCAACGGCTGGCAGGTGGTACCGGAGCTGGCCCCGGTGGACCCCTGGCTCGTCCGGGCCCTGCACGGAACGGGGGCGGGAAGAGCCGACAAGTAGCCTCGCCGCCGAGCGGAGCGGCGAGGAGGGAGCGGCGTGAATCATCAACAGGTGCTGGACAAGCCGGCCGCCGGGGGACACGTCCGGGCGCTGGACGAGGAACTGGGCCGGGGCCACGGCTCCCGGCACCGCCGCGAGCGACGCCGGTCATGCGGCGGGCCGTCGCGCGCGTCCACCACGTCGGCGAAAGCGTGCTCCGCCTCGGCGGCGCGGCCCGGCAGCCGGACGAACGGATAATCGGTTGCCCGGTGGCGGCGGAGGTGGCTCCAATGACCCGCATGATCACCCGGGCGCGCCCGCCGCGGCGAGACGCGGCGAACGCGCACCGCCCGGCGGCCCCGTCCGGTGCGCGATCCGGGCGGGGCCGCGACCCGTCGTCCAGGGGAGAGGCCACCCGATGAACACGCCACCGCCATCATCACCGTCCCTGCCGTACCCGCCCGCGCCGTCCGGGGCGGAGGACACGGACGGAACGCCCGTCCGGCTGGGCGTTCTCGCCCCGTTGACCCGGCCCGGCTGGGTCGAGGCGGGCCGGCAGCTGCTCGCGGGGGTCGAGCTGGCCGTCCGGGAGGTCAACGGCGCGGGCGGGATCGGCGGCCGGCCGCTGGAGCCGGTGGTCCGGGACACCGCGGCCGATCCCGGGCGGGCCGCGGCGGCCGTGGACGAACTGGCCGCGCTGGGCGTGGCCGCCGTGGCGGGCGAGTACCACAGCGTCGTCGCCCGCGCCGCCGCCGCACGGGCCGACGCCCTCGGCGTACCGTTCCTCTGCTCGTCCGCGGTGCTCGACGCGCTCACCGACGGGCCGACGGACCGGGTCGCGCGCGTGGCCCCGGCCCAGTCCCACGGCTGGCGGGTCTACGGGGACTTCCTCCTCGGCGCGGGCCGGACCCGGATCGCCGTGGCCACCCAGCCGAGCGTCTACTGGGCGTCCGGGACCCGCATCCTGCGCGACCACCTCGCCCCGCACGGCGGCACCGTCGTCGAGCTCGACGCGAACGCGCTCGGCCCCGAGGCCCTGTGCGACGCGCTCGCCGACTCCGGTGCGACGGCGCTCCTCCTGCTGGTCGGCCACCCGGAACCGGCGGCGCCGATCGTCCGGGCGGTCCGGGCCGACCGGCGGCTCGCGGAGGTCCTGATCGGCGCCCCGGCCGGGCAGCCGGAGTTCGCCGGATGGGCCGCGGAGCTGGGCGGGGACGGTGCGGGGGTGCCGTTCCTGCGCTACCTGCCCGAGCGCCTCGGCCCGCTCGGCGAACGCGTCGGGAAGGAGCTGCGCGAGCGGCTGGGCGCCCCGCCCTCCTTCGTCGCCTTCGAGGGCTGGGACACGGTCGCCGTCCTCGCCGAGGCGCTGCGCTCGTACGGTACGGACCGGGCGGCCGTCGCCGGGGCGTGGCCGGGCGTGGCGGTCGAGGGCACCCGCGGGCCGATCCGGTTCTCCCGTCCGCCGGGCATCGGCGTTCTGCAGTGGGCCTGGGCGCCGGTCCAGGTCGTCGACCGGGACCCGGCGGACCCTGATCGCTTCCGGGTCCTCCGCACCGGCTGAGCGGGGTGCCGGTCAGGCCCCGAGCCCGGCGGCTACCGGGCGGTGGTCGCTGCCGGTGGAGGGGAGGGTCCAGGCGTCGGTGGGGGTGAGGCCACGGGTGAGGATGTGGTCGATGCGGGTGAGGGGGAAGGCGGCGGGCCAGCTGAACCCGAAGCCGGTGCCGCCGCTGCCCTCCACCGACGCCAGCCGGGAGGTCAGCGGTTGGAGCCTGCGGTCGGTGGTGGCGCCGTTGAGGTCGCCCAGCAGCAGCACCTTCTGCTGCCGCTCCTCGTCGAGGGCCCGGACGAGGGCGCCGAGGGTCTCGTCGCGCCGGCCGGTGGTGAAGCCGGACGCGCCGACGCGGACCGAGGGCAGATGGACCACGTAGACGGCGAGGGGGCCCTTCGGCCCCTGGACCAGGGCGCGCAGGGAGCGGCTCCAGCCGGGGTCGATGGTGATGCGCCGGGACTCGGCGATGGGGTAGCGGCTCCACAGGGCGACGGTGCCGATGTGCACGGAGTGCGGCAGCCGTCGGTCCAGCGACTCGCGGTAGGCGGGCAGGGCCTCGTCGGTGACCTCCTCCAGGGCCACCAGATCGGGGTCGGCGGCCAGCAGCGTACGAGCGGTCGCGGCGGGGTCGGGGTTGTCGGCGTTGACGTTGTGGGTGACCACGGTCAGGTCCGGCCCGCCCCCGCCGTTCCCGCCGCTCCCGCCGAGGAACAGGGACGCGAACAGGGCGGACCACACGGCGCCGAGCAGGAGCGCGGCGACGACGGCCGGGACGGACCGGCGGACCAGGGCGGCCAGGAGCAGTACCGGTACGGCCAGGCCGGTCCAGGGCAGCACGGTTTCGAGCAGGCTGCCCAGGTTGCCCGGAGTGTTGGGCACGAGCGAGTGGCAGACCAGCACGAGCCCCGTGACCACCGCGACGACGCCCAGGAGCCGGTCCCCGCGCCGCTTCGGGAAGTACGGGAAGTACGGGAAGGACGAGAAGTACGGGAAGCGCGGGAAGTACCGGCCGGGAGCGGCGGGCGAGGACATGGAGGGGCCCGGCCCGGTGGGTTCCGACGGCCCGGCGGGGTCGGGGGCGATGAGGTCCGGGCCGGTGGGTTCCGACGGCTCGGCGGGGGACGGCGGTTCGGAGGGGTCGGAGAAGCCGCCTCCGATGTACACGTCCGGGTAGGGGTCCTCGCGCAGATCGGCCATGGCATGTCCTTCGGAAGGAAGTGGCACCGACCCGCGGGCCGGCTCACGGACTGGGCGCATCGCCGGTCAGCCGGCCGCGTCGGTCAGGGGCGTCGGGCAGTTGCCGCCCGGGGTGGTGAGCAGCTCGAAGTGCCACATCTCGTTGTTGTAGACCTGGCACAGGCCGTAGTCGGAGCCGTTGCGGATGAGCCAGTCGTCGGCATCGGTGGGGCCGATGTCGACCGCCTTCCCGGACACGTGGGTCGACTTCTCCGGGGTCTTCACGAACCGCCTCGCCTCTTCGAGGCTCCCGTACTTCTCGACGCCCTCGTCCAGCAGGCGCCGCTGGTGCTCCTTGGAGCGCCAGCCCGAGGTGACCCGGAACTCGATGCCGTCCTCGCGGGCGTCCCGGGCCGCCTTCTGCACGGCCTTCAGCAGGCGCTCGTCCAGTCGGCCGACGGCCGGGTAACGGGTGTCGAAGGGGGTGAGCTCGCGGCCGTCCGGGCGGTCGCCCTCGCTGTCGGAGCCGTCGCCGGTGTCCTTCGGGGCGGCGTCCGCGGACGCTCCGCCGCCGTCCGGTCCGTGGTCCGCCGTCGGGGCCGCCCGTGCGGCCGGTTCGCTCCGGGTGGGCGTGCCCCAGACCGCCGTCAGCGCCAGCACCAGCACCGCGGCCGAACCGGCCCAGAGCGCGGTCCGGCCGGGGAAGCGGCGCGCGGCCGGGGCGGGGCGGTCCGCGGTGGGGTCGTCGTGCATGGTCTCCTCCGGGCGTCCGGGCGGGGCGGCGGGTATCGCCGACCGATGCCCCGAGTGAACGCCGGGCCGTGTTGTCGGGCCGTTTCGATTTCTCGATACGTTTTCGATAACCCCGTACCGTTTGGATGTCCCCGTACCGTTTCCGCGGGGGAACGTACGGACGGGCCGGTGACCGGCCGGGCGAGGCACGGAGCGGGAGAGACCGGATGCGGGTGCTGATTGTCGAGGACGAGCTGTATCTCGCCGAGGCGGTGCAGGCGGGGCTGCGGCTGGAAGCCATCGCCTCCGACATCGCCGGGGACGGGGACACCGCCCTGGAGCGCCTCGACGTGAACGAGTACGACGTCGTCGTGCTCGACCGCGACATCCCCGGCACGCACGGCGACGACGTGTGCCGGATCATCGTGGAACGGCGCCTGGGCTGCCGGGTGCTCATGCTGACCGCGGCGGGCCTGATCAACGAGAAGGTCGCCGGGTTCGAGCTGGGCGCCGACGACTACCTGACGAAGCCCTTCGACCTGAAGGAACTCGTCGTACGCCTCCGCTCGCTGGCCCGCCGGCCCAAGGACAGCACGCCCCCCGTCATCGAGTACGCCGGAATCCGGCTGGACCCGTTCCGGCGCGAGGTCTTCCGGGACGGGAAGTACGTGGCGCTCACCAGGAAGCAGTTCGCCGTCCTGGAGGTCCTCATGACCGCGCGGGGCGGGGTGGTCAGCGCGGAGACGCTGCTGGAGCGGGCCTGGGACGAGAACGCCGACCCGTTCACCAACGCGGTCCGCATCACCATGTCCACGCTCCGCAAACGGCTCGGCGAACCGTCGCCCATCCACACCGTGCCCGGCGTCGGATACCGCCTCGACGGGACGGCCGACGCGGGGCGGCCCGGGACCACGGGGCAGTACGGGGACCACGGGGCGACGGGGCGCGGGCGATGAGGGGCGGCGGGTCCGCACCCCACCACGACGGCGGCACCGGGACGGCCGGGGGCCCGGCACCGGCCGGGGGTCCCGCACCGGCCGGGCGGCCGCGGCGGCTGACCGCCCGGATGAAGCTCACCCTCACCTACGCCCTGTTCGTCGTCGCCTCCGGGATGTTCAGCCTGGTCCTGGTGTACCTGGCGATGCGCTTCGTGCCCAACTACCCGCTGGGCGACGTGAATCCGCAGGCCGCGGCCGTCGCCACCCGCCCGGACATCCTTCAGGCCCTGGTCAAGGCGTCCGGGGTCGCCCTGCTGTTCCTCGCGCTGATCGGGTTCGGCGCGGGCTGGCTCATCGCGGGCCGTGTCCTGCGCCCGCTCCAGGACATCACCCGGGCGGCCCGCCGGGCCGCCGACGGCTCCCTGGACCACCGCGTCGGACTCACCGGCCCGCGCGACGAGTTCACCGAACTCTCCGACACCTTCGACGACATGCTCGCCCGCCTCCAGCGGTCCTTCGACGCCCAGCAGCGGTTCGCCGCCAACGCCTCGCACGAACTGCGCACCCCGCTCGCCGTCAGCCGCACCATGCTCGACGTGGCCGTCGCCGACCCCGACGGGCAGGACTACCAACGCCTCGTCTCCCGGCTCCGCGAGACCAACCAGCGCGGCATCGACATCACCGACGCCCTGCTCCAGCTCTCCGCCCTCGACCACGCCCCGCCCGCCACGGAGGAACGGCTCGACCTCGCCGACACCGCACGGGCCGCCGTCGGGACCGTCCGCGAGGAGGCCGGGGCGCGGGGCATCGACCTCGCCACCGACCTCCGGCCGGCCCCGGTCACCGGCAACGGCGTACTGCTGCGCCAGCTCACCCTGAACCTGCTCCACAACGCCGTGCGGCACAACCTGCCCACGGGCGGATCGCTCGCCCTGACCACCGGCCCCGACCCGGTGCGCCCCGGCCGCGCCCTGCTGACCGTCGCCAACACCGGACCGCTGCTGCCCGACACCGTCGACCACCTCACCGAGCCGTTCCTGCGCGGCGGCGGGCGGCTGGCCGAGAAGGACCCCGGCCGCCGCGGCCACGGCCTGGGCCTGGCGATCGTCTCCAGCATCGTCCGCGCGCACCACGGGGAACTGGCCCTGACCCCCAACCCCGGCGGGGGGCTCACCGTCCGGGTGTCGCTGCCCGGCCCCGAGCAGGGCGGAACACGCCCGTCGCGATGAGCGCGGGACGGAGGGCTTGACCTCAAGCGCGCTTGGGGAAGGAGGCTTCCGTCATGGACATCGAAGAGATGCGGCGAGAGCTGCGCACCCTGACCGACCGTGCCGAGATCGCCGACCTGCTGGGCCGTCACCTGCGTTCCCTGGACGCGGGGGTCTTCGACGAGGAGTGGGCGAGCGCCTTCCACACCGAGGACGTCACGGCGGAGATGCCCATCGGCACCGTGCACGGCCGCGACGCCCTGCTGTCCCACGTCCGGCGGGCAATGGCGCTGTTCGACCGGACCGTGCACCTGGGCACCGACGCCGTCATCGAGATCGACGGCGACCGGGCCACCGCCCGCGGCGCCCAGCTGAGTACCCACGTCCTGGCGGACGGACCGGGCGGACCGGGCGGACTCTTCGTCTCCGCCGGCCACGTCGACAACGAACTGGTCCGCACGCCCGACGGCTGGCGGATCTCCGCCTCGGCCCTGCGCGTGGTGTGGACCCGCGGCACCCCGCCCCGCCTGCCGGAAGATTTCGCCCTGGCGGCCCCGGCGTCCCCGACGGCTCCCGCGGCCTGACACGGGCGCTGCGGGGCGGGCGCCGGGCCGTGTCGTCGACCGGGTCGGCCGGGGCCCGCTTCCCGCCATCGCGCAGTTGTGACCGGCCTGTGGAGGGCCGAAAGCCGAGCGCGTCCGCCCAGAGCTCGTGTTATGCAAATTTCTGTATAGTCGTGTTCGTGGAACTGCCCTGGCGGATCGAGATCGAGCCCGAAGTCCGGCAGTGGTTGGCGTTGCTTGCCGATGCTCAGTACGACAAGGTCGAACGGGCGGCCGACATGCTTGCGGCGAAGCCCACCACGTTGGCCGAGCCGTACTCCAGGCATCTTGGTGGCAAGGTGCGTGAGCTGCGCTTCGTCATGGACGGCAGTGCGGTGCGCATCACCTACTGGCTCGCTCCCGAGAGACGGATCGTGCTGCTGACCGTGTTCCGGAAGACCAAGCAACGCGAGACCGCCGAGGTCGAGCGTGCTCAGCAGGCGCAGAAGGTCTGCGAGAGCGACCACGGCCCGGCCGAGCACGTCTACGACCGGAGCGAGGAGGAACAGCCGTGAATCACTCCCGGTGGAAGACGCGACAGACCAGGAAGCTTCTGGGAGAGGTCGTCGAGGAGTCGTCCGCCTACGTCGAGGCCGGGTACGCCTTCGCACTGGGGCAGGCCGTGTACGACCGACGGACCGGGCTCGGGCTGTCGCAGACCGAGCTGGCCCGTCGTGCGGGGATGACGCAACCGCAGATCTCCCACATCGAGGGCGGTGATTCCGTTCCGACCCTGGCCCTCCTGACACGCCTGGCCAAGGCGTTGGACGCTTCGCTCACCATTGATCTGGACGGTGACACCTCGGCATTCACCTTCACCCCGCACAAGCATGGCGGTCCCGACGGGCTCCCGGCACGCGGGAGCTCCCCCGCGGCCTGACACGACCGGCAACGCCCGCGCCGGGGCCGTCCCGGAGCGGGGCGGGAGGCAGATGCCCTGGTCCGGGGCGCGGGGGTCGCTCGTATGCTCGGGGCCATGACCGATCCTCAGCGCGGACGTCCGACCACCAATGCCATGCGGCGCGCCCTCAAACGGGCCCGCGACGGCGTCGCCCTCGACGTGACCGAGGCCGCCGTCCTGCTCCAGGCGCGGGGCGACGACCTGACGGACCTCGCGGCCTCGGCCGCCCGGGTGCGCGACGCCGGGCTGGAGGCCGCGGGGCGGCCGGGGGTGATCACGTACTCCCGCAAGGTCTTCATCCCGCTGACCCGGCTCTGCCGCGACAAGTGCCACTACTGCACCTTCGTCACCGTGCCCGGCAAGCTCCGGCGCGCGGGCCACGGGATGTTCCTGTCGCCCGACGAGGTGCTGGACATCGCCCGCGAGGGCGCGGCCATGGGGTGCAAGGAAGCCCTGTTCACGCTCGGCGACCGGCCGGAGGACCGCTGGCCCGAGGCGCGGGAGTGGCTGGAGGCCGAGGGGTACGACGACACCCTCGCGTACGTGCGCGCCATGGCGATCCGGGTCCTGGAGGAGACCGGGCTCCTGCCGCACCTCAACCCCGGGGTGCTGGGCTGGACCGACCTCCAGCGCCTCAAGCCCGTCGCCCCGTCCATGGGCATGATGCTGGAGACCACCGCGACCCGGCTGTGGTCCGAGCCCGGCGGCCCGCACCACGGCTCCCCGGACAAGGAACCGGCCGTACGGCTGCGGGTCCTGGAGGACGCCGGACGTTCCAACGTGCCGTTCACCACCGGCATCCTGATCGGCATCGGCGAGTCGTACGAGGAGCGCGCCGATTCCCTCTTCGAGCTGCGCCGCACCGCCCGCGCCTACCACGGCATCCAGGAAGTCATCGTCCAGAACTTCCGGGCCAAGCCCGACACCGCGATGCGCGGCATGCCGGACGCCGAACTGGAGGAGCTGGCCGCCGCCATCGCCGTCGCCCGGCACGTCCTCGGCCCGTCCGCCCGCATCCAGGCCCCGCCGAACCTCGTCGACGCCGAGTACGCGCTGATCGTCGGCGCGGGCATCGACGACTGGGGCGGGGTGTCACCGCTCACCCCGGACCACGTGAACCCCGAGCGCCCCTGGCCGCACATCGACGAACTCGCCGCGCGGACCGCCGAGTCGGGCTACACGCTCCGCGAACGCCTCACCATCTACCCGGAGTTCATCAAGCGCGGCGAGCCCTGGCTCGACCCCCGGTTGCTGCCGCACGTGCGGGCGCTCGCCGACCCGGAGACCGGGCTCGCCCGCGAGGGCGCGATCCCCGCCGGGCTGCCCTGGCAGGAGCCCGACGAGGAGTTCGGCGCCACCGGCCGCACCGACCTGCACCGCACCATCGATACCGAGGGCCGCACCGGCGACCGCCGCGAGGACTTCGACGAGGTGTACGGGGACTGGGAGGCGCTGCGCGAGTCCGCCGCCCCCGGCATGGTCCCGTCCAGGATCGACGCGGACGTGCGGGCCGCGCTCGGGCAGGCCGCCGACGACCCGACGAAGCTCACCGACGAACAGGCACTCGTCCTGTTCCACGCCGAGGGCGAGGCGCTGGACGAACTGTGCCGGATCGCGGACACCCTGCGCCGCGACGTGGTCGGCGACGACATCACGTACATCGTCACCAGGAACATCAACTTCACCAACGTCTGCTACACCGGCTGCCGCTTCTGCGCCTTCGCCCAGCGGCGCACCGACGCCGACGCGTACAGCCTCTCCCTGGACCAGGTCGCCGACCGGGCCGCGCAGGCGTGGGACGTCGGCGCGGTCGAGGTCTGCATGCAGGGCGGCATCCACCCGGACCTGCCCGGCACCGCCTACTTCGACATCGCGCGGGCGGTGAAGGAACGCGTGCCCGGCATGCACGTGCACGCCTTCTCGCCCATGGAGGTCGTCAACGGCGCCACCCGCACCGGCCTGTCCATCCGCGACTGGCTGACCGCCGCGAAGGAGGCCGGGCTCGACTCGATCCCCGGCACGGCGGCCGAGATCCTGGACGACGAGGTCCGCTGGGTCCTCACCAAGGGCAAGCTGCCGACGGCGACCTGGCTGGAGGTCATCCGGACCGCCCACGAGGTGGGCCTGCGCTCCTCGTCCACGATGATGTACGGGCACGTCGACCAGCCCCGGCACTGGCTCGGCCACCTGCGGACCCTGGCCCGGCTCCAGCAGGAGACCGGCGGCTTCACGGAGTTCGTCACGCTCCCGTTCATCCACACCAACGCCCCGATCTACCTGGCGGGCATCGCCCGGCCCGGCCCGACCGACCGCGACAACCGGGCCGTCACCGCCATGGCCCGGCTGCTGCTCCACCCGCACATCACCAACATCCAGACCAGCTGGGTCAAGCTCGGTACGCAGGGCGCGGCCGAGATGCTGCGCTCGGGCGCCAACGACCTGGGCGGCACGCTGATGGAGGAGACCATCTCCCGCATGGCCGGGTCGAGTTACGGCTCGTACCGGTCGGTCCGGGACCTCGTCGCCATCGCCGAACTGGCCGGCCGCCCGGCGAAGCCGCGCACGACGCTGTACGGGGAGGTCCCGCAGGAACGGCAGCGGGCGGCGGAGGCGTCCGACGGGCACCTTCCGGAGCTGCTGCCGCTGCTGCCGGACTGAGCCCGGCCCCGGCGGGTCCGGGCGGGGGTTCCTCAGCCGGGGGAGCCCGGGTTCCCGAGGTCGGCGGCGAGAGCGGCGAGGGCCTGCTTGCTCCTGCCCCAGTCGACCAGCTGGCCGGGAATCTCCGCCTTCGCCCGGACGGCCGAGGCGTGGCCGCCGCTCCGGGTGACGGTCACCGTGAGCACTCCGCCGAAGGTCCTGGCGTCGGACGGGATGTCGGCGGTCAGCGTGCAGCCGTCCTCGTGCTGCTCCACCGAGCGGATGCCCTGGCCGTGCAGGGCCAGGGAACACAGCACGGCGACGAGCGCCCGGCCCACCGGCTGCTCAAGCTCCGCCTCGTACGACTTGCCGGTGCGGAAACGGAGCTTCCGGCCCAGCCCGCGGCCGTGCTCGGCGCCCCTGAGCATCGGCCGGCCCACGAGCGGGACCGCCGAGGCGGCCCGGGACAGGAACTCCTCGGCGCTCATCGGCAGTCGGGTCCGGGACGCGCTCGCGGTGATCGCGTCCCGGACGGCGGGGACCCGGACGAGCACCTCGTAGCGGTGCTCGTCGGGCCAGCCGTCCCCCGGTCCGGTTGCGCCGGTGTCCGGTTCCATCGGTGTCGGCATCGGTGTGGTCGCCTCGCCCTCGTGCCGGAGACATGGTCGGGTGGTCAAGCACTGTTCCGACCGGATACCCGGCGATGCCGGAACCATGACCGTACCGCCGAAGGAAACCGGACCGGGGGCGGCGTTCAGGCGGTGACGGGCCGGACGGGGGGTGCGTGCAGCCGTCCGGTACGGGCGAGCGCGGCGACCGCGGCCGCGCACGCGGCCCCGGTCACGGCGAGCGCGGCCCACACGAGCCAGGGCGCGTGGGCGCGGGTGGCGTCCCAGAGCGCACCGAGGGCGAGGTTGCCGAGGGTGACGCCGAGGCCGGAAACGGTGTTGTAGAAACCGTAGTGGGTGGCGACCAGCCGGTTCCCGGACAGGGCGACGACGGTGTCCATCTCGAAGGGGTAGACCACCGCCCCGGCGGCGGCGAGCACGGCCACGGACACGGCGAGGGCCGTGAGGGAGCCGATCGCGGACCGGGCGGGGGCGAGGGCCAGGGGCACGAACGCCGCACCCATCGCGGCGAGTCCGACGGCCAGCGCCCGGTGGGGCGTGAAGCGCCGCCCGGCCCAGCCGGTCAGCCGCAGCTGTCCGGCCACCGCCACCGCGGCCGAGATGACGAACAGTCCGCTCGTCGCCTTCGTGCCGTCCGCGCCGAGAGCGGCGTCGGCGGCCAGCGGCAGCACCAGGTAGATCTGGAAGGTCAGCACGTAGGAGCCGATCATCGCCGCGGAGAACAGCAGGAACGGCCGGTTGGCGGCGACCTGCCGCCACTGGCTCCACACGGTCGGCGCGCCCCCGTCCCCGGCCGCCGCCCGGTGGGGGCCGGTGGCGCGGCGGTCGGGGAGCGCACGGGCCTGGAGCACGCTGAGGGCGGCGAAGACGACGGCGGCCGCGGTGCACACGGCGCGGAAGTCGGCGGCCAGCAGCGCGAGTCCGACCAGCGGCCCGAGGAGCATGCCCGCCTGGTAGTGGACGTTGAACAGGGCGAACGCGTCCACCCGGCGGTCGCCCGCCTCGGCGGCGAGGTAGGCGCGCACGGCCGGGTTGAACAGGGCCCCGGCGAACCCGGTCGCCGCCGACGCCACGATCAGGGCGGGGAGGCCGTCGACCCGGCCCAGGAGGGCGAACCCGCCGGTGCGCAGGACGCACCCGGCCAGGATCGGGGTCTTGTAGCCGAGGCGGTCGGCGATGGTGCCGCCGATGAGGAACATGCCCTGCTGGGAGAGGTTGCGCACGCCGAGGACCAGGCCGACCGCCCACGCCGCCATCCCCAGCCCCTCCGAGAGGTGGGCGGCGAGGTAGGGCATGAGCATGTAGAAGGCCAGGTTGATGGCGAACTGGTTCACCATCAGCAGGCGCGCGGCCGGGCCGAAGGAACGGGTCTGGGCCAGGATCTTCCTCATCGGGCCGCTCCCGCCGGGCTCAGGTCCTCCCGGCCGGTGGCGCCGGGGCGGGTCCGGGCCACGGCCCGGCAGCGGCTCCAGCGCGTGACCACCGTCCGGGCGGGGTCGGTGATCTCGTCCGGGTCGTCGGGCGGCTCGTGGCCGAGGAGCTGGTGGGCGCGGCAGTAGTCGTCGTCGAAGACGGTGGAGACGTAGCGGTGCGGGCCGTCGGGGAAGACGGCGGCGATGCGCTGTTCGGCGGGGGAGGTACGGGCGAGCCAGCGGGCGACCAGGGCGACCGCGCCGACGCTCCAGCCCCCGGTGGCGTACCAGGTGCGGGCCAGGGCGCGGGCGGCCCAGACGGCCTCGGGGGCGGCGACCCAGTGGACCTCGTCGAACAGGTCGTGGGCGACGTTGCGCGGGTGGATGGACGAGCCCAGTCCGCGCATCAGCCGGGGCCCGGCGGGCTGGCCGAAGATGGTCGAGGCGCAGGTGTCCACGGCGACCACCCGCAGCGCGGGGAAGAAGGTGCGCAGCACGCGGCCGATGCCCGCGGAGTGACCGCCGGTGCCGACCGCGACGACCAGGGTGTCGATCCGGCCGAGCTGGGCGACCAGTTCGTGCGCGAGGGGCCGGTAGGCGGCCGCGTTGTCGGGGTTGTGGTACTGGTCGGGGCACCACGCTCCCGGGCAGTGGGCGAGCAGCTCGGCCACCTTCTCGCGGCGGGCCTGCTGCCAGCCCCCTTCCGGGTGCGGCGTGGTGACCGTGTGGACCTCGACGCCGTAGGCGCGCAGCAACCCGGCGACCTGGGGCTCCATCCCGGGGTCGGTGACCAGCGAGACGGGATGGCCGTAGGTGATGCCGGCCAGGGCCAGGCCGAGGCCGAGGGTGCCGGAGGTGGACTCGACAATCCGGGCGCCGGGCGGCAGCACCCCGCGTTCCCGGGCGGCGGCCACCATGTACAGGGCGGTGCGGTCCTTGATGCCGCCCGGGTTGTGGCCCTCCAGCTTGGCCCAGAAGCCGCGCCCGGCGGAGGCGAACGGCTCGCCCACCCACAGCACGGGCGTGTCGCCCACCAGGGCGGACGGATGGGCGGCCGCCCGCGCCGAGGCGGCGAGCAGCCGGGCGGGGGAGACGGGGGAGGGGGAGGAGACGGGGGAAGCGGGTGCGGGGTCGAGGACGTGGTTCGGTGCGTGAGGGTTCATCGTGACGGTTCTCCCACCGCCGACGGCGGCCAACGGCCGCAGCGGCACGGCGAGAAGCCGGTGCGGTACGGCGGACGGCCGGAGCGGCGGTGTACGGGTGAGGGGGACATGGCACGGTGCGCCGCCGTCCCGGCACCCGAGGCGGACGCCTCGCGCACCGGCGCGACGGGCCCGGTCAGTTCCGCCAGACCTGCAACGCCGCCCGCCGCCCGCAGCCGGGCCGGGGCACCTCGTCCGCCCGGACCGGCGGGGCGCGCCCCGCGGCCACGAACACCACCGCCCCGACGCACAGCGGTTCCTGCTGGGGTGTCAGCTCCTTGTCCCAGCCCGGCTGCGCCCACGTCGGCTCGTCGAGCCCGGCGCACGGCTGAGGGCCGCGATGCTCCCCGCCGCAGGGGCCCGGTACGTCGGGGGCGTGCGAGGCGTGCGCGGGGGCGTCCGTCACGGCGAGGAGGTCGGTCCGGCCGGAGCCGGCGACCAGCGGGCCGTGGGCGCAGGCCACCACGTGGATCAGCGCGACGAGCACCAGGGCGAGCCACGGCCACCGGGCCGCGGCCCGACGTGACCCGGGCTCCGCGCTGATCCTCACTCACGTAACGTATCCGCACCGCTACATAAAGTTCCTGTCGGTGGTGCGTCGCGTCGTGCCGTGCCGCTCCTGGCGCGGCGCTCAGTTGTCGAACCAGACGACGAGGCGGACGTTGTCGGGGCCGTGGCGCCTGGCGAGGGTGCGCATCACCGTCCACACGTCGCCCCACTGGCCGTCGGGCACCGCCTGGCGCCGGCTGAGGCGTGCGATGCGGAAGAGCCGGTCGCCGTCGAGCCATTCGGTGCCCTCGGGCCAGTGCTCGCCCGCCCACATGGCGGTCCGCACATCGGTCCCGATGAGTTCGGCCAGGCGCTCCGACGAGGTGCCGCAGCCCTTCCAGACCCACTGGCCGTCGGGCCCGCGACGGTACTCGAACGCCGAGGGGTGCGGCTCCAGCCCCGCCGGCTCGTCCCAGTCCACCGCGTCCAGCTCCGCCCAGCTGATCCACGACGGGCTGTGGTAGCCGGCGCCCTCGTCCGCGAAGGCCCGGGCGACCGCCCGCGAGGCGTCGCCGGGGAACCCCCGCCCCGCCGCCAGCGGTTCGAACGAACCGTCCCGCACCCCGAAGAGACAGCCGAAGGAGAAGTAGTTCCGGCCCGTGAAGAAATGGTCCAGGTCTCCGACGGGGTGCCAGCGGACATCGGGTCCGTCGTCGTCGGGCTCGGAGGTGTCGTAGCAGTCGTCCCTGACCTCGATGTAGCCGTGGATGTCCGTTCCCATGGCGGGAATCCTGGCGGAGGGGCCCGTGCGCCGCGAACGAATTCGGGGCGGGGCACGCCGTTCCGGAGGCCCGGTTACGCCGTTCCGGGGCCGTCCGGGGGCAGGAAGTCGCCCTCGTACGGGACTCCGGTGAGTGCGGCGTCGACCCGCTCCCGGATGTAGCCGCCGGTCATCGGGCAGTCGAGGGCCCGGTCGGTGCGGCAGCGGAGCATGTGGTCGAGGACCGCCACCGCGCGGTTCAGCTTCTCGATCCGCCGGAGCATCGCGTCCCGCTGCCCGGCGATGAGCGCGAGGCGGTCCGTGGCCCTCTCGCTGCCGACGACGGCACCCGTCTCCGCGAGCGTCAGCATCCCGTCGTCGTGCCAGAGCTGGACGTAGGCGAGCCGGGCGAGGTCCTCGCGGCTGTAGTACCGGACGCGGCCCCGGCGCGCGCTGTGCCGGACGAGCCCGCGCTCCTCGTAGAACCTCAGGGTGGGGACGGTGAGCCCGAACGCGGCGGCGACCTCGCCGATCGAGTACAGGTCCTCCATCGGACACCTTCCGCCGCCCCGGCCGCACTTGCGCTCAAGCTTACTTGAGCGTGAACGCTGAAGGGGTCGTCCACCTCTGGAAGGTCCCCGTGCCCGTGCCCGTTCCCCCGCCCGCCGTCCGGACCCCCGGCGCACCCGCCCCGGCCCCGCCGCGCCCCTCCCGCGAACCGTCCGCCACCGCCTCGGCCGTGCTCCTCGTGACCGGCTTCGTCCTGCTGAGCCTGAACACCCGGGTGGCGTTCGGGCAGCTCGGCCCGCTCGCGCCCGTGGCCGGTCTCGGGACCGGGGCCGTCACCCTGCTCGGCCTGCTGCCGCCGCTCTGCATGGGGGCCTTCGCCCCGTTCGTCCCGCTGGTGCGGCGGCGGCTCGGCGAGGAGCGCGGCCTGTTCGCGGCGAGCGCCCTGCTGCTCGCCGGGGCGGTCGTGCGCATGCTGGGAATGCCCGGCCTCCTCGTCGGCACGGCACTGGTCGGTGTGGCCACGGCCGTGGTGAACGTACTGATACCGGTGTTCGTGCGCAGCCGGTTCGCCCCGCGCCGGGTCGGCGTCATGATGGGCGTCCACGCCCTGTCGATGGGGGCCGGTTCGGCGCTCGTCGCGGCGCTGATGGTGCCGGTGTGGCGGGCGGGCGGGCACGCGTGGGAGCCCGCCATCGGCGTCGCCGTGATCCCCGCCGCCCTCGCGGCCCTCGGCATCGCCCCCCAACTGCGGTACGGGAAAAGGGGCGTGGAGCCGGAACGGAGCCGGGGGCGGGACCGGGTACGCGTACTCGGCAGTGGCGACAGGGGTCTCGCCTGGAGCCTGATCGCCTTCTTCGGCCTGCAGACCCTGCTCTTCTACACCACCCTCGCCTGGCTGCCCGCGATCCTCGTGGCCTCCGGGGTCGCCGAGGGGACGGCCGGGACGATGCAGTCGCTGTTCATCGTCGGCGTCGCGGTCGGCGGCTTCCTCACACCGGTCCTGGCCGCGGCCCGCACCGACCAGCGCCCCCACCTCCTCGCGGTGCTCCTGGTCTGCGCGTCCGGGTACGCGGGCCTGCTCGTCGCGCCCGCGGCCGCCCCCGCGCTCTGGTCGTTCGTGCTCGGCGCGGGCCTCGGCGGCGGTCAGGCGGTGGCCGGGGTCCTGTACGTGAAACGGGGCCGGGACCACGACCACGTCGCCGCGCTGTCCACGGCGGCGCAGACGGGCGGCTACCTGCTCGCCGCCGCCGGGCCGGTCGCCGCGGCCGCGCTGCACACCGCCACGGGCGGCTGGACCGTGCCCCTGCTCGTCCTCACGGGCGTGCTGCTGCCGAGCGCCGCTGCGAGCCTGCGCGCGGGCCACGACCGGCCGGCGCGGAACTGACCCGGCCCGCGCGTCCGGTCCGTGACCGGGCGGAAGTGGCCGCTGGCAGACTGGGGGCATGTCCCCGACCGGTCCGCGCCGTCTGTCCCTCCAGGAGATCGTCGACGGGCACCGACGTGCCGCCTTCGTCGGCCGGGAGGACGAACTCGCCCTGTTCCGCGCCAACTTCGAGGTACCCCCGGAGGACCCGCGGCACCGCTTCGTGTTCCACGTCAGGGGGAACGCGGGGGTCGGCAAGACGTCCCTCGTACGCGAATGGGAGCGGGCCGCCCGGGAGTCGGGCGCGCTGACCGCGTGGGTCGACGACGCGGCCGAGTCGATACCCGAGGTACTGGCCTCGGTGGCCGCGCAGTTCGCCGGACAGGGGCACCCGCTCAAGGCGCTGGACCGGCTGCTCACCACGTACCGGCGGCAGCTCCACGAGGCGGCCGCCGCCCCCGCCGACGGAGAGCCCTCCCCGGGCGCCCTGGCCGCCTCGCAGGCCGGGCTGATGGTGGCCGGGACGATCCCCGTGCTGGGGGCACTGGCCGGCGGCCTCGACCCGGCGACGGTGGCCCGGGGCGCGGGCGGGCTGCGCGCGGTCTTCGGCGGGCGGGCCCGGCAGGAGGAGGAGGCGAGGCTGTCGGCGGAACCGGTACAGGTCCTCACCCCCGTGTTCGTCGCCGAACTGGAGCGGGTCGCGGACACCGTCCCCTGGGTGACGCTGTTCCTGGACACCTACGAGCGCACCGCCCCGGTGCTCGACGGCTGGCTGACCGACCTGCTCACCCCGCACCGCCACGGGAACCTCCCCGCGAACCTCGTCCTCACCCTCGCCGGGCAGCGCCGCCTCGATCCCGTGCGCTGGTCCGGGTACGGCCGGCTGCTGGCGGACGTGCCGCTGGCCCCGTTCACCGAGCGGGAGTCGCGCCGGCTCCTCACCGGCAGGGGGGTGCTGGACGAAACCGTCGTGCGGGAGGTGCTGCGGCTCTCCGGCGGGCTGCCGGTCCTGGTGTCCACGCTCGCCACGAACCCGGGCGCGTTCGAGGACGCGAACGCGACGGCCGTCGAACGGTTCCTCGCGGCGGAGGGCGACCCCGGGCGGCGCGCGGCGGCCCTGGCGTGCGCCCTGCCCCGGCGGCTGGACGAGGACCTGGTCGCCGTGGCGGCACCGGACGCCGCGCCCGGCCTTCACGGCTGGCTGAACGAACTGCCGTTCGTCGCCGGGCGGTACACCGGCCGGGCCAGGTACCACGACGTGGTCCGCGCCCCGATGCTCCGGCTGGAGCGCACCGCCTCGCCCCGCCGCTGGGCCGAGGCGCACGAGCGGCTGGCCGGGGCCTTCGCCGACCGCCGGGACCGGGCGGCCGAGGGCGTGGCCCCGGACCGGCTCTGGACCGAGGAGCCCTGGCGCGAGGCGGCCCTCGACGCGCTGTACCACCGGCTCTGCGCCCACCCGCGCTCCGCGCTCCCCGACGCCCTGCGCGCCGGGATCGACGTCTGCGGGCAGGACCCGGTGGCCGCCCGGCACTGGGCGCGCACCCTCGCGGAGGCGGGCGAGGACGCCGACAGCGCCGTACTGCGCGACTGGGGGCGGGACCTGCTGACCGCGCTGACCGACCACGGGCCGCGCGTCGCCGCCGCCCTCGGACTGCTGCTGACCCGCGCCGAACTGGCCGACACCGACCGGGCGGCCGCCCTCGTGGTGCGGGCCTGGGACCACTACCGGGCCGGCGAGGCCGAGGCGGCGCTGTCCGACCACGGGCGGGCCGTCGCGATGGACCCGCGCAACGCCCGGGCGTTCCAGGGGCGGGCCGTCGTGCTGCGGGCGCTCGGCCGGTACGGGGAGGCCCTGGCCGACCTGGACCGGGCCGAGGAGATCGCGCCCGACTGGGCCCGGTCGGTGCGGGAGCGGGGCGAGACCTACCGGCGGATGGGGCGGCTGGAGGAGGCCCTGGCGGTGCTGGACCGGGCGCACGCCCTGGACCCGGCCGACGCCGTCCCGCTCGGCAGCCGGGGCCTGGTGCGGCACCGGCTCGGCCGGCACGAGGAGGCGCTCGACGACTTCGACCGGGCGATCGCCCTGCGGCCGGAGTACCGCTGGGCGCTCGTCCGCCGCGCCCGGGTCCGCTCCGTCCTGGGCGACCCGGTGGGCGCCCTCGCCGACCTGGACCGGGCCGAGGAACTGGTACCGGGACGGGCCGGAACGGCGGGGGAGCGGGGCGAGGTGTACCGGGCGACGGGGCGTCACGAGGAGGCCGTCGCCGAGTACGGCCGGGCGCTCGCCCTGGACCCGGACTACGCCTGGGCGCTGGGCAGCCGGGCGCTGGCGTACGAACAGCTGGGCCGCGTCCCGGACGCGCTGGCCGACCTGGACCGGGCGCTGGAGATCGACCCGCAGTACGCGTGGGCGCGCGAGCAGCGGAACCGGCTGACCGGCTGAACGGCCGACCGGTCGAACGCCCGGGGAGGGGCCCGGCCCGCGTCCACCGGTCAAAAACGACCTGCGGGACGTCCGTCCACATACCCACGCGTACCCGTTTGCGGTCTCCCGACTCACCGTTCCCGTTCGATTACAGTGCTGCGAAGTCGCGTCGGGCCGACGGGGAAGAGGGGCGCGGTGACCACAGGAACCACGGCTGTCTGGGGCCGGGCCGAGCAGCAGGACTTCCGCAGCCGGGTACGCGGCGCGCTGCTGTGCGGGGCGGTCGGCGACGCGCTCGGGGCCGGGGTCGGCGACCTCACGCTGGAGGAGATCCGGGCGGACCACGGCGTCGAGGCCGTCACCGACCTCGTGCCCGTGCACGGCGTGCGCGGCACCGTCACCGCCATCACCCAGCTCACCCTGTTCACCGTCGACGGTCTCATCCGGGCCCAGGTCCGCCGCGACATCGGAGCCTGGCACCCGCCCACCGACGTGCACCGCGCCCATCTGCGCTGGCTGGCCACGCAGCACGACTGGGGGCCCGACGAGCGCCGCGCGGAGGACGGCTGGCTCGCCCGGCAGGAATGGCTGTACGTCCGCCGGAACCCCGCCCGGGAATGCCTCACCGGCTTCGGCGACGCCACCATGGGCACGCTCGACCAACCCCGGAACCCCACCGCCCGGGACTCGGCGGCCCTCACCCGGTCCGCGCCGTTCGGGCTGCTCGTCGGCTGGGAGCCCGAACTCGTCCTCCAGCTCGCCGTCGAGTGCGCCGCCCAGACCCACGGCCACCCCGTCGCCCTGCTCTCCGCGGGGGCCTTCGCCGTCATGATGCACGCGCTGACCCGGGGCGAGACCCTGGACGGCGCCGTCCAGCACGCGCTGGCCCTGCTCGCCGAGAAGCCCGGCCACGAACCGGTCTCCGAGGCGCTGAAGCAGGCCCTCGGCACCGTGCGCCAGGGCATTCCGGGCCCGGCCCTGATCGAGTCGCTGGGCGACACGGACTCGGCCGAGGAGGTGCTCGCCGTCGCCGTGTACTGCGCGCTGGTCAGCGAGGACGTACGGCACGGGCTGCGGCTGGCCGTCAACCACGGCGGCCCGTCCGCCGCCACCGGGGCCCTGTGCGGGGCGCTCCTGGGCGCGCTGCACGGCGAGACCGCGCTGCCGCCCGCCTGGCTCGTCGAACTGGAGGGCCGGGCCACCCTGCTGGAGCTCGCCGACGACTTCGCCATGGAGATGACCCAGGGCCCGGCCCTGCACAACCCCTCCGCCGCCGCCCCCGGCTGGCTGGCCCGCTACCCGCGCGGCTGAGGCCCGTACGGGAGGCGGGGACGGGGAGAGGGACCGGGGTGCGGACGTGGATGCCGCCGCGGCCGCACCCCTCCTCCCTAGCGCATCACTTCACCTGCGTTGACCAGCAGGGACTGTCCGGTGATCGCCCGCGCCCGGTCCGACGCCAGGAACACGGCGGCCTCCGCCACATCGCCGTCCGTGGCCGGTTCGGGCAGGGCCATGCGCTCGGTGAGCCCGCTCAGCACCTCGGCCTCGCTCATTCCCCCGGCGCGCGCCGTGGACCGTACGTACGCCTGCACCGGCGGGCCCCACATCCAGCCCGGCAGCACCGTGTTGACCCGGATGCGGTGCGGGCCGAACTCCCGCGCCATGGAGTACATCGCCGAGGTGAGCGCCCCCTTCGACGCCGCGTACGCCGCCTGCCGCACCCGGGACGGCGCGGCCACCGAGGACTGCGTACCGATGATCACCACCGAGCCGCCCCGCTCCTTGAGGCCGGGCAGACAGGCGCGGGTCATCCGCAGCGTGCCGAGCAGATTGACGTCGAGCACCGACCGCCAGGCGTCGAGGTCGGCGTCCTCGACCCCGCCGAAATGGCGGTCCAGGGCGGCGACGTGTACCACCGCGTCGAGCCGCCCGAACCGTTCCAGCGCCAGCGCGGCGAGCGCTCCGCACTGCGCCTCGTCCGTGATGTCGGTGGCCAGATGGGCGGTGTGCCGGCCCCCGGGGTCGATCCGCGCGGCCGACCCGGCGAGCTGCGCGGCGGTGCGCGCGCCGAGCACCGCGTCCCCGCCCTCCCGCACGACCGCCGCGGCGACCCGGTGCCCGAGCCCGGGCCCCACACCGGACACGACGACGGTCTTCCCCGCGAGCGACATCGACGGCCTCCGGACAGTGGTGGTTCCGCACCCTGGCAGTTTTTCTGACGGTGCGTCAGAGTAGGGCGTCGTGGCCGAGTACGGAAGGGGAACGGCATGAGCGACGAGACGCGGAGCGCCGTCTACGGCGAACTGGCCGCGCTGGGGCCGTACGGGGTCCGCCCCGGCCACGCGCTGATCACCCTGGTCGAACCGCACCCGGGCCACGAGCGCGCGTACAACCGCTGGTACGAGGACGACCACTACTACGCGGGCGCGATGGCGATGCCCTGGATGTTCGCCGGGCGCCGCTGGGTGGCCACCCGTGAACTGCGGGAACTGCGCTATCCGGAACGGTCCGCGGTCGCGGAGCCGGTCGGGGCCGGCTGCTACCTGTCCACGTACTGGGTGACGGAGGGGCGCTACGACGACCACATGAGGTGGACCGTCGGCATCAACAAGCGGCTCGACCGGGACGACCGCGTCCACCGGGACCGCACCCATGTGTTCACCTCGTTCCAGCACCACGAGGCGACGGTCTACCGGGACGGCGCCGAGGGGCCCCGGGACTTCCACGCCCTGGACCACCCCTACCGCGGGCTGGTCCTCGAAGTGATCGACGCCGAAGGCCCCGGGCAGCGGGCCGAGTTGCTCGAATGGCTGCGCTCGCGGCATCTGCCGGAGCGGCTGGAGGGCTCCCCGGCGGCGATGGTGACCGTCTTCCGCCCGACACCGCTGCCCGGCGACCGGATGGCCTACGTGAAGCAGGTGGAGGGCGTCGACACCCGGCTGACCCTGCTGTGGTTCCTCCAGGAGGAGCCGGGGGAGTGCTGGGCCGGGCACTTCACGGGGCTCGACACGATCGTCGCGGAATCCGGCCGGGGGCGGGTGGAGCTGGTGGCGCCGTTCATCCCGACGGTGCCGGGAACCGATCTGTACGTCGACCGGCTGCGCTGAGCGACACGCACCGCAGGGCGGGTGTCGAGCCCCCTCGGCCAGGACGGCGGACCAGTCGAGAGGGCTGACGACGACACCGGAAAGGCGCTGCGGTGCGAACGCGCGAATTCATCGGTCAGGCGTCGACGGCACCCTTGCCGACATCACGCACGAATGCGTTCCACGCGGCGGGTACGAATGTGATCGAAGGGCCTTCGGGGGCCTTCGAGTCGCGTACGTCAATTGCCCGCACGAGAGGGGACTTGACTTCGACGCAGGCGCCGTTGCCCCCGGAATACGAGGACTTCGTCCACTTGTCCGTAGCACCCTGACGAATGGCCATGTTCACTCCGGTTCAAAGAGTCGCGTGGATGACACCAACGGCGTTCCGCCGGTGTTCCGTTTGGCGTGATCGACGCTACTCGTCAAGCCACTTGGGCGAGGGGGGCGTTCACTCGACCGGGTGGTATGTGTTCTGCTTATCTTCCGCTACGGGTGAGCGGCGGTGTATTCTCCCGCCGCCCCTCCCGTAACATCACTTCATTTTCCGCATTACGGACTTCACGGGGCGTTCGGGCTGTCCGGAATTCATGTACCGGAGGGCCCGGCGTGTTTCTCTTCCGCTCTCTTCGGTTCTCTTCCGCACGGCTTGTTCGCGTCGGACCGTGCGGCTCGCGCTGCCGGGCCGTGCGGATCGGGTGTATGCCGACGGAGACGTGTCCCGGTCACACGCCGGGGAGTTCGGTGTACTTCTTCGCAATTTCGGTGATGAAGTGCCGGGTCTGTTCCACATTCAACGCCTGTGCGCGCAGGTGCTCGTACATGACGCTGTACCGCTGGACGTCGTTCGCCTTCTCCAGATAGAGGTCGCTGGTGACGCCCTCGATGTAGACGACGCTGGAGTCCGCGGCGTCCGGGAATTCCAGAATGGCGTACTGCCCGTTGATGCCGGGGTGTGCGCCCATCTCGAACGGCAGCACCTGCACGGTCACGTGCGGCAGCCGGGACAGCTCGACCAGTTGCTCCAGCTGCTCGATCATCACCTGCTTGCTGCCGACCAGCCGGCGCAGCGCGGACTCGTCGATCACCGCCCACAGCCGCAGCGGGTGTTCCAGGTCGGTGATCCGGTCCTGGCGGCGGGCCCGGACGCTGACGCGCTTGTCGATGTCGCTCGGCGGGGCCTCCGGCAGCGCGCCGTTGATCAGTGCCTCGGCGTAGCTCCGGGTCTGCAACAGGCCCGGGACCACCTGGGGTTCGTACACCCGCAGCGACTCCGCGTCGGTCTCCAGACCGATGTAGACGCTGTACGGGATGTCGCCGAAGGCGTGCCACCAGCCCTGCTGGCGGGAGTCCTTGGCCATCTGCATCAGCGAGTCGACGATGCGGTGGTCCGCGACCTCGTACACCCCGCAGAGATCGCGGACGTCGCGCTGGCTGATGGAACGGCGGCCGTTCTCCAGGCGGCTGATCTTCGACTGCGATACCAGCAGTCGCTCCGCCACCTCCTCGGCCGTCATGCCCTTGAGCTCGCGCAGTCGGCGCAATTCCTGGCCCAATCGGCGTCGCCTGACGGTGGGATTGACGTTGGACGGCACGGAAACGGCACCTCCGGCTATGTAGCTGTGCGTATCTACTGCTGAGCAGATTGCCACCACTTGCCCCGGCCGCGCTGGGAAATGGACACACGCGCGCGCGGGGCAGCCGATGTCTCGGCTGCCCCGCGCTCGGTGCGGCTCCCGAACCGGGTCTTGGGGACGGCGGTGCGGCGGTATTCGATTGGTGCCGTGGGTACGGCGACGCCGTGGTGCGGTGGTGCGGTGGCGTCATGTGCTGCGGTGCTGCGGTGTGCTGCGGTGCGGGCGCGCCGGCGCGGTCCTAGTGGGCCGCGGTGTGCGCCATGCTGCCGCGGCGGGACTGCGACTGCACTTGCGGTTGCAACGGGACTCCGGCCGCCTGGTTGCGGCGCGGCTGTGCGACCGCCCCGTTCTGGACGTCCATCACGGCGTGCGCCACGAGGCCGCCCATCGGGTCGTGCCTGATCAGGTCCCGGAGCCGGGAGCGCGATGAACGCCCCTCGTTCCCGGGGTACAGGTGCTTGCCGAGTCCGACCGCGTGGGCCAGCGCGGCGAGCGCCGCGGTCCGCGGGTCCGGCGGTACACCGGTGCGGATCGCACTGTCCAGCCTGGCTCTGATGTCCCGGCTGATTGCCGTGTCCGTCGCCTGGTAGCGAGTCGTCGGCAGCACTCCGCACATCTGGCCCGCCACGGCATGCACCATGCCGCACCGCTCCAGATGAGCGAGGTAGATCTGACGCAGCCCCAGTCGGGGCCCGCCGATCCAGTGGACCGCCCGAACCGGGCTGCCGCGTCGGCGCAGCAGTTCCAGTGCGGAGTCCAGAGTCGGATCTCCTGTCGGCCGTGGCATCACCACGGCGATACGATCCCCGTCAGGGGCTATCCGTCCTGCCAGAGCCAGCTCCACTAGCTGAGCCCCGGCGAGGCCGAGGTCGAGCGACTGCGGCTGCGCTGTGGTACCCGTGGTCGGGTCCAGAGCGAGCAGCAGAAGCTCCTCCGGAATTGTTCTGCGGCTCCTGCCCATCCATGCCTCCCCGCGTGGATGAATGACAGGGTGACCCCTCTCACATTGGTCTGTCGAGAGTGCCTGGGTGCTTTGTATGGGAACCAGTAGGTATGTCGTTCTCGTCTTGCAGCCGGGCCGGTGGTTCACACAGGACACTGGTAGATGGTTTCGGACAGCGCGGGGGTGTCCCCCGTGCCGCATGTAGGAGGCATCGGTGGCGGGCGAGTCCCCCGACAAGTCGGAGCAGCAGAAGTCGTCGGGAACGGCTCGGAGCGAAAGCGATCCGCGGCTTGCCGTCTTCCGCGAACCGTCCGCGAAGGACGCGACCGCGGGAGGAACGGACACGGCGACGACCGTGTTCCGCGCGGGAGAGCTCGCCGGGGCCGACGACGAGGGTGAGGGCGCCGGGGGCGCCAACGGGTCCGACGGCGTCAAGGCGGACACGGCCACGGCCGTCTTCCGTACGCAGCCGGTCGAGGACGTCGAGGACGACACCGAGGAGCCCGAGGGCTCCGAGGGCCCTGAGAGCGCCGCGGACGCCGACGGGGCGGAGGATGCCGGAAAGGGCGACGGAGGCCGGGAGGGGGCCTCTGGGGCCTCTGGAGGCGTGGACGCGGACGGGGCCGGGGCCGCGGACGAGGACGGAGCCGCCGACACGGCTGCTTCCGACGCGGATGAGCCCGGTTCCGACGCCGAGGCGGCTGCTTCCGACGCCGACGCGGTGAAGGAGCCCGCGGAGGACGGTACGGCGGAGAAGGCGGCGGCGGAAACCGTCCCGGAGGCCGCCGAGGAGCCGGAGACCCCGCGTGAGGAGTCCGGGCCGAAGGACGGCGCCGAGGGGGAGCCGGCGAAGGGCGACGCCCCGAAGCCTGCCGAGACCGGGTCCGGGGCCGAGGCTGAGGCCAAGGCCGATTCGGACGCGCCGGAGGCGGACGCGGACGCCGACGGGGCCGTGAATGACGCGGATGACGTGGATGACGTGGATGCGGACGCGGCGAAGGCCGACCCGTCCGAGTCCGCCGACGCCGACGACGTGAAGACCGAGAAGGGTGAGAAGGCCGCGGCTGCTGCCGACCCCAAGCCCGACGCGGACGCCGACGCCGGATCGGACAAGGACGCCAAGGGCGCCGAGAAGGCCGACGAGGACGCCAGGAGCGCCGAGGGCGACAAGGATGGCGACGACGGCGACAAGAGCGGGATCGACCAGCCGACGGCCATCTTCAGGGCGCCCGCCGCGGCCCGGGTCGACCAGCCGACGACCGCGCTGAAGGTCATTTCGCCCGACTCGAAGCAGGCGTCGACGCCCGCTTCGGAGCCCGAGTCCTCCGCCGAGCGGACCAGCAAGTTCGTCCCCCTGCGCCGGGACGACGTACGGCCCGCGCCGGCGGCGCCGCACGGGGCCGGGGCGCCCGCCCCGGCCGCGGCGCCCCCCGCCTCGCTGAGCACCGCCGAGCGGACCACGCAGCAGCCGATGCCGCCGAAGCCGCCGCTCGACCTGCTGGCCGAGCTGACGAACACGCCTCCGCCGCCGGAGACGCCGGTCCGCACCGCCGTCCGCAGGGTCAAGATCTGGACCCCGCTGGTGCTGCTCCTGCTGATCGTCTTTGCGATCGCGCAGATGATGCGCCCGCTCCCGGACCCCGAGATCCAGATGTCGGCGAAGGACACGTACACCTTCAAGGGCGACAAGCCGTCCCTGCCGTGGCCCAACGAGGGCCAGGGCTACATGGCGGCGACCGGGCTGGGCCCGGTGGGCTCGTTCGGTGAGCAGAAGGCCGTGCCGATCGGCAGCGTGGCCAAGGCGATGACCGCGTACATCGTGCTCAAGGACCACCCGCTGAAGAAGGGCGAGAAGGGTCCCAAGATCAAGGTCGACGCCAAGGGGGAGTCGGACGGCAGGCTGGACGCCGAGGGCGAGTCGACGCTCAACACCGTCAAGGAGGGCGACACGCTCACCGAGTACGAGGCGCTCGCCGCGATCATGATCCCCTCCGCCAACAACATCGCGCGGCTGCTGGCGCGCTGGGACGCGGGCTCCGAGGAGGCGTTCGTCAAGAAGATGAACGAGACCGCCAAGGAACTCGGCATGAAGAACACCACCTACACCGATCCGTCCGGGCTCAACGCGACCACGGTCAGCTCGGCCGAGGACCAGGTGAAGCTCGGTGAGAAGCTGGTGGAGATCCCGGCGCTGATGGACATCACGAAGCTGCCGTCGTGGACCGACCCGTCGGGCAAGAACTGGCGCAACTACAACACCCTCGTGCCCTACAACGGTGCGCTCGGCATCAAGACCGGCTCCACCAGCAAGGCGGGCGGGAACCTGCTCTTCGCCGCCCACAAGATGGTCGGCGACACCGACCAGCTGATCGTCGGCGCCGTGCTGGGCCAGCACCAGCCGCCCATCATCGACACGGTCAACGCGGTCAGCAAGGAAGTGATGACCGCGACGCAGGACCTGCTGGAGAACGCCAAGGTCGTGAAGAAGGGCGACGTCGTCGGCACCGTCTCGGACGGGATGGGCGGCAGCGTTCCGGTCGTCGCGACCAAGGACGTGTCCGCCGTCGGCTGGGCCGGGCTCACCGTCCGGATAGAGCTGACCGACGACGGCAAGAAGATCCCGCACGCGGCGGCGGCCGGCACCCACGTCGGCACGCTCACCGTGGGCGAGGGGAGAAGCCAGGTCAAGGTGGCCGTCGCGTTGCAGGGCGACCTCGTGGAACCGTCGTTCGGGGCCAAGCTGACCCGCATCGGCTGATCCGGACCGGCTGCCCCTGAGCGCCCGACCGGCCCGAAACACTGTGCCCCGCGACGCAAGAAAGCGTCGCGGGGCACAGTCGTCCGGCCGCGGCCCCGCTCGGGCCCGAGCGGGGCCGACAAGGAGCTCCTGGGCTTACGGCCGCAAGGACTCACGCCCGGAGGACTCACGAGCCCCGGCCGTCACGGGCACTCGGGGGCCACGCCGTTCGACGGGCCGCCGTACGCGGAGCCGAGCCGGACCTCGCCCGCCTTCTTCACGGTCAGCCGGGTGAACTCGCCGTCCTCGGCCAGGCAGCCGTGGTCCGCCCACAGCCACGGCGAGTACGCCACCCGCACGGTCACCGAGCCGGGCTTCGGCATGTTCACCACGAGGCTGGCGCCGTCGGAGTCCACCACCGAGCCGGGCCCGCTCACCAGCGGGGTCGCGTCCTTCACCCGGTAGATCTTCCAGTTGTCGTCCTCCCACACGCGCTCCAGGTAGTCGGGCTCGCTCGACACCAGGGCGTGCTCCAGCTCGGCGGGGCCGTCCGGCTTGCCGTTGACGAGCACGACGAAGCCCACGGCCCACTGGGAGAGCCAGGCGCGGTAGGAGGCGGAGGAGAAGGTGCCCGGGGGCACGTCGGTCCCGCCGTGCCCGTCGTAGAACAGCCGCCCGCGTTCGACGTCGGCCTGCCGGTTCCAGCCGCGGGCCATGTTCACGTAGGGGGCGAGGACGGCCGCTTCCCGGTGGTCGCGGGCCGGGACCACCTCGACCCGGGTGCGTTCGCTGCCCAGCTTGCGGAGTTCGGCGACCACGCCCTCGGTCTTGACGGCGTAGTCGGGCACCTTCGTGTTGGTGACGATGTCGGCGATCGTCTTGCCGGACAGCCAGAGCAGCGAGAGGACCAGGGCGACGGCGCAGCCCACCCGTTGGCGCCGGGGCGTGAACCAGGTGAACGACAGCCGTTCCGGGGGCGCGTCCGCCTCGCCCCGCTCGCGGCCGTTGAGCAGGACGGCGAGCAGCGTCACGGGGGCCGCCAGCTCGGTGAGCCGCTCGACGTTCGTCCCGATCGGCGAGGCGATCAGGTAGCAGAGCACCACGCCGAGCGCGTACACCGCCGCCCCGAACCGCACCACCCGCCAGGCGCGCGGCGCCGTCAGCACGATCACCGCGCACAGGATCACCGGCGGCCAGATCCGGTTGAACGCCATGGGCTGCTCGCCCTCGAACGGGAACAGCAGGGTGGTCAGCGCGACCACGACGACCGGCGGCACGACGAGCGAGGCGGCCTTCCCCCACTCGCGGCACAGCAGATGAGCCGCGCCGACCACGAGCAGGAACAGCCCGGAGACGGGGCTCCCCATGGTGGAGAGCGCCGCGCAGACGACCGCGACCACCAGGCGCCGCCCGCTGACGACCGCGAGCACGGCACCCAGCGCGAAGGCCGTGCCCAGCATGAACGTCGACCGCCCCGACACCACCTGGCACCACAGCGAGAACGCCACCACGAGCGAGGGCCACAGGGGCCTGCGCAGCCCGCTGCGCTCGACGAGCGCGGCGGCCAGCCAGGACGACGCGAGCCCGGACAGCAGGGTCACGGGCACCACACCGAGAACCGCCATCACATAGGGCGAGATCACGCTGTAGTTCACGGTGTGCAGTCCGCCGTACCAGAAGAGGTTGTAGGCGGAGCCGGGGTACATCTTCGCGAACTCCGCCCAGGCCTCCTGGGCCGCGAGGTCGCCGCCGCCGGTCGCGAAGACCGCCCACCAGACTCCGTAGAGCGGCAGGACGCAGAGGGTGACCAGGAGCGGCATCGGAAGCCGCCCGAGCCGCCCCCGGCGCGCGTTCGCGGGGTCGTGTGCGCGTCGCGGGAAGGGGCGACGTGGGGACAGCTCGGCAGAGGTCACTGCGGCGTTCCGTTCCGGTCGGGTGGACGAGTTCTGTGGGGTAGACGCTAACGGCTGGGTTCCGGTGGCCGGCGGGGACTGTGAAGTCCGCGACGGCCCCGCCCGGCCGCGGCCCCGCCGGGAGCCGTTCCCGAGCCGCCCCGGGCCGTTTCCGTCGGACCACGACGGTTCGGCGGGGACCGAAGCGTTCCGGGCCTAGCGTCGGCCCATGACCGCAACGAAGCACGCCCCCGACGCCCCCGACGTACCGGATGCCCCCGACGCCCCCGACGAGGTTCCGGTGACGGACGACCGCGACCCCGCACAGGTCGTGACGGAGATGGTCGACCACGTCCTGGCCCTCGCCGCGACCTGGACCGCGTGGGACGGCCGCCCCGTTCCCGCCGACGACCGGCTCCACACCCCGCACAAGGCGATCCGCCGCGTCGCCGACCACCTGATCGACCACCTCGCGGAGATGGAGGCCCGGCTCGTCGGCGAGGAGACGCTGCCCGACCACTGGCACGCCTCGGCGATCACCACCGCGGCCGACCTCGCGCCGTTCACCGGGGCCGACCTCGACGAGGCGCGCAGCCGGCTCACCCGGCTGGCCAGGATCTGGGCGAACCGCCTGGACGCCCTGGCGCCCGGCCGGCTCGACCGGTCGCCCGGAACGGGGTGGACCTTCCGCCAACTCGCCTTCCACGTGGCGGAGTCGGTCTACTACGCGGACCGCGTGGGCGCGCTGCCGACGGCCGGCACGTCCGGTCCCGCCCCCGACGGGACGGCGGAACGGTGACGTCCGCGACGAGCGCACGCACCGGTGCGGAGGGGCACGGGGACGACGTCCCGCACCCTTGACCGGTGAAGAAGAACACGACCGGCTGCCCGGACACCGCCTCCTCGCCGGTGTCCGCGGCACGGGCCGGGGACACCGAGGCCGTGGCGGACCTGCTCCGGGCGGGCGCCGACCCCGACGCGTGCGACGGGAACGGGACCCCCGCGCTGTGCCTGGCGATCGGGGCGTACGCCGCTGACGTCGTCCGCCTGCTCGTCGAGCACGGCGCCGACCCCGCACGGACCGGCCCGGACGGGGTGGCCCCGTTGCGCAAGGCCGTCGACTCGGGCTCGCCCGCGGTGGTCGAGGCCCTCCTGCGCGACGCCGCCCACCGGCGCCGTCACCGCGAGGCCGAACTGACGGAGGCGCGGGACCTCGCCGGGCACTGGTACGGGACGGGCGTCGAGGCGGAACTACGACGCCGTACGGGTGACGGCGCCCCGCGCACCCGTACCCGGGTCGAGGACGACGGATTCACCGGGGCCGACGAGTACGCCCTGGGCGGGGCGACCGCGCGCGACGGGCACGCGGCGATCCTGACGCACCTGGAGGCGATGCTCGGCGTCCGGACCCCCTTCGGGGAACTGCTGGACCGGGCGATGGCCCACCCCGGCCGGCAGCACGTCGTCCGGACCAGCTCCACCCTGCTGCTGTCCCACCGCCGTGACCGGGAGACCTGGGACGCCGCGGTGGCCCTGTGCACCGGCCCGGACCCGGTGCACCGGCTGTTCGGCGCCGAGGTGCTGCGGCTGACCCACCTGTTCGACGAGAGCGAGGAGGACCGGTTCGCCGGCCCCGCGCTGGAACTCTTCCTCGACCGGTCGGCCCGGGAACGGGACGGCGCCGTGCTCGCCGAGGTGCTGACCGGCCTCGCCGAACACGTCGACCCGCGCGGCGACGCGGCCCTGCTGCCCCACGCCGGCCACCCCGACCGCCGCGTGCGGCATGCCGTGGCCTTCGGCTTCGACAGCGGGGTGCCGGACTTCGCCCCCGCCGTCCGGAAGGCGCTGCTGGACCTGATGGCGGACCCGGACGCGGACGTACGACAGGGCGCCTGCCGCACGGTGGCCGACGGCAGGGACCGCGCACCCGAACTCGCCGACGCCATGGCCGCCCTGCTGGACGACGTGAGCCGGCCGGTCCGGGTCGCCGCCGTCCACGGCCTCGCCCGCCACGACGACGAACGCTGCGTGGCGGGAGCCCGCCGCCTCCCGCCCGCACCGCCCGGAACCCCGTACGAGCACGACCTCGACGAGGTCTGGCGCTACGAACTGCGCCGCGACGCCCGCTGAGGCCCGGCCCGGGGCGCGGGGCGGGCGTGCAGACGGTACGCCCGCCCGATCTCGCCCAGGTACTGCCCCGGCTCGAAGCGGACCTCCTCGATCACCCCGCCGCCGGGCCCCGGGCACATGAGCCCGCTCCAGACGACCGTCCCGCCGCGCAGCCCCACCCGGACACGCAGCCCCGGGGCCCCGTCCCCGAGGTGCTCCCGGTACGCCACGTCCACGCCGCGAACGGCATCCGTCGGGTGGAGCGGACCGCCGGGTCGCAGCAGCTCCCCCGGAGGCAGCCCCCTGGCCCCGCTGTCGCTGCGCGCGATCAGGTCGAGACCGTCGACGAAGAGGTACGTGTGCACGGCGGAACACACGGGCGGCCCCGGACAGACATCGACGAACAACGAACTGATCCGCCTGCGGCCGTGACGGTGAACACGGCTCCGGTGCCTGGACCGTTCGCCCCGAAGCGCCCCCGGTGGCCTACGCGACATCGGCCCTTCGCTGCATCATGCGCCGATGGTAGTCCGGCCGATTCCCCGGCCTCGCGGGATTCCGCCCGCCCGAAGCACCCGTCCGAGTCCCCACCTCGCTGACCCACCTCGCTGACCCACCTCGCCGTTTCGCCGTCAGGGGCCGGGGAGCTCCTCGATCCGTTCGCGGTTGAGCAGGTACAGGGGAAGGTGCGGCAGGCCCGGGGTAGGGGGAACCCGCGGTCGAAGGCGAGGCCCGTGACCGCCATCGGCACACAGGCCACCTCCCCGGGCACGGACGCCTTCATGGAGCCGTGCTCGGAGGAGCAGGTCTGCAGGGTGTCGATTCGGTGAGCGGATGGGGTGACCGGGGAGGCGGTCGGCCAGATCGCGGCAGGGAAGGGGCAGGTGTCGTCGGCTGAGTGACGACAGGTGTCATCACATTTTCAACACTTCCGGGTCCTCGCATTCCGGGCAAGCCGTACGGTGGCCCTTCACACGTCGCACCATCCCGTGGGGGATTCCATGTCGTACCCGCCTCAGCCCGGCCAGCAGCCCCACCCGCAGTGGCAGCAGCAGCCGGGACAGTACCCACCGCAGCCGGGCCCGGGTTGGGGCGGACCGGTCCCGCCGCCGAAGAAGTCCCGCACCGGGCTCATCGTCACCCTGTCCGTCATCGGGGGCCTGGTCGTCCTCGGTGGATGCGGCGCCCTGGTGGCCGGCATAGCGAGCGTCGGTTCGACGACCGAGAACAGCGCCACAGGACACTCGCCTGCCGGGAAGACGCCTGAGAAGGGCACCCCTGCGGAGGCGGACAAGGCGGAGAAGCCGGTCGAGAAGGAGAAGGCCGCCGAAAAGGGGCCGGAGGCGGACGTGAAGGTCACCGGGTGCACGGTGAACTCGTCGACTACGTGGCCGGCCGCGGACGTGGAGATCGTGAACCACTCCGACGAGAAGGCGAACTACATCGTGTCCGTGGAGTTCGTGAACGGTGAGGGCACGCGTCTGGGCGAGGGGATGGCTGCGACGAACAACCTGGCACCGGGGCAGAAGGCGGTGGAGACGGCACAGGGGTTGTCGAATACGTCGGGCAAGGTGGAGTGCAAGGTGACGAAGGTGACCCGGTACCCGTCGGGCGGGTGACGGCGCCCTGGCCCGGGCATGTGCGGCGCCCCGTCACCGTGGTGGTGGCGGGGCGTCTGTGCTGCGTCGTCACGAGGTGCCGACCGTCACGACGCCGGCGTGGTGTGTGACCGCTCAAGGTCGCCTGCGTCCACCGTCGTCGATGTCGACCGTTGATGTCAGCCTGGGAAGCTCAGTTGTTCTCTGCCGGGTTGCCCGCTTGAGCCGTGACGGAACCAGGCAAGCGCGCTGTTGCCCGCCGAGACGCCAGCCTGGTTTTGAGTGTTCCCCGTGGTTCCCCGCACTGAACGCTTGCCGTCCCGTCGGTCAGCTTGATCAGGCCTGGCCGAGTACCTCATCGGCGCTGCAGGGCTCCGTGCGCGGCTGCTTGTTGAGCTTGTGGCGCGCGATGGAGGATTGCCGGTAGACCTCCTTGCGGGCCCGCATGATGTTGCCCAGAGGCGCGTGCTCGGCGGTGACCCGCCAGGGCGTGAAGGACAGCGCGTCCATCTTCTCCAGGTTTTCCGGGCCGGAGATGTCCTGCTGCGGCAGTCGCAGCTTGGCCACGGTTACGGGCGGCGAGAGCTGCTCGGGCCACTCCACTGTGGTGTCCTCCACCGGCATGCGCTCCAGGTCGGTGCAGAGCTGAACCTGGATGTCGAAGGCGTAGGGCCGTTCCTGGAGCTCGGCCACCAGGGCCGGTCGGAAGACCTCCGCCGCCGAGGTCGGGTCGATGTCGCGCCGGACCACGGCAGCGGCGAAGGACGGATCGGGGGTGATGCGCACCTTGGCAATGTAGTCCCCGTGCCTGACCGCGCCCATCGTCCAGTAGCTCGACAGCAGTACGTTTGCCGGAGAGATCTTCGACAGGCGCAGGAAGGCCAGGAACTCGTCCCACGCCCAGTTGTCCTGGTCCAGCGTTCCCTTACCGGTCACGAACTCGGTGAAGAAACGATGCGCTCCGGGTCGGCCCTGGGAGAAGTAGGCCGGCGCGTTCAGGAACAATTCCTGGATGAACAGGTAGTGCTCGACTGTGTTGCAGAAGAAGATCGGCCCGTTGATGTTGGCGTAGTCGAAGGTGCCCGTGTCCGGTTCGTCTTCCAGCAGGGTCGGGCCGGGGATGTCGAAGATCTTCAGTGCCAGTCCGGTGGCGGCGCCCAGTCGCGCGTCGGCTCCGGCATGAGGCGAGCCGTTGGAGAAGCGGATGAGCGCATCGTGAGTTCCCGGAGTCGCGTAGATGCCCTGGGCGTACGCGGGCGGAAGCCCGTCCAGGATCTCCACTTCCCCACGGACCAGCCCGTAGCCCTTGGCATGGGCGTCGCGGAGAGCCCGGCCGGTGCCACCGGCCTTGACCGACTCGGAGATGTAGCTCTCGGTCTTCTCGATCACCGTCTGCAGGTTGCGGTCGAAGTTCGGGTCATCGTCTTCGACATCAGGTGTGTAGCGGACGAACTGTGCTGCCATGACTGCGACCTTTCCTCGGAGACCGTGGTGGGACCTCGGGGGCAGGAATTGCCGTCAGTCCTCCAGTTCGGCAAGCCAGCGCAGGGCACGCAGACCCGGCACGAAGCAGTACTCGCCGCCCCGGGTGACCACGAAGCTCGGCAGATTCTGCAGACGGCGCCGGACCGGCCTCTCCGGGATGGTGACGCTGCCGGTTCCGCCGTGATGCCCGGCCACCGGGTCCTTCTCGCCGGGATATCCGATGAAGTTGCCGTCGTTGACCCACTCGGCCTTGATGAACTCGAACTGTCGTTCCAGGTGGGCCCCCAGGAAGACTCCGACCAGGCCCCGGTCGGCGCCGTCGTCCTCCAGTACGCCCTCGGGCAGCGGCGGGCCGTAGGTGGTGCCGCGGCGGATGAGCCGGTGCATCCGCGCGTCGCCGATGATGGTGGAATCTCGGGGGTTGACGCGCCGGACGTGCGCACCGGCCGGGCACCGGAGACCGCGATCATCGTTCTCCCGGTACAGGAAATTGTTGACGCGATGCGGATCGGCCGCCAGCTCCGGATCATCGTGCTCCGGCGCCAGCGTAAGCGGCGCCCCGCTGGGCCAGCGCCCGACCATCTTCGCCGCCAGGAGTGCCTCCTCCTCGGCACCGGAGCTGTTCGCGCGCAGGTACTGCCGCCAGGCCGCCACCTTGGTGTGGACCTTGCGAACGGCCGCGTAGGTCCCGTTGCGCCCCAGCACATCGGGGCTGGGCATCGGCGGCAGATTGCCGGTTTCATCGGGGTAGCCGAGGATGAACTCGCCCGCCTTGATCGGGGCTTCCTGCGGGTTCGAGCCGGGCAGCCCGACGCCCTCGATGTTCGGCTGGCTGATGCCGTCGCGGAATCCAAAGGTGGTTCGCCCGGTCGGGAGCTGATGAACATCCTGCTGCCAGATGACCTGGACACCGGGCGTGTCCTCGTAGGCGACGCGGGCCCGCTCCAGCTCCTTGTCCAGCTGCGCCGCATCGGAGGAGAGAGCGCTCAACGCGATATGAACATCGCCCGTTCCAAACGGTGCCTCCCAGTGGGCCGGGGCGCTCTCGCCCACGTCGCCGATCAGCTCCGCCCGAGCGGCCATGCCCTCACGAAACGCCTGCGGAAAGCTGTCCAGCGACTCCTGGGGCACTCCCAGGGCACTCAGTCCCTGGTAGGTGAGCCCCACAGCCACCCAGGCATCCTGGCCCGGGTCCACGCTGGGCAGACCGCTCGCCGTCACCGGAAGCAGCCGTTGCAGGAGGGCGCGCCCGGCGTGGCGGTCATCGACCCGCAGGAAGACGAACTTTCCCTCGTACGGCACGGGCCGTGGACGTAGTGCCCCGCTTTGGACGTCGTCGATCTCGACGCGCACGCCGACTGCGCGGCTGCCTTCTGTCGTGTTCATGCTCGCTTGTGCCTCCATATCGGCCTTTGCGCGGGCAGACCTGCAGAGGCCGACCAGCGCCCGGCGCCGTCCACCGACGCTGGGCCAGCTCTGAGGGTTGGTTGCGTCCGACTGCTAGACCGCGGCTTCCTCCAGCAGCTTCTGGAAGGCTGGCGTGCTCACCAGCTCCGCGTTGGCGGGATTATCCAGCATTGCCCGGAATTCGGCGGTGTCCAGCACCGCCTGGAACGCGTCGTCCACGCGCTGGTCCTTGTAGATCTGCTGAACGGTCAGATCGGGATAGGCGCTCACGAAGACTCCCGCGGGCTCCTGGTGGGCGAGGAACCAGTCCTTGACCCCTGGATCTTTGATGCCGGGGAACCCTTCGCTGTGCGAGAAGACCTTGTCGAAGCGGGCCCCGACCACCGTCTTGGCGAAGTCGTCGATGTAGGTGTCCCACGAGCCGTCGAAGACGCTGGCGAACATGAACCTGGTGTCGTTGTCGAAAATGACGTGCCGTGCATCGTGCAGCGTGCCGATCTGGCGCAGCGCGGCATGGACGTTCTCGTCATTCGCCGCGTCACCGAGCCGGGTGAGATCCTCACGCAACGCATCGGCCTCGCCCGGCTTGATCTTGGTGAAAACGGTGAACTCGTTACTGACCCCATCCGTCATGCCCGGGTGCTCAGGGTGAGCCGGCTGGGTTGCATCTGTCGCAGCCATCGCGAGGTCCTCCTGTCACAGATCGATGCGAGGGTTGCCAAGCGCCCGGACATGGGGCGCCATCGCCCCCACACATCAATCCTCACTGCGGATGCACTGCCTCGCATCCCGGGCCCTGGGCATTGTGGTCACCTGGGGCGGATTCTCGGGAAGCTCCGGCACTGCGGGGTCCAGCCAGGCCGGTGCGGCAGGGCAACGCCGGGGTACTCGCGTGTCCCGAGAAACTCCCGAGGACAGATCCGGCCGAGCGCAGGAGGATGGAACTGGTGTGACGTGCCGAGTACGTCGTCGTCGCCATTCTCGGGCAGCCACTTGCGGGCGGCCGTGAAGACAGCGGCGCAGCCGATCACACAACAGCCCGGTGCGCGGCCCAGGCGCCGGGGCATCGGTTGCGCCAAGCCCTGCTCCACTGGATCGCCCCCTGATCCCCACCTGGAGGCAACCATGGGCGCAGTTCTCGGTGACGTGCTGGGTTTTGCGGCCGGCGTCGCGATCAGCCCGCTCCCGATCATCGCCATCATCCTCATACTCGCCACGCCTCGGGGACGTCTCAACGGCCCCCTCTTCACCGTCGGCTGGATCCTGGGACTCGCGGCACTGGGCGCGGTGATGTTGGCAATCGCCTCCCCCACAGGTGCCTCCGCGCACAATCATCCGGCTACGTGGGTGGGAGCCCTCAAGCTCGCTCTTGGCGTATTCCTCGTCGTCTTCGGCGCCCGGCAATGGCACCGGCGCCCAAAGGATCCCTCACAGGCCCAGCTGCCGAAGTGGATGGGTGCGATCGACCGCCTCACGCCGGTCAAGGTCTTCGGACTCGGACTGGCGCTGGCCGCGCTCAACGCCAAGAACGCCCCGCTGACCGTCGCCGCGGCCGCCTCCATTGGCTCAGCCGGGCTGCCGGTCGGGCAGCAGATCGCATCGCTGGCCGTCTTCGTCCTGATCGCCACCCTCGGCCTGCTGGCCCCACTGGGAGTCTTCCTGCTCGGGGGAGAGCGAGCGAAGACCACACTCGGCAACTGGAAAGACTGGGCAGCTCAGCACAACGTCGCCGTGATGGCGGTCCTGTTCTTCGTCCTGGGGCTGAAACTGCTCGGTGACGGCATCGGCATCCTCGCCTCCTGACAGTGGCGCGGTAGAACTGTCCACAGGTCATCAAGGCCCGCGCACGCCGCGGGCGCGCATGCGGGCGAGGAGGGAACCCGCTGCGACTGGGCGGTCATGCGAAGCAATGCGAGAACCACTGCCGCAACGGCGTGTTGCCATAACTTGGGAAGTCGCACCTATATATTGTCGGGCGAGCCGAATTTATCTTGCAAAAAGAAGCGAATAGAAGTAATCGCCTGCCGGCTTGACGGTGAATTAGTGGAGTTGGAATGATGCATGGAGAGCCGCGCGATCCGAGCCCGAACGCTAGGCGCGGCCTACCTGAAATTCACTCTGTTCTGCGAACCGCCGCGGCCGCGGCGGCGGGTGGAACATTAGTCATCTGGTGGCCGGCGTTCACATTCGGCGCCTATGGCGACATCTTCTTCGACAGTGCGATGGCTCTCTGGGCTGTGGCCACAGCCGTACTGCTCTCGGGCCTGGCGCTACGCAGGAGAGTTGCCGTGCCCTGGAGCAGTTGGATCGCACTTCTATTGCCGTCCCTCTGGATTATTCTGGGCATTACGGCACCAAGAAGCGGCGGTTTCCACTACCTTCATTACTTCGAGGTGGTGATTACCCTGGTGGGTGCTCCGTATCTGACCTGGCTGCTGTCGAAAATTCTGCTGTCCGACTATGATGAACTTCCTGCAGCTCAGCGTTTCATGGCCGTTGGCATCACGGTGGCGATCGGTATCATTGCCTTCCTGCTCGGCAAATATAACGACCTGTTCCTTACGTGTGCAGACTTTAACGTGAGCGGCAATAATGTGCCGCCCGGCTGCGCTCAAGGTCCGCCTTTCCGCCTGCGCTGAATACTCGGTAAATGATGGTGGTCGTTCACCGGCCGCGATGGTCGATCCGGAAGCGGCGCCCTTCTGGCGCTTTCGCTGAAGACCACGAATTCAGCGAAAGGCCCCACGGTCCCCGACTCCACGGTTCCGTGGCCCCTCACAAGTAGGTGAGGGGCCGCGTTGCGCTCGTTGTCAGCCCACCACTCTCCCCAGCTCCCATCCCGTCCGCCGTCGACCCACACACCGTGGAGCGGGCGTGGTTCAGGGGGCCAAGGTGGAGCACGCCACTGTACGAACGACCCTGACGCCCTGGGCCGCGACTGCTCGGCTCTGCCTGGGTCGATGGCGGACGGGATGGGAGCCCCCAACGCACGCCGCAATGAGCCCGCCGCCGTCCTCTTCAACAACCACGCGGGCAACCTGTGGATGCGCTTCACGACCCGCCTCCGCCGCGAGATCGCCGCCCGCGCCGGCCTTTCCCGGCGAGAGCTGAAGGAGTCGGCCCGGCTCTCGTACGGCAAGGTCGCCGAGTTTCAAAAGCGCGGTTCCCTGCACTTCCAAGCAGTGATCCGCATCGACGGCCCGGAAGGCCCCGAGACGCCGCCGTCCTGGGCCACGGTCACGCTCCTCACCGACGCGATCCACGCAGCTGCCTCGCGCAGCTACACATCGGTGTCCGTCCCGGCCGCCGCCGACCAACCGGCCCGAACCTTCCGCTGGGGCACCCAACTCGACGTACGCCCGGTCAAAGCCTTCGGCGACGGCTCCGACATCACCGAACAGGCCGTCGCCTCCTACGTTGCCGAGTACGCCACCAAGACCGCCGAGAACACTGGCACCCTGGACCGCCGCATCGGCGAACTCTCCGAACTCGACCGTCACCAGGTCCCCGACCACACCCGACACCTGATCGAAGCATGTAAGCACCTGGACCCGCTCTCCCCGGACCGGCGCCTGTGGGCCTGGGCCCACGTGCTCGGCTTTCGAGGCCACTCCAGGTTCAAGTCCCGCCGCTACTCGACCACCCTCGGCGAACTCCGCCAGGCCCGCGCTGACTTCCGCGTCGCCCAAGAACGCGAAGCCCTCGGCACGCCCGACTTCGAACCGGACTTCGTCCTCGTCCTGGCCGACTGGCAATACGCCGGCCACGGCCACACCCCTGGCGAACCCGCCCTCGCCGCCACCATCGCCCGCGGCCTCCAACTCAACCGCGACACCGCCCGCGAAGCCCTGAAAGACCAACTCATCATGGAAGGAGCCGCAGCACTACCACCGCCACCGCAGAGCTGCTGACCGTGTCCGAGGTCATGACGCGGCCCAAGCTCGGACGCTCCAAGGTCTACGACCTGATCCGCTCCCGCTGCCTGGTCTCGATCAAGATTCCCGTGCCCACTCGTTCGGCCAAGCTCTCCGAGTGGCTGCCGTATTGGCTGGACAACGTCATCAAGCCGCGCCGGAAGCTCAGCACGTACGACAAGTACGAGGCACACGTCCGGCTCCACCTGTCGCCGATGCTCGGTGCGAAGAGGCTCGAATCCCTGAGCGTCGCCGATGTGCGCCGTTTCCTCGTCCGACTGGAGAACCAGACCACTGCCGCGACGGCCAAAGAGTCGCACCGCGTGCTGCGCTCGGCGCTCCCGCCCGCGTGCAGTGAGGAGCTGATCACGCGCAACGTGGCCAAGCTCGTCGAACCGCCCCGCGCCGACGCACGCGAGCTGCACCCCTGGACGCTGGACGAGACGCTCGACTTCCTCGCCGCGTCGCGGAAAGACCCGCTCTACGCGGCCTTCGTGCCGGCCATCGCCATGGGGCTCCGCCGGGGTGAGATCGTCGGACTGCGCTGGTCGGACCTCGACCTGGACAACCGCGTCCTCCACGTCCGCCAGCAGACCCGGCGCCGTCGGGGCGTCCTGCACGACGACGATCCCAAGAGCCGCCGTCGCCGGGTAGTCCCGCTGCCCGCCCTCTGCATCGCGCTGCTGCGCTGGCACCGGATGCGGCAGGCAGCTGCTCGTGCCAAGGCGGGGGAGCGGTGGCAGGAGTCCGGCTACGTCTTCACCACCCGCACCGGCCGCCAGGTCGAGCCGCGGAACGTCTACCGCTCCTTCACCCGCGTCGCCGAGTCCGCCGACCTCCGGGTGATCCGGCTGCACGACGCCCGACACGGCACCGCCACCCTCCTCACGGCGGCCGGAGTCGCGCCCCGTGTCGTGATGGAGATCCTTGGGCACTCCCAAATCAGCATCACCATGGACGTCTACACGCACGTCGTGCAGGACACGCAGCGCGAGGCCATGAGCCACATGGACCGGCTGCTCAGGAGGCGTCCCGGTCGTCAGTGATCGCCGCCGTTGATGTCAGATCTGGATGTCAGAAGGGGTCCACCTCCGAAAATCCGGAGGTGGACCCCTTCTGAACTGGTGCCCCCGGCAGGATTCGAACCTGCGACACCCGCTTTAGGAGCGAGGTGAGATGATTTGGGGCCTGACCTGCGGGAAGTTGACTTCGGCGTCTGTCGGCCCAGCCCTCCGCGATCAGCCGCCGTTCCCCGTGAGTCCCCGTCCTATCTGGCGCGGTTGTGGCACGGGCCTTCGCTCCTACTCTTCGACGAAGTCGTCCGCCACTGCACGAATGAAGGCTGCAAGATCATCTCTCTGCGGAGGGGTTCGTGTGGGGTGTCGTGCAGCGTAGACCGAGTAGTAGCGCTCGACTTGCGTGCGGAGTTTATCTTCGTGCGCTTCTGAGGCGACCAGAGCCAAGGCCACCTGACCAGAGGCCCCATGCGCTCGGAGGGGACGGCCCTTGCCGTCATAGCCTTCGCAGAATTCGTCCGCAGACTCGATCAGCTCGTCGGCCAGGGATGAGTCGTGAAGGATGAACATGCGGCCGTCTTCGTCGAATAGCAGGACAGGCTCTACTAGGTCGGTCATCGTCGGTCTTCAGGGAGGGAATCTTCTGAGATCCGATTGAACTGTCGTGCGGTGGCAGTGGATTCGGTGTGCAAGGAGGCTTGATGCTCTTCAATCGTGGCTCCCAGCTCCGCAGGTGTAGGCCAAGGGGCGCGGCGGTGGATCATGCGGTGGCAGTTCGCACAGATGAGGGCGAGGTCGCTGAGCTTGGTTCGGCCCTCCCCTGCTACGTGGAGCGGGAGAACGTGATGGCACTCGATATACCCGGCACCACGGTCCCCGTAGACCCTCTCGAAGTTGAAGCCGCACGCCTCACAAGCGAGTTGTCCGCCGCGCTGAAGAACAGAAGTGACCTTCTTCTTGCGCAGAGCCTTGTTCCGCTCACGTGCCCTGTGCCGACGCATGAGCAATCGACCTTCCGGCGCGCTGTAGTCGTCGCTGAAATCCTCGTCCTCAGGCGGCACGAAGGCCTGCAGTTCGCCCCTGGCGATGCCCTGCCGGATGAGCCGTGCAGCCTCGGCCATCTCCTCCGGCCGGCTAAGGAAGTCGTGCAGCACCGCAACATCCAGAACTCCCCCGTTGGTGGGCTTTCCCTGGTACCCCGGGTGCCGGGTGGCGATGTCGAATGTCTTGCGAGCAACGCCGTTGGAGTTGCGGAACTTTTCGTTGCGCTCCGCTTCAGGATGGATGGGAAGCAGCTGGAGCAGGGTAGATAGCTCCGCTACTCGGCTGTCCTGGGCATCCAGCCCCTTCCAGCTGTTCTCCATCACCAGGTGGCAAGCGAGGATGATCTCGTCGCGAGCCCAGTCCGGGTTCTTGATGGCCTTGACCTGGAAGCCCATCCGCTTGAGCCATGCCACGGCATGGTCCTTGCCTCCGCTGAACTCGACTGGCGTAAGAGCCCTCCCCTGGTCCCACTTGTGTGCTACCCCGGCGACTGCCTTGGAGTCGTACTCTCGGCCCTCGTGCACCAAGGTGTAAGACCGCGCCGCTCCGAAGCCGTACTTCGCCAGGAAGACGTCACGTCCCAGCTCATCGTGCTCAGCCAAGGCTTTGAGCACGGACTCACGTGTGATCGCTCCTCTACGCATGGCGGAAGCGTACGACTGTGTACTGACAGCACCGAACGAAAGATGGACAAGTGCCCCACTGAGTGAGGCGCCACTAGCTAGGGTTGCGGCATGGCAGACAGTCAGAGTGTCACAGCAGCAGCGGCCGAGTCCGACGAAGATCCACAGGAAAGCCTTGTCGAGGCGGATTCAGATGTTCTGGATCCTGAAACCGACGAGGTCGACAACTCGCCCGTTCGGGCAGATGATGCCCTGCGGTACTTCGGGGCAGACTTCGACGTCGACGGCCTGGTTAAGCGGCTCAATAACGACACTTTCATAATCCCTACCTTCGAACCACTTGCCGAAGATGACATTGCAGGTTTCGAAGGCTTCCAGAGAGGGCTCGTCTGGAAGAAAAAGCAGATGGATCGATTTATCGAGTCCATTTTGCTTGGTTACCCAGTGCCAGGAATTTTCCTCGTAGAGCTAGCTGATCGGCGATACCTCGTCCTAGATGGTCAGCAGCGTCTCACAACCCTCCAAGCATTTAAGCGGGGAACGTATCGGTCCGTTAGGGGGCTGAGTAAATTTGCTCTTCGATATGTGGGTGATGATTTTAAAGGGCACACCTATGAGAATCTGGAGCCCACCCAGCAGCGTATCTTCGACAACACCTTCATTCAGGCAACTATTGTCGTTCCCAAGGGGGCGGAAGGGAAGCGTGGAGTATATTCTCTCTTCGAGAGGATCAATAGTGGTGGCACGAACCTGAAGCCACAGCAAATCCGGGTCGCCTTGTACGCCGGTGAAACTGTGAATTTCGTTAGGGATCTGAACCAGGATCCAAACTGGAGGACCTTGTTTGGGCCGCAGAATCGCGACCTCAAGGACCATGAGCTGATTCTGAGGGCTATTTCTCTGATGCCGACAGCGCGTGGCATTCAGGTATTTCGGCCCCCCATGGCACGCTTCTTGAACGACTACCTAGAAGTGAACCAGGATCAACTTCCGGCGGATGCTGAGGCGATCCGGTCCCGTTTCACTAAGGCAACTGCACTGCTCAATGAAGCCCGAGGAGTGCGGGCCCTCAAGATTCGCGGTACTCAGGTGAACGCGGCACACACGGATGCAGTGCTGGTAGGGTTGATGTCTGCATTTGAACAGCGCGCCGATATTTCCGCCGAGGATGTTTCGGCGGCGCTAACGACTCTCCTGGAAAACGATAGGTACCAGTACGCCATCTCGGAAAGTACCTCACATGCGGAACAAGTTAGTGCCCGCATCAAGCTCGCGACCAGGGCGTTCCGGGGGGAATCTCTTGCCGACGAACAAGAATAGTGCCCGGGTTGAGATATTGAAACTAAAGACCGACCTGGATTCCTCGTATAAGAGGTACAGGGAGGGCCTGTTGTCGGTTGATATTCCGCTTCAGGAGGATATGCATAAATATATGTGCATTCGCCTGTCGGGGTACATGGAGCAGCTGATTTTTCAGGCTGTCTGTGGATATATTTCTAGCACTACTGCTGGCGCTGCGCGGAGTTTCGCTCTGTCATCCTTCAGTAAGGCGCCGAATCTTACTCCCGAAGCTCTAGAAAGGGTCGTGGGTAGGTTCGGGGATGCCTGGAAGGCTGAAATTGTCTCGTTTCTGGATACCGACGAGCGCCGAAATTCATTGGGCAACTTGCTGGCGGTCCGCAACAAGACCGCCCATGGGGAGAACTATCGAGGCGGACAACTGAACGTCGCTACGTACAAGCGACTTGTTGATGATCTTCACTCGTGGGTGCTGTTGCGGATGCTGGCCTAGGCTTCAGGACAACCCTCAACTCACCCCAGTTCCCATCCCGTCCGCCTTCGACCCACACACCGTGGAGCGGTCGTGGTTCAGGGCGTCAAGGTGGAGCGCGCCACTGTACGAACGACCTTGACGCCCTGGGCCGCGACTGCTCGGCTCTGCCTGGGTCGAAGGTGGTCGGGATGGGAGCCCCACGACGCTCGCCACGCTCCGGCCGGCACTCGCGGACGGCGCTCCGTCCATCCCGGAGTCTGAGCGCCCCCGCCGGAGGCATGTCCTGACCTTTCTTTGCCCTCCCGCCTCGTCCCCCGATCTTTTCCGTCTGCTCGTTTTCCGGGTTCCGGGCTGGGCGGCGGTGTCGGGCTGGTCCTGGGGGGGGCGTGGCGGTGCTGCTGTCCGTGTGGGGTGTGGTGTTCCGGTGGGGCCGTGGCGCTCGGGGTGGTTCCGGTGGCGGTGTGGTCGTCCTCGGTCCGGCGGGATGGAGGGTGGTGCAAAGCGTGTGGCGGGTAACCCTGCGGCAACTTACTGGTGGCGCGGGGCCGGGGGCCGGGCGGAGCGTGCCGGAGGCAGGAGCGGCGCCCGAGTCCCCGAGCCCGCGCCGGCCCGCGTGGCGGGCCGGTGGGGTGTTATCCGTAGCGACGGCTGAATGCCGATTGCCTCGCCCGCGCCGGATGTCCGAAAAGACAAGAGCCACCAGGCCCGAAGAAGCAGATCTCCAAGCCCTCGGAGGCCCGGCCGGTGCGCGCAAGGGTCCCCCGCGGGGTGGTGCTGCTGGCTGTCGTGAACTCTCACCGGGTAGGGGCTCGGGTCTTTCGTCGTGGGTGCCCTCATTCCCGATGGTTCCGGATGCAGCGGTCTGCCGCACAGCAAGGAGGAACCCCCTTGCCCTTCCCCCTCTCCCCGCCCGAAGGGTGGGGCTTGATGAGGTAGAGAAACCTGTAACAACTCCAATGGCGAGATTCGACGTCTTGGCAGCCAGGGGCGCCCGTGATGCCCTGGGCTCCTAAACGAGGGAGGACGGATGGCTCTGCCGCAAGGAGACTTGATCTCGAACCGGCCGGGAGACGCGATACGACATAAGCTCGCAGAGCTGGAACCCAACAGGATGAAACGGCAGTTCGCGCGCTGGTCGTCGGACCGAGAACTGCGCAGTTGGGCACTTGGCCTGGTTGGCGAGCGAACAACTGGGCGCCGGTTGAACTCCCTTCGAGGTCAAGGCTGGTGCGTCCTGCACTCCATCCAATGGCCCAGCAAGTCTGACATCGACCACTTGGCCATCGGCCCTTCTGGAGTCTTCACCGTCAACTCGAAGTTCCATAAGGGTAAGAATGTTTGGTACGGAGATCACGCCATCACCGTCAACCGAGCCCCCACCAAGCACATCGTCATCAGTGAACACGAGGCACGGCGTACGGCACGCACCCTGTCGACGCATTGTGGATTCTCAGTGTCCGTTCGTCCTGTCGTTGCGGTCGTGGGTGCCACGACACTCACGGTGAAGAACGCTGCGGCTCCAGTCCTCGTGGTAGACGGGGCAAAGGTGCACACCCTTCTGTCTGGGCTGGCTCCTGCACTTTCCACAGATCAGATCGAGCGCATCTTCAACGTTGCCCGACGACACGAAACCTGGTTGCAACAATGAGTGGTTGCTACGCGTCGAAGTCGTACTCAAGGATGTAGGACGCGGCATCGAGGGTCATCTCGTTGATTTCAACGGGGCGGCCCTTGTCAGCGAATGCTGTACGACAGATCAGCATAACGGGAGTACCCGTCGAGAGCTCCAGTTCGCTCGCCTCGGACGTTGAAGGCATGCGCGAGCGAATCTCCTCCCGGAAGTGGACGGGCTTGGATCCCAACTCGGCAAGTCGCGCGTACGTGCCCCCGGGGCCAGTGTCTTCTTGAGTGATTGCAGACCCTGCTACCAGAGACGCGGGAAGGTACGAGGTAGCCAACAGGATCGGCTTGCCATCTAGGACGAAGCGGCGACGGCGTACGCACACAGCTGCCCCTGGCTCCACCTCTAGGACTCCAGCAACGCGGTCCGGAGCCGGCTCCTCTGTCACGTTCACCTTGTCCACCACGAGGGTGCGGTCCTCCGTGTCCGCCGACCAGATTGAGCGGCCTTCACCCCACTGCGACTGGGCCAGACGCTTGATTCCTTGGCGCCGTAGCGGACGGAACGAGCGCACGAACACCCCTGCGCCCTTTCGGGACTCGGTAAGACCCTCGCTCTGCAAGACGCCAAGAGCCTGGCGGGCGGTCATCCTGGCCACGTCGTAGGTAGCCATCAGGTCATTCTCGCCTGGCAGCCGATCACCTGGACCGTAGCGACCGGCCTGAATAGCATCCCGCAGCTCATCGGCGATCCGTTGGTACTTCGGCTGCCGCTGGGCGCCTTGGGTGGCCATGAGTTCTCTCTCCTTCGCTTCTCTAGACAGCCTAGAGCCTTTGTTCCGACCGCGGTCGATCTAGTTCCACCCGCGGATGGAACCTCGACGCGCTCACACTCTCGGCACACCCTGAGGAACTTCTCTAGAGATCTGTTGACATCTCTAGAGAAGGTGGCTTCACTGGAGATGTCTAGAGAGGCTGCCGAGCGGCGGCGGCCTCCTGAACAAGGGATGCGCTCATGTCGTCTTTCAAGATCGATGTTTCGACCGCTGTCGTGTTCGTGGCGACGCCTCCGACGCCGAAGCTGGTGAGCAAGCAGACCGGGGAGGTCGCGGTGGACCGGGAGACCGGTGCCCAGCTCGCGACGGTGGGCCTGCTGATCTCGGACGAGGGGGAGGGCAACCTCTACCAGGTGACGGTGCCGAGCACGGGTGTCCCGGAGAACCTGGCCCCGGGCACCCCAGTGACGGTGATCGGGCTGAAGGCGCGGGACTGGGAGAACACGTTCAACGGCCAGACCCGGCACGGCATCAGCTTCCGCGCGGTGGCCGTCACCCCGCTGGGGGCCTGACCATGTCGGATGTCGCCACGGTGATCGAGCTGGCCGGGGCCTTATCGGCTGCGGGCGGGCTCGGCTACGCGAAGGTTCGCGCGCCTCGCGTGTTCTGGTCGCTGGCCGGCCTGCCGGTGGCCCGGGTCCGCTTCGCGGCCACGTACCACTCGACGATGGACGTGTGCGGGCTGACGGTCCAGCCGTCCCGCCTGCGGGCGTTCATGGTCCGCAACGTGGCCCGCCGCCAGGACGTCCAGCCGGTCCCGCCGAAGGTCCGCAAGGTCCGCGGCTCCTCCACCGGAATGCGCGCCACCCTCCGGCTGCCCGCCGGCCTGGAGCCCGCCGACGTCGCCGCCGCCTCCGAACGGCTCCGCCACGCCTGGGGCGTCCACTCCGTCCACGTCGTCGAGACCAAGCCCGGGTTCGTCGAACTGCGCATGACCGGCTACGACGTGCTGCGCCGGGTGAGGATGCCGCGCCGCCTGCCCCGCAAGCTGGCCCCTGGTCCGTTGGTGGTGCCGGTGGCGTTGCGGGAGGACGGGACCGCGTTCGTCCGCAACTACACCAAGATCCCGCACTCCCTGACCCTGGGCGCGAATCAGTCGGGCAAGTCGATGTACCAGCGCAACCTGATCGCCGGGCTGGCGAAACTCCCGGTGGGCCTGGTCGGGATCGACTGCAAACGCGGGGTCGAACAGCGCGGGTATGCGCCCCGGCTCTCCGCCCTGGCCGTCACCCCCGACGAAGCCTCACAGCTCCTGGAGGTACTGGTGAGGGAGATGGAGGAGCGCTTCGACGCCCTGAGCGAGCACGGGGTCTCCGATCTGTGGGCCCTGCCCGCGAAGGTGCGCCCGGTGCCGCTGGTGGTGCTGGTGGACGAGGTGGCGGAGCTGTTCCTCACCGCGGCGAAGAAGGATGAGGAGCGCCGCGACCGGATGGTGATGCACATGATCCGTCTGGCGCAGATGGCCCGTGCGGTCGGGATCTACCTGGAGGTCTGCGGGCAGCGCTTCGGCTCCGAACTCGGCAAGGGCGCCACCATGCTCCGTGCCCAGCTCACCGGCCGTGTCGTGCACCGGGTCAACGACAAGCAGACCGCCGACATGGGCCTGGGCGACATCGCCCCGGACGCGGTTCTCGCCGTCACGACGATTCCGCCGGACCGCCCCGGCGTGGCGGTGGCCGGTGACGCCTCCGGCGGCTGGTCCCGCATCCGCACCCCCGAACTGACCGCGGCCGACGCCGCAGCGATCTGCCGCGCGTACGCGCACCTCACTCCCGCGGTTGCGGCCCTGGCCCCGTTCCGCCCGGCCGTCCCCGTCGCCACGGCCGCGGCCGGTGCGTCGCCGCTGGTCAAGCCGCGGCCGGTCACCGAATAACGCCCCCTCGCACCCCCGGTCGGCGCGGCCGTCTCGCGCCAGGTCCCTACCCCGCCCATGCCCGAAACCCGAAGGAATCATCACCATGGTCGCCAAGAGGGCCCCCACCATCCGCCTCGACGCCGTGCTCGTCCAGGCCGTCATCGCCGGTGCCCTGTCCTTCTCCCACCTGCACGATCTGGCCCTGGCGGCCGGGCAGGACGGCTGGAAGGCATGGGCCTACCCGATCAGCGTGGACCTCCTGCTGGTCGCCGCCTGGCGCCGCATGCGCACCCACGCCGGCAACCGCCCGGCCTGGGTCTGGTTCGTGATCGCCCTGGCCGCCTCCCTGGGCGCGAACATCGCCACCGCCGGACTCCTCGACCTCGACCACGTCCCGGCCTGGCTGCGCATCCTCGTTGCCGGATGGCCCGCCCTGGCCTTCCTCGGCGGCACCCTCCTGGCCCACGCCCCCGCCCCCGCCGAAGCACCGGCCGACCCCGAACCCGCCCCCGCCCCCGCCGAAGCACCGGCCGACCCCGAACCCGCCCGCGAACAGCCGCCGTTGACCGCCCCGGAACCGGAGCCGGTCCCGGAGATCACGGTGGAACGGGCACCCGAACCCGAGCCCGACCCCGAACCGGCCCCGCAGCTCCCGCCCGCACCCGAGCCCGCCCCGGCCCCGGCCCCCGCTCCGGCTCCGGTCATGGCGGTGCCTCCGGCCCTGCTGGATCACGCCCGGAAGATCGCGGACACCCACCACGCCACGACCGGCAACCCGATCGACTCGGCCGCCCTGCGCGCCCGCCTCGGGGTTCCCGGCCCGCTCGCCGACGCCATCACCGCCCAACTCGCCTGACAGGAGAACCACATGCGACCGTCCATCCGCGCCGCGCTCGAACGCTCCGCCGAACTCACCCGCAACAACCGCCTCGTTGACGGCATGAAGCTGGGCGAGGCCGCGATCAGCCAGGCCACCGCCGACGAACACCCCGAGATCGACCAGTGGCTCACCGACCACGCCGACGACTTCACCAGCCGGAACGACTGACCGTCATGCCGCGCCCGAACCGCTTCACCAACGTGATCCGCATAGGCCCGGTCCAGGTCGGCACCCACTACGACGGCCGGGGCCGCACCAAGCACACCGCCGCCTGCACCGCCCCCGGCTGCAACTTCTCCGCCGACTACCACAGCCGTGCCGCCGCCGAACTCGCCGCCCGCACCCACCGCTGCAACCCCTGAAAGGAGCACGACATGTTCAGCCCGAAGTACCCGGCCCCGGACACCGCACCGACCCCGGAAACGTCCCTCGTTCAGCCGCCCGCCGTCCTGGCCCACCCGGCCTGCGACTGCAACCACACCCCCGCTCCGATGCCCGCCCCGGCCCCGGCACCCTTGCCGGTCTCCCGGCCCGGCGTGCGGCTCACCCCCGGCGCGCTGGTCGCCGCAGTCGCCGGCGGGACCGCTGTGGTCCTCGTCGTCGGCGCGGTCCTGGTCTCGATGCTCCTCGCGGTCGCCGTCACCGCCGTATCCGTCGCCCTCTGCGCGATCGTCCTGCGCTCCCTGCTCAACAGCCAGAACAAGGGCCGGTGACCACCATGGAACTGACCGCCATAGCCGCCGCGTTACCCGCTCTCGGATGGGCCCTGCACGGCAGCCTGCTCGCCCGTCGGCTCTCCACCGCCCGCCGTGATCCGCTCACCGGACTCCACACCCGGGCAGGCTGGACCACCCACGCCGAACGCATCATCGCCCGCTCCCCGCACGCCATGGCCCTGCTCGTGGACCTGGACGACTTCAAGGCCATCAACGACACCCACGGCCACGCCGCCGGAGACGCGGTGATCGCCGCGACCGCCTCACGTCTCGCCGCCTGGTGCGGCCAGCACGGCACCGCGGCCCGGCTGGGAGGCGACGAGTTCGCCGCGATCGTCGCCGACCCCGCCGCCACCTCCGGGCCCCGCACGCTCACCAAAGCCTTGCACCACCCGGTGATCCACGACGACCGCCTCATACCGGTCTCCGCGTCGGTCGGCTTCTGCCACCTGACGGATCTGCCTGTACGCACCCTCACCGAGGCACTCGCCGCCGCCGATGCCGCCATGTACGCGGCCAAGGGCCACGGCCGCCGCAACAGCACACCCCGATGAAAGGACCCTCTGACATGGACTTCTTCACCGCAGACAAGACCTACATGTGGCGCCCCGACGGCTATAAGGCGCCCGAACAGTGGCGCTACTTCAAGTGCGCCGCCGTCACCGAAACTCCGGGAACGGCCGTCCGCATCGCCTTCGGCTTCATCACCACCGGAAGCCTCACCAACACCTGGACGCCCACCGGCCTCGGCGAGGACCACTGGGCCAACGGATGGATCGCCCTGCCCGACGACTCCCAGCAGTAACCAGCCCCCGGGGCGGCCTCGGTCGCCAAACTTCCGCCGCCCCGGGCGCCTCACCCATCCCAGATCCAACGGACCCGAAAGGGAGACACCATCATGCCCCAGAACACCGCGCCCCGGCCGATCTGCAGCCACTGCGACGGCTTTCCCACCGTCGCCGTCACCACCGGCCACACCACCCCCGCCGGTCACCGCGAGACGATCCCCGCCGACTGCCCCGTCTGCCAGGGCACCGGCCACACCGCCCCCGCCCGCACCTACACCCGCGTCGGGGCGTGAGCGCCGTGGCCCTCCTCGACTGGAGCGACAAGAAGCACTTCGACCCCACCGGCGACAAGCCCTGCGTCCTGTGCGACAAGCCCACCCCGCTGCGCTCCGACCGCGGCAAGCCCGTCCACAAGGTCTGCGCCGAAGAGTGGATCGACGCCCACACCCCGAAGGAGAACGGCCGGTGATCGCCGCCCCGCGCACCGGGCTGCGCGTTCTCGACCTGTTCTGCTGCCAGGGCGGCGCCGGCATGGGCTACCGCCTCGCCGGGTTCGACGTGACCGGCATCGACCTCGCCCCGCAGCCCCGCAACCCCCTGCCCTTCATCCAGGCAGATGCCATTGGCTTCGTCCGGGCCCACGGCCATGAGTTCGACTTCATCCACGCATCCCCGCCCTGCCAGCGCTACAGCCGCGCCCAGAAGATCCAGCACCGCGAACACCCCGACCTCATCGCCCCCACCCGCGCAGCCCTCGAAGCAACCGGCCGCCCCTGGGTGATCGAGAACGTCGAAGAAGCCGCCCGGGAACTCCGTAACCCGGTGACCCTGTGCGCCGCCGCGTTCGGGATGCGCACCTACCGCCACCGCCTCTTCGAGACCGGCGGCGGCTTCACCTTCACCCCGCCCCCGCACCCCGCCCACCAGGCCCCGCTCACCAAGATGGGCCGCCCCCGCGCGAATGGGCACTTCGCCCACTACGTCGGGAACTTCTCCGGTGTCGCCGAGGCCCGCACCGACATGGGCGTGCCCTGGATGAACCGCGACGGCATCCGCGAGTGCATCCCCCCGGCCTACACCCGGCACATCGCCACCGCGTTCCTCGCCTCCCGCCTGGAGGTGGCCGCGTGAGTGACGCCGCCACCGCGGCGGGCCTGGACCCGGCCACCCTCGCCGATGTGCTGAGGGTGGCCGGGGCCACCGGCTACGACCGCTGGGAAGAACAGATCCGCCGCACCGGAGGATGCGCCCAGCCCATCCACCTCACCGGCGCCACCAAGACCATCGACCGTGCCACCGGCACCCTTCTGCACCACTACACCACCGACACCGAACCCGGCGGACGCCTCCGCGTCGCCTGCGGCAACCGCCGCGCCTCCCGCTGCCCCGCCTGCGCCTGGACCTACGCCGGCGACACCTACCACCTCATCCGCGCCGGCCTCACCGGCGACCCCGCCAAAGGCACCCCCCACACCGTCCGCGACCACCCCCGCGTCTTCGCCACCCTCACCGCCCCGTCCTTCGGCCCCGTCCACAACCGCCCCGGCAACCGGCCCTGCCGCTGCGGCACCCACCACCCCGACAACGCCCCCGAACTCGGCACCCCCCTCGACCCGACCACCTACGACTACGCCGGCGCCGTGCTCTGGAACAACCACGCCTCCGACCTGTGGCGCTACTTCACGATCTACCTCCGCCGAGAGATCGCCCGCCGCGCCGGCCTCACCCAGAAGGACGCCCGCGAACAGTCCCGGCTCTCCTTCGGGAAGGTCGCCGAGTACCAGAAGCGCGGGGCCGTGCACTTCCACGCCGTGATCCGCTTCGACGGACCCGGCGGGCCGGACACCCCGCCCCCGGCCTGGGCCACCCACGCCCTCCTCGAAGACGCCATCCGCGCCGCCGCGGCCCGGGTCGAACTCGCCGTCCCCGCGAACGAGGAAGCCGGACTCCCCGGCTGGGTCCTGCGCTGGGGCACCCAGCTCGACGTCCAGCCCATCGGCGCCTTCGGCAACGGCGAAGACCTCACCGAACAGGCCGTCGCCTCCTACGTCGCCAAGTACGCCACCAAGGCCGCCGAGACCACCGGCACCGTCGACCACCGCATCGGCAACAAGGAAGCCCTGACCCTCCTCGACGTCCCCGAGCACCCGCGGCGGCTGATCGAAGCGTGCCTGGACCTCCACCACGCCTACCCCGACCGCAAACTCCGCGACTGGGCCCACATGCTCGGCTTCCGCGGCCACTTCTCCACCAAATCCCGCGCCTACTCCACCACCCTCGGCGCCCTCCGCCAGGTCCGCGCCGACTACCGCGCCGCCCAACAACGCGAAGCCCTCGGCCTGCCCGACCCCGACGACCACCCCGAGGCCACCACCCTCACCCTCGCCCACTGGACCTACGCCGGACACGGCCACACCCCCGGCGAATCCTGGCTCGCCGCCAACATCCACCGCGACATCCAGCACAACCGCGAAACCGCCCGCGAACACCGCACCGAACTCGAAGCACTCGACACCATGGGGGAGTGGTGAGCATGGAACGTCTGCTCAGCGTCGATCAGGTGGCCGAACTCCTCGGCACCACCGTCCGGTTTCCCCGGCGACTGATCGAGGAACGCCGGATCACCTTCGTCAAGGTCGGTCGCCACGTCCGCATCCCCGAGACCGCCGTGACGGCCTTCATCACAGCCAACACCGTGGAGCCGGTGACGATCCGGCGGGCTGGACTGCGGAGGGCTGCCTGATGGCCAACAAGAAAGGCAACCGCCGGCGCTTCGGGTCGGTCCGACAACTGCGATCCGGTCGCTGGCAGGCTCGATACCGCGACCCTGCGACGGGGCAGCTCCGCAGCGCCGAGCAGACCTACGCGACCAAGACGGACGCCGAAGTCGCGCTGACGCATATCGAGGCGGACATCTCGCGCGGCCAGTGGGAAGACCCAGACAAGGGAGCCGTGTCCTTCACCGAGTACGCCGATGCCTGGCTGCGGGACCGCAAGCTGGCCGACCGCAGCAGGGAGCGGAACGAAGCAGTGATCCGGCTGCACATCACTCCGACATTCGGTTCGGGATCTCTGGCCGACGTCACCACGTCCCGCGTCCGGGCCTGGCGTGGCCGGCTGCTGGCTGCCGGAGTGGGCGAGCCGACTGTCGTCAAGGCGTACCAGGTCCTCCGCGCCATCATGAACACGGCCCTCGATGACGAGCTGATCCGCCGTAACCCGTGCCGGATCAAGGGCGCCGACCGCTATGACGTGCCCGAGCGGCCGGTGTTGACCGTGGCGGAGGTGTACGCCGTTGCTGATGCGATCGCTCCCCGATACCGGCTGCTCGTCCTGCTCGCAGCCTTCACCACGCTGCGCTTCGGTGAGCTGGCCTCTCTGCGGCGCCGCGACATCGACACCACGGGGCGCGTGGTCCTGGTGCAGCGTGCCCAAGCAGAGATGCAGGATGGCAGGCTCTTCGACAAGGCCCCGAAGTCGGCGGCTGGTGTCCGCCCCGTCGCCTTCCCGGACGAGATCCTGGCCGATGTCATCGAGCACCTGGAGCTCTACGCGGGTGCCGGTCGTGACGGCCACGTCTTTCTCGGTCCCCAGGGCGGGCAGCTGCGACGCAGCAACTTCCGGGACGACTGGATCAAGGCGCGCAAGGGGGCGGGCATCGCCGCCGATGTCCATTTCCATGATCTGCGGCACACGGGGAACAACCTGGTCGCTGCCACGGCGAGCACGCGTGAGCTGATGACGCGCATGGGGCACAGCACTGCCCGCGCCGCGCTGATCTACCAGCACATGACGGCTGACCGGGACCGTGCCATCGCTGATCGACTGGGAGCCATGATCCGCCAGCGCCAGGGGGACGTGGACTCCTAGCGGACTTTGTGGCACGTGCGTGGCACGGCCGCGATCACGGCAAAGGGCCAGTTCGAGAGGATCAAGCCTCTGAACTGGCCCTTAGTGCTGTGCCCCCGGCAGGATTCGAACCTGCGACACCCGCTTTAGGAGAGCGGTGCTCTATCCCCTGAGCTACGAAGGCGGGGCTGTCGGGCGAGGTGCGGTGCCTCTGCGGTGGTGCAGGTGGCGGGACGTACCGATGACCGACCAGGGACAGCGTAGCGGATCCGTGCCGGGGAGGGGCTTTCATGGTGGGGCGGCCGGGCGGGGGGCGGGGTGGGGGGCTTCGGGTGGGGGGCCGGGTGGGGATGTTTCGGGGAGTGAGGCAACCCGGGGGCGGTGGGGCGCATGTTTACAAGGGAGGGGCTCGCGAGGGCAGTTGGGGGTGGGCGTACCGTTCTGAATGATCAGCAAACGCCGTTGTTCAGTACGAACGGGGGGAATTCGGCATGCCTTGCCGCGCGGGAGCGTCCGGGGCGCCGTCCATGCGGTCGCCGGTCCGTGGGCAACCGTGACCCTCGGCGAACGGCTGTGTGGCCGTGGGAGGCGGGCGGTGCCCCCGGTGATGTCCCCGGTTGCTGAACCGGTTGTTCCGCTGTCTCGAAGGATCCCTCAAGGAACCCCAAGGACCCCCCATGAAACACCCCTTCGTCCCCCTGCTGGCCGCCGTCGTCTGTGCCGCGGCCGTCATAGGCATGATCGTGAGCGGAGGTGACCCGGGAACGCCCCGGGGCTTCCACCGTCACAAGGACGGGACCCTCACGATCGATCCCCGGCACCGTCCGGACGCGCCGTCCTTCATGGGGACCGGGGTCGACGGCAGGCCGATGAGCCTCTCCGACCACGCGGGGAAGACGGTGGTGATCAACGCGTGGGCCTCCGGGTGCGGGCCCTGCCGCAAGCAGGTCTCGATGCTGGAGCGGTACCGGAAGAAGGCGGAGGGGCAGGGCGTCGTCGTCCTGGGGCTGAACCGGGACAGTTCCCCCAGCGTGGCCCGCGCCTTCGTCGAGGGGCACGACATGTCGTACCCCAGCCTCCTCGACCCCGCAGGGAAGCACCTCCTCACGTTGCCCAAGGGGCTGCTGAGCACGCAAGGGGTGCCTGTCACCCTCGTCATCGACCCACGTGGCCGGATCGCCTCGACGGCCTCCGAGGCCATCGGTGAGGAGCGTCTGGCGGATCTCGTCGCCGCCGCGGTGCGGGTGTCGTCGCCGTCGCCGTCCGTGTCCCCCTCCGTGTCTTCGTCCGCAGGCTGAATCCACCGGTTGAATCCGCCGGTCGAATTCGTCGGACGAAGAGGTCAGGGGCGGGTGATGCGGACCCGGTAGTTCCCGTCGCTGTCCTCGTCGATCACGGATATGCGTATCCCCTTGGCCCGGTCGGTGAAGGTCTCGCCGGGCCGGAAGGGGGCGTCGGACAGTTCGGTGTGCACATTGGGCAGGCGGGTGCAGCCGGTGCTGTCCTCGGTGCTGTCCGCGACGGACACCGGGCCCTGCCCGGTGTCCACGTCCGAGCTCACCTTGTAGATCAGCACGCCCGGCCGGCAGATCGCGTGGTCGTTGCCCGCCTGCGTCCGTACCTCCACCGCGTACCCGGACTCGTTGCCCAGCGGTACGAACGCCAGCTTCGTGCCGCCCCGGGGGGCCAGCGGGCGGAGCACGTGTTCGCTGGTGCCGGCTTTCGCGGCGCAGCTGACCTGGGAGTTGTCCAGCCAGCCGAGCTTCCACTTGTGCCAGCCCAGCAGATCGTTGTCGGCCCCCCAGTCCTCGGACATGATGTCCCAGTGCCCGACCGCGCCGCCGCCCTCCATCGTGTACAGGTCGGGCAGGCCGAAGACGTGGCCGTTCTCGTGCGGCAGGACGCGGTAGCCGGTCTTCTCGAACGATCCCGAGCCGTCGTCCTGGCGGCTGTAGATGAAGGACGTGTTGGCGAGCGGGACCCCGTCCGCGCGCGGGGCGTCGTCGTTGCCGGAGAAGGTCACGGACAGGACGGTGTCCAGGGCGGAGGGCCCGGCGTTCGGGGTGACCAGGACGTTGACCAGGTCGTACGAGGCGAAGTCCACCTTCGGATCGGCGGCGGCGGCGATGTCCTGGACGAGGTGGCGGTAACCCGGTTCGTACGGTGAGCCGCGATCCACTCCGTATTCCGAGAACGGCAGTGGCATCCGCAGCCAGGACTTCACGGGGGTTTCCGGGACGTAGGTGAGCCGTCCGTACGAGCTGGTCCGGAACCATTGGGTGGTCTGCGGGAAGAATTCGGCGTACCGGTCCATCGCCGGTCCGGTGCCCGGTGCGTCCGGGAAGTCGATCATCAGGTTGAGGGCGCGGACCTTGCCGGTGGAGCGGGCGTAGCCCTCCGGCGTCGGTATGCCCTCCGACATCTGCACGCCCATGGCCGCGGATATCCGGCACGGGGCTATGCCCGCCGAACGGGCGGTGGCCACCGGGCCGGCGGAGGCCCGGCCGGCTATCGGGAGGGTGTTGCTGGCGGTGGCCATTGCGGCTATGACCAGGGCCGTTGCCGAGCCGAGCGCGAGCGGGCGGCGATGCCTGCGTATCCGGTGGCGTGGTTTTTGCATAGAGGCGCCTCGGGGTCCGCGGCAGTCGGCCGACCCTGACTGCGCTCTGCGCATCAGCCTGTGTCGGGTGCTGCGGGGTCGCTCGTTGAGTGCGCCGTTCGGCTGGTTTCCCGATTCTTCGGGGTGACCCACATCACATTCCGGTGTGGAAATAACCGGGGAGTCCTTCCCCGTTTGCATCGGTGTCCCCGCGAAACGGGGAGGCGGTCCCCGGTTACGGCGAGGGGTCGTCCAGGGGGACAGAATGAGAACGAGAACGAAGGCCGGGAGAGTGAGGACAACCGTCGTGGACACCGTCGCCCGTACCGCCGCCGGAACGGCGCAGCCCCGGACGCCCCGTCCGCGGGCCGACGCGCTGCGCAACCGGGAGCGGATCGTGACGGCCGCGCGCGAGATGCTCGTGGAGTTCGGGCCGGACGTGCCGCTCGACGAGATCGCCAGGCGCGCCGGTGTCGGCAACGCCACGCTCTACCGGAACTTCCCCGACCGGGCCGCGCTGACGCACGAGGTCGTGCTCGCCGTCACCTCCCGGACCACCGACCGCGCGGAGGAGGCGGCGGCCGAGGAGGCCGACCCCTTCGCCGCGCTCAGCCGTTTCGTGCACGCCGCTGCCGACGAACGGATCGGGGCACTGTGCCCGATGCTGTCCGGCAGCTTCGACAAGGACCACCCCGAACTGCTCGCCGCGCGCCGCCGCCTCGAAGAGGCCGTCGAGGGGCTCGTGGCGCGCGCCATGTCCGCGGGGCGTCTGCGCACCGACATCGCCGTCGGTGACGTCATGGTCGCCCTCTCCCAGCTCACCCGGCCGCTGCCCGGCACCGGCTGCCTGAACATCGACCGGTTCACCCACCGCCATCTACAGCTGTTCCTGGACGGACTGGAGGCCCCGGCCCGGTCCGAACTGCCGGGAACGGCAGCGACCTTGGAGGATCTGCGGCGCCGGGCGTGACGTCCGCGCCGGGCCCCGACGGGGGTCCGGCGGCGCGTCCGCCACGCCATACCGACCACCTCTCTCCCGCTCCGCCTCCTTCTCCCTTCCTCCTTCTTCCCTTTTCTCGTCAACCGTCCGGCTGTGATCGGTAGTTGACCGCCCGGCCCGTTCGACGACCTCTTGTCCACGACTCACCGGTTCACGACTTCTCGCGCCCCGTGCGCCCTTAGGTGGATACACCCATGTCAAAAACAGCCGATCTCCGACTTCCCGACCCCAGCCGCTGGAAGGCGCTGGCGTTCATAGCCCTCGCTCAGTTGATGGTCGTGCTCGACGCCACGATCGTGAACATCGCGCTCCCGCACGCCCAGACGGACCTCGGCATCTCCGATGCCAACAAGCAGTGGGTCATCACGGCCTACGCCCTCGCCTTCGGCGGGCTGCTGCTGTTCGGCGGGCGGATCGCCGACCTCTGGGGCCGCAAGCGGACCTTCGTGGTCGGGCTGATCGGCTTCGCGCTGGCGTCCGCGCTCGGTGGCGCGGCGCAGAACCAGGCCATGCTCTTCGGCTCCCGCGCCCTCCAGGGCGTCTTCGGCGCGCTGCTCGCCCCGGCGGCCCTGTCGCTGCTCGCCGTGATGTTCACCGATGCCAAGGAGCGCGCCAAGGCGTTCGGCATCTACGGTGCGATCGCCGGTGGCGGTGGCGCCGTCGGTCTGATCCTCGGCGGCTTCCTGACCCAGGTGCTGGACTGGCGCTGGACGTTCTTCGTCAACATCCCGTTCGCCGCCGTGGCGGCCGCGGGCGCGTACTTCGTGATCCGGGAGCCGGCCGGCAGCCGCAACCGCTCGTCGCTCGACGTGCCGGGCGTCGTCCTGTCCGCGCTGGGTCTGGTCTCGCTGGTGTACGGGTTCACCCGCGCCGAGTCCGCCGGCTGGGCGGACGGGCTGACCATCGGCATGTTCGTCGCGTCCGGCGTGCTGCTGCTGGCGTTCGTCGCGACCGAGGCCCGGGTCAAGTCGCCGCTGCTGCCGCTGCGCGTCGTGCTCGACCGCAACCGCGGCGGCGTCTACCTCTCGCTGGGCCTCGCCATCATCGCGATGTTCGGGCTGTTCCTCTTCCTGACGTACTACCTCCAGGTCGTGAAGGGCTACTCGCCGATCAGGACGGGCTTCGCCTTCCTTCCGATGATCGCGGGCATGATCACGGGGTCCACGCAGATCGGCGCCCGGCTGATGACCCGGGTCCCGGCGCGCAAGCTCATGGGCCCCGGCTTCCTCGCCGCCGCCGTCGGCATGCTGCTGCTGACGCAGCTGGAGATCGACTCCTCCTACGTCGGCCTCATCCTGCCCGCGCAGCTCCTGCTGGGGCTGGGCATGGGCACGGCCTTCATGCCCGCGATGTCGCTCGCCACGCACGGCGTCGAGCCGAGGGACTCGGGCGTGGCCTCCGCGATGGTCAACACCTCGCAGCAGGTGGGCGGCGCGATCGGTACGGCGCTGCTGAACACCATCGCCGCGTCGGCCGCGACGGCGTACGCCGGATCCCACGCCGCGCTCGGCGCCACCGACCCGGAACTGCTGAAGCTCCAGTCGATGGTGCACGGCTTCACCGGCGCCATCTGGTGGGCCGTCGGCATCCTGCTGGTGGCCGCCACGATCGCGGTGACCTTCGTCAACGCCGGCCGTCCCACCGCGGCCCCGGCGTCCGGCGGCGGCGCCGGGTCGGGTGACGCCGAGGGCGTCGAGGACGAGTTCAGGATGCCGGTCGTCGCCCACTGACCGAGGGCGCCCACCGGCCGGGGGAGCGGTGGTGCGAAAGCGGCCGTGCCCCGGTTTCCGGTCCCGATCCTCGATCGGGCGGGAAGCCGGGGCACGGCTGTTCCGTTCCGACGGGCCGGGCGCTCGTCGTCGCGGGCAGAGGGATCGGACCGGCGGGTGGAAGGTTCCGACAGGCGGCCAGGGGGCTCAGCGCAGCCACGGCAGGTCCGCGTCCGGGCCCTCCGGCTGGAGCCCGGAGGCGACGACCTGCATGATCTCGCCCAGCGAGCGCACCTGCTCGGGGGTGAGCCGGTCGAACATCGCCTGACGCACGGCGCTGACATGGCCCGGGGCGGACCGGCGCAGCATCTCGTAGCCCTCGTCCGTGAGGACCGCGTTCTGGCCGCGCTTGTCCGACGGGCAGTCCTCGCGGCGCACCCAGCCGCTCTTCTCCAGCCGGGCGACGGCGTGCGAGAGCCGGGAGCGGGTGATCTTGGCGTTCCGGGCCAGCTCGGTCATCCGCAGGCGGTGGCGGGGGGCCTGGGAGAGCTGGACGAGCAGCCCGTAGTAGATGTGCGGCATGCCGGCGTCGCGTTGCAGCTGGCGGTCGAGGTGATCCTCCAGGAGCGTGGTGGCGTGGAGGTACGCACGCCAGACGCGCTGCTCTTCGTCGGAGAGCCAGCGGGGCTCGCCGGGGGATGCCGTGGTCATGTACTCCACTGTACGACCTTTTCTTGAAAGTTGAACTAGATAGAGCTAAGGTCTCGGAAGTAGGAAGCTTGAACTTTAAAGAATGCTTCCTCTCGAATGGACCACTAGAAGACTTACCTTGATCAGCAGCGGATGGGGAGTGCCATGACTGTCACCGCGGAACGCATGCCCGCCCTCTACCTCTCCCACGGGGCCCCGCCGCTGGCCGACGACCCGGTCTGGCCCGGTGAGCTGGCCGCATGGTCCGCCGGGCTGCCCCGCCCCAGGGCGATCCTGATGGTCTCCGCCCACTGGGAGGAGGCTCCGCTCGCTCTCGGCGCGACGGAGACCGTCCCGCTCGTCCACGACTTCTGGGGCTTCCCCGAGCACTACTACCGGGTGCGGTACGCCGCTCCCGGCGCCCCGGAACTCGCGGAGAACGTGCGCAAGCTGCTGCGCGGCGCCGGTACGCCGGTCCAGGACATCCCGGACCGGGGGCTCGACCACGGGGCGTACGTACCGCTGGTGGAGATGTTCCCCGAGGCCGACGTCCCGGTGCTCCAGATCTCCATGCCGACGCTGGACCCGCAGAAGCTGATGGACATCGGGCGCAGGCTCGCGCCGCTGCGCGACGAGGGCGTCCTGATCGTGGGCAGCGGGTTCTTCACCCACAACCTGGCCGCCCTGCGGCACGCGGACGGCGTCCCCGGCTGGTCGGTGGAGTTCGACGACTGGGGAAACCGGGCGCTCCGGGCGCAGGACGTCGACGCCCTGCTGGACTTCGAGCACAAGTCCCCGGCGGGTCGGCTGGCCCACCCGCGCACCGAGCACTTCGCGCCGCTCTTCGTGACGCTCGGCGCCGCGGAGGGCGAGCTGGACCGGGGCCGCAGCGTCATCGACGGGTTCTGGATGGGGCTCGCGAAGCGGTCGGTGCAGTTCGGCTGAGTGCCGCTCGCGCCGGGGCGGGGCGGCTGCCGGACCGGTGGCCGCGGCCGGTCACAGCGCCGGCGGGTTGAGTTCGATCGAGCGGAGCGCGGCGGCGAGGGCCGTCGCGTCCCCGACGTCCAGCGCGGTGTCGGTGAACTTGATGGTGTGGTCGTCGCCGTGCGCCGCCGCCCGCGCGAACAGCTCGTCGGCGGAGGCGTCCGCCGGCTCGTACGGGGCGGCCTCGGCGGGGCCGTACGCGGCGGTGACCGCGGCGCTCGCCGCCCACGCGGCCGCCAGGCTCGACGCCCACAGCGCGCGGGGGAGTGCGGGCAGGGCGCGCAGAACGGCATTGGGCGCGGTCGCGGCGTGCACCAGCATGATCGGCTCGCCGTGCCCGTGCGTGGCGAAGCGGTGGGTCGCGGCCCGCACCAGCTCCTCCAGGCGGGACCGCGCCCCGTCCGGGTCGTCGGCGGGCGGCTGCGGCCACACCGGGAAGGCGGTGAGCTGCGCCAGCCGGTCCCGCATGCCCCCGCTCTGCTCGGGCACCGGAGGTACGGCGTCCAGCGCGGCGGCGGCGTCCGGCGCGGGCGCCAGCGGCGTCAGGGCGGGCAGCGGCTGGTGGCGGGCGGCCCAGTAGCCGAGGCCGTGGGCGAGTTCGGCGACGCGGGGCGCGGTCGCCTCGCCGACGAGCAGGGTGCGCACGGAGTGGCCGACCCGGATCACGGGGTGCGTGGCGCCCGCCGCGATGCCGGGAAGCAGTCGCGGCCACCACTCGGCGAGGACGTCCCGCCAGGGGCGCTCGGCGGTCTCGCGCCCGAAGTACTCCGTCCAGTCCGCGATCCGGCGCGGGTCGCCCAGGGCCTCGCGCCAGTTCTCCCCGGTCACCCGGGACGAGGTGTCCGGCATGTCCTCCAGCTTGTGGCCGTAGTGGTCCAGCCAGCGGTGGACGGCCGGTGCCTGCCCGTGCCGGACCAGTGCCTCGACGGCCATGGGGGCGTGGTTGCTCAGCCAGCCGTTCCGCTCGGGGCCCGAGGCGTGCAGGCGCTCCAGCGCCTCGTCGAGCGTGCCGGTGGTGTCGTCGGCCGCAGTGGTCGTGCCGGTGGGGATGGGAGCGGGGGTCGCGTCCGTGCTCGTCGTGTCGTCCATGCGGGGGACGCTAGGCGCGGATCCTGCCCGGAGTAACGGACCGCGGACCCGTCGTGGCCGGTCAATGGGTCCTAGACCGGTGGTCCGAGGTGCGGGGCGGGGGCCGGCCGGGGTGCGGGTCGGGGTGCGGGACGGGGTCGACAAGCCGGACATCCCGAGCAACCCGAACGGGGCGTCGGCCGTCTTCGGGGTGGGAACGCAATCGCGGCGGCCGCCGTTCGGGTGTGAGAGGGGACAACGGATGTGAGTGCGGTCTCACGTACGTAATGGCCATGGATGTCCATGAGCGTCCGTGAGCGTCACTGAATCGTCCCCGATGCCCGGCCTGACCTGCGCTTCTGCCCGGCTTTTCGACCCTCGCGCGCCCTTGCGGCGGCACAGGGTACTGCATGATCACGAAAAAGAGTGCCCCGCGTGGGAATTCTGTCCGGATTCCAGTCGTTGTTTCCATCGGATGCAGGGCACCCGGAAGGGTGTCGCGACCTACTCAGCAAGGGAGCACGCATGGCAACCCGTGCCGTCGCCCGTCGTTCGTCCGCCACCGGTGGGACCAGCCGGGCAAGCAGTGTTCGCGCCGCGGGCGGAGAGATCGCCGATCGCGACCTGGTCGGCATGTACCTGGACGAGATCGCGCGTACGCCGCTGCTCGACGCCGCGAAGGAGGTCGAGCTGTCCCAGGCCGTCGAGGCGGGTGTCTACGCCCGCCAGATACTCGACGGCGCGGTGGACAGCGAAGCCGGCGGAGCCACGCGCGAGGAGCTGGAGGCGCTGGTCGTCGAGGGCGAGCGCGCCAAGGACGTGTTCATCCGCTCCAACCTCAGGCTCGTCGTTGCCGTCGCCCGCCGCTACCCGCGGGCCGGGCTCCCCCTGCTCGACCTGATCCAGGAGGGCAACGCCGGACTGGTGCGCGCGGTCGAGAAGTTCGACTACGCCAAGGGCTTCAAGTTCTCCACGTACGCGACGTGGTGGATCCGTCAGGCCATCACCCGTTCCATAGCCGACCAGTCCCGTACGATCCGGCTCCCCGTCCACCTGGTGGAGGAGCTCGGCCGGATACGCCGGGTGCAGCGCGAGTTCAACCGTGAGCACGGGCGCGAGCCGGAGCACACGGAGATAGCCGCCGAGCTGGACTCCACGCCGGAGCGCGTGGGCGATGTCCTGGACTGGGCCCGCGACCCGGTCAGCCTCAACATGTCCGTGGACGACGAGGGCGAGACGCAGTTCGGCGACCTGCTGGAGGACACCTCCGCGGTGTCGCCCGAGCAGTCGGTGCTGACGCTGCTGCGCAGCGAGGAGCTGGAGGACCTGATCGGCAAGCTCGACAACCGCACCGCGTCGATCATCCGCATGCGGTACGGCATCGAGGACGGCCGCGAGCGGACCCTCACCGAGGTGGGCAAGCAGCACGGCCTGACCCGGGAGCGGATCCGCCAGATCGAGAAGCACGCACTGCTCGAATTGAAGCGAATGGCTCACGACACGGGTTTTGACGCTGCGGCGTGAGCTCTGGTCCAGTAACCTCCGAAATGGGTCACTTCGCGTGACCCCCTGAAGCTGAGTCCCGGCGCCCACCCCCCCTGGCGCCGGGGCTCATTTCTTTGCGGCCGCCCCTTCGCGTCCCTCCGTGCCCGCCGCTTCGGGGCCTATGCCGCCCTCCTCGTGTCCAGGGGTGTCACCGGGCTGCCGCGCGGCTCAGGCGGGCGCCCAGGTCGTCCAGGTAGTCCACCAGCTGCGGCGGCTCGTGCACGGTGAACTCGCAGTCCACCAGCGCCAGTCGGACCGCCACCCACTCCAGCGAGTCCGCCAGCGCGGCCCGCAGCCGGCAGCTGTTCCCGCCGGTCGGCTCCAGCGGGCCGACCGAGGCCGGCAGCCGCGCGGACACGAACTCCGCCGGTGCCGCGAAGCTCACGTCGACCTCCATCTCCGGTCGGCTCCGGGCGATGGAACCGGCGAGGAACTCCGCCGCGTCCCCCGTCGGCAGCTCGCGCGGCGCGAACCGGGCCCCGGTCGCGAACGGTTCGCTCACCCGGTCGACCCGGAAGGTGCGCCAGTCCGAACGCCCCAGGTCGTACGCGACGAGGTACCAGCGCCACCCCGTGCTCACCAGCCGGTACGGCTCGGCCTCCCGCTTCGTCTCGGCGCCGTCGCCCGCCCGGTACGCGAACCGCAGCCGCTCCCGCCCGGTGATCGCCGACGCCATCACGGTCAGCGTCCGCGGGTCGATGGTGGAGCCGTCGCCGCGGGTCAGCGGCATCGTCGCGTTCTGCAGGGTGGAGACCCGGTGCCGCAGCCGGGACGGCAGCACCTGCTCCAGCTTGGCCAGGGCCCGTACGGACGCCTCGTCCACCCCCTCGATGGCGTGCCCGGCACCCGCCCGCAGCCCCACCGCGATGGCCACCGCCTCCTCGTCGTCGAGGAGCAGCGGCGGCATGGCGGTGCCCGCGACCAGCCGGTAGCCGCCGATCGAGCCGCGCGTGGCCTCGACCGGGTAGCCGAGGTCGCGGAGCCGGTCGATGTCGCGGCGGATGGTGCGCGGGCTGACTTCGAGCCGCTCGGCGAGTTCGCTGCCCGGCCACTCGCGGGGCGTCTGGAGGAGCGACAACAGGTTCAGCAGTCGTGCCGGGGTGTCGGTCATGGGCTCAGCCTTCTGCCGGTCTCGGCGGTTTTGAGGGGGCCATGGCAGCCTTGGTGGCCTCGGGGTCTCGGTGGCCTCAGTGATCTCGATGGTCCCGGTGACCTCAGGGGCTCGGCGGGCCCGGTGGTTCCGGTGGTTCCCGTGGTTGCCTGGTTCTCGCGGTCGGGGCGGTGCTGTGGTCTCCTCAGGATGCTCGCCCATTGGGTCACGACCTGTCCTAATGGCCCTCTAGTTTCTTCCCATGACTTCTTCCACATCTCTGCCGTCCGCGGCATCCGGGCCCGCGGGGCCCTCGGCACCGTCGGACCGGCGACGCTGGTTCGCGCTCGCCATCGTGATGACCGCGGCCTTCATGGACCTGGTCGACGTCACGATCGTCAACATCGCCATCCCGAGCATCCGGGAGGACACCGGCGCCTCGTTCAGCTCGATCCAGTGGATCACCGCCGGATACGCCCTGGCCTTCGCGGCCGGGCTGATCACCGGCGGCCGACTGGGCGACATATACGGCCGCAAGAAGGTCTTCCTCATGGGGATGGGCGGCTTCACCCTGGCCTCCGCGCTCTGCGGTTTCGCGGCGGGCCCGGAGATGCTGGTCGCCTCCCGCATCCTCCAGGGCGGCACCGCCGCGCTGATGGTCCCGCAGGTGCTGTCGATCGTGCACGCCACGTTCCCGGCGCACGAGCGGGGCAAGGTCTTCGGGCTCTTCGGCGCGATCGTCGGACTCGGAGCCGTCTCGGGACCGCTGCTGGGGGCGCTGCTCACCGAGTGGAACATCGCCGGCCTCGAATGGCGGCCGATCTTCCTGATCAACCTGCCGGTCGGCATCGCGGGCCTGGTCCTGGGCCGGAAGTTCATCACGGAGTCCAAGGCCCCGAAGGCGCTCCGGCTCGACCTGATCGGCGTCGCCCTGGTGACCCTGGGCATGCTGATGCTGATCTACCCGCTGACCCGCGGACGCGAGCTGGGCTGGCCGCTGTGGGGGTACGCGTCGATGACCGGCAGCCTGCTGGTGTTCCTGGCGCTCGTGGTGTTCGAGCGGGCGAAGGCGCGGAAGGACGGTTCGCCGCTGGTCGAGCTGTCGCTGTTCCGGGTCAAGAGCTTCGCCGCGGGCATCGCCGTGCAGCTGACCTTCGGCATCGGGCTCGGGATCTTCTTCCTGGTCTGGACGCTCTACATGCAGATGGGGCTCGGCTGGAGCGAGCTGCGGGCCGGTGTGACCGGTGTGCCGTTCTCGGTCGCCGTGTCGTTCGCCGCCGGGATCTCCGTGCAGAAGCTGGTGCCCCGCTTCGGCCGGAAGGTCCTCCAGGCGGGGGCGCTGCTGATGATCGCGGGCCTGCTGATCTACATCTGGGAGTCCGACCGGTACGGCATGGGCATCGAGTCCTGGCAGATGGCGCTGCCGCTGGTCGTCATGGGTGTCGGCATGGGGCTGATCGTGGCGCCGCTGACGGACGCGGTGCTGTCCGAGGTGCCGAAGGAGCACTCCGGTTCGGCGTCCGGGCTGATCAACACCGTGCAGCAGATGGGCAACGCGCTCGGGCTCGGGCTGGTCTCGGTCGTCTTCTTCGGTGCGATCGGGGACGGGCTGAAGCCGCAGCAGGTGGGACCGGCGTTCGGGGAGGCGTTCCGGGACTCGCTGTGGTGGGTGGCCGGGGTGCTCGCGGTGATCTTCCTCGTGATGTTCGCGCTGCCCGCACGGCCGCGGCAGCACGTGGAGGGCGGCGACGGCACGGGCGACGCGGCGGGAGTGACGGATGCGGCAGATGTGGCGCACGCGCCGGGGAGCGCGGCGGCGGACGGTCCGGGGCTCTCCAAGGAGCCCGCGCTGACGCCCTGAACCGTACGAGTCCCGGGCCTCGCCGGGAGAACGCGCAGGTGCCCGCACCGTCCTCCAGGCGCGGGCACCTGCGCGTTCACGTGGGAGCGGCCGAGGTGCACGAGCCGGGGCACACGAGCTGATGCGCGCGGGCCGGGGCGCACGAGCCGGGCCCGTGGCCGAGGTTCCTGCCCCGGGTCCCGCGGGCCGAAGCCCGTGACCCCGGGGCGGTGAGCCGGGCTCCGGGGTCAGCCGATGCGCGTGCGGTTCTCCATCGCCCCGCGTGCGGTGGCCTCGTCGCCGTACACCTCGCACATGTGGCGGCCGTCGGGCGTGGCCGTGTGCTCGACCTCCCACAGGCTCGTCTCGCTGCCGTCGAGCAGCAGGAAGGCGTGCTCGTACAGGGTGAAGCCGACGTTCCGTCCGTCGACCCGGCACTGCCGCCCGAAGACCTGGGTGATGTGGTGGGCGAAGGCGGCGCGCAGCAGCCGGGCGGTCTCGTCCCCCGGCATGTCGCTGTTCTCCGCGCGACGCAGTACGCGGCGGGCGTGGTCGGCGGAGTTGTCCGGGGCGTACGTGCGGGGCAGCGGGGCCGGAGGGGCCGTCATCAGGAACGTGAGCACCTCCAGGTCGGTCTGCGAGCCCTCGTCCCCGAACACCGGGGCCTCGCCGAAGCTGCCCGACAGCCGGGCGGCGGCGAGCCGGACGTCGGCCTCGTCGTCGTACAGCTCGTGGTGGCCCAGGTCGTACGGCATGGGCCCGGTGCGGAGTCCCGGCGCGCCCCGGGGACCGCTGTGCACCAGCTCCCACAGGGTGAGGGCGGTGCCGTCGGACAGCAGGTACGCATGCCGGTGAATCTCATGGTGCAGGACGGAACTGTGGTGCGAGGAGTGCAGGGAACTGCTGTGGGCGAGCGCGGTACCGAGTCTCTCGACCGTGCTGTCGGGCAGGTCGAAAGAGTTGAGTGCCCGTCGCATGAGTCGGTCGAGATGCTGCTCGGTTGTCTCGTACGGATCGCTCAAGGTGCTGTCTCCAGGCCGTTGCCGCGTGTTACTTGCTGCGTGCTTAACGTAGTCCCTGGGTCCGACATTGTGACCGGGTTCGTGAAAACGTATGGCGCACGCGGATGGTTCCTGCCGCTTCGTCCGAACTTCCCTACCCCGTAGGCGAGTCGGGAACCGGATGATCATGTTCCGTCCGCTCCGGACGTATGTGTGTGCGGTAGAGGTCGCCGTACGAGAGGTGGCTTTTCCCGCCGGGGCCGCCGTCGACGGTCCGGGCCGCGCGGACGCCCTTCACGATGGCGCGGGTGAGCGCGTCCGCGGCGGCCGCCAGCAGTTCGTTGAGCGCGATCGGGTTCCGCGGGTCCAGTTGCCGGGCGCCGGTGGCCAGGGCGAAGACCGTGTCCCCGTCGGTGAGCAGGTGTACGGGGCGGACGGCGCGCGCCAGCCCGTCGTGCGCGGTGCCCGCGAGTTTCTGGGCCTGGGCCCGGGTGAGGCCGGCGTCCGTGGCGACGACGGCGAGCGTGGTGTTGAGCGGAGGCGCCGCTTCCGTCTCCTGGGCGGCGGTGAGGCGCCGCTGCGCCGCGCGATGGACCTCCGGGGCCGGGTACGCCGGTGGTTCGGCCGCCCCGTACTCCCCGTACAGCACCCCGGTACGCGGATCGAGCACCGAACCCGCCGCGTTCACCACGGCCAGGGCGCCCACCGTGATGCCGGACGGCAGCCGCACGCTCGCCGTGCCCACGCCCCCCTTGAGCGGGCCGGCGAGCGCACCCGTCCCCGCGCCGACGTTCCCCTCGGCGACCGGAGTCCCCGGCTCCGTGCGCGCCGCGTCCTCCACCGCCGCGCGACCCGTGGAGGCGTCCGGGCGGGCCCGCCAGTCGCCGCCCCGTCCCAGGTCGAAGAGGCAGGCGGCCGGGACCACCGGCACCACCTGCGACGGGTCGGGGCCGACCCGCACCCCGCGCCCCCGCTCCTCCAGCCAGGCCATCACGCCGGACGCCGCGTCCAGGCCGTACGCGCTGCCGCCCGTCAGGACGATGGCATCGACGCGCTGCACCAGGTTGCGCGGATCGAGCGCGTCCGTCTCCCGGGTGCCGGGGCCGCCGCCGCGTACGTCCACGGCCGCGACCGCGCCGCCCTCGGGGGCGAGGACGACCGTGGTGCCGCTCAGCGCCCCCTCGCCCGCCAGCCGCGCGTGGCCGACGCGCAGCCCCGCGACGTCGGTCAGCGCGTCGAGGGGGCCGGTGGCGTCGGCCGGCACGCCGGCGGAGCTCATCAGCCCCGGGCCGGGGGACGACTCCGGATCCGAGCCCGAGCCCGAGCCCGGGGTCGGGGCCGGGGCCCGGGGCGGGCTCGGCGGTTCTTCCGTCATGGCGTACTCCTCACACTCTCCACGCTTGTCGTGTGCTCCGTGCCCCGTCCACCCGTGCTTCTCACGCTCCTGCCGGGCTCACCCGGCCATGTCGGGCCGCCGGGACAGCAGTACGCCCGCGCTCACGGTCGCCGCCGCCACCAGACCGGCTGCGAAGACCGCCCAGGAACCGGCGAACGTACAGGCCAGGATGGCCAGCGCGGCCACGGGGAGGGCCAGTTGCTCCGCGAGGTCGCGCTTGAAGTGGCGTGCGTGCAGTGCCCACACCGTCAGCATGAAGAGTGCGGAGGGCACGGTCACCGCGGCGGCGGCCACCTCGGTCGAGACGTGGGCCTTGCCCACGGCTTCCTCCACCGCGACCTCGATGCCCGCACCGATGGCGGCCGCGGAGCCGAGGATCAGGTAGTGCCCGTATCCCCAGACGAACGCTTCCCTGCTGCCGCGCAGATAGTCATGGATCGGCACGGCGAAGTAGATCCACCAGGCGGAGAAGACGATCAGCAGCCCGCCCGCGGCGATCGGCAGCAGCTCGCCGAGCGTGTCGTGCTCGTCCAGGGCCTCCTGGACCGCGACCGTGGCCGCCGCGATCGTCTCGCCCAGCACGATGATCGTGAACAGGCCGTACCGCTCACCGATGTGGTGCGGGTGCCAGCTGGTCCGACGGTCCCGCTCGGCGATCGCCGGAACGGCCATCTCCGCGAGCACGAGCACGACGAAGACGGCGGCACGGCCCCCGAGCGGGGCGTCGTCGGGCAGTGCCAGCATGGCGATCCAGCCCAGCTGCACCACCATGATCCCGACGGCGTACCGCAACGCGACGCGCCGTTCGGAGCCCTGGGTGCAGTGCGCGGCGCGCAGCCACTGGCTGGTCAGGGCGAGCCGCATCACCACGTAGCCGATGACGACGACCGTCCAGTCGCCCGCGTCGAAGGCGCGCGGCACGCCTGCGGCGAGGACGAGCACGCCGGTGATCTGGACCAGCGTGACGACGCGGTACAGCGGGTCGTCGGTGTCGTAGGCCGAGGCGAACCAGCTGAAGTTGACCCAGGCCCACCAGATGGCGAAGAAGACGGCCGCGTAGCCGCCGATCCCGATGAGGGCATGGCCCTCGGCGACGGCGTGGACCAGGCGCCCACCCGCCTGGGCCACGGCGACGACGAAGCACAGGTCGAAGAAGAGTTCCAGCGGGGTCGACGTGCGATGTTTCTCGGTGCGGCTGCGAGCCGTCATTACAGGCATGGAAGGCAGCACATCAGACGGGGACCGGCCGTGCCGAACGGGGAGGGCCCCGGACGGACGAGCAGCGTCACCCCACCGATCCGCAAAACAGGACCGACCATCACATACAACCCTACGGTGACGGGGTGACCGAGCCACCAGAAGCCTCCGCCGCAGCCGAGCGGCCCGCCCCCGGCGTCCGCGCCGGCCCCGCCGGAGCCCGGTCCGTCACGGCGCGCGCGACCGCGGCCGGGGTCGCCGTGTCCGCCCTGCTGATCCTCGCGATCGTGTTCGGGAGCCGGCTGCTGGAGAACTTCGACTCCGCGCTCCTCCCGTACGCCGTCGCCACCGTCTTCCTCGCCTTCGGCGTCGCCTACCGCTACACGGTCTGGGTCTCCGCCCCCGGCGCCCGGCGCCTGTTCAAGCAGGGGTGGCGGAGCTTCTTCTCCGCGGCCAACTTCCGCAGGGCGCCCACCGCCCTGCCCCGGATGATCGCCACCTATCTGGGCTTCCAGAAGTTCCTCGGGGCCCGATCCCACGCCCGCTGGGCCGCCCACCAGCTGATCTTCTGGGGCTGCGTCCTCGCGGCCCTGATCACCTTCCCGCTGACCTGGGGCTGGTTCACCTTCACCTCCGGCACCGGTTCGGGCCCCGGCTACGAGATGCGCATCTGGGGCTTCAGGATCATCGGATTCGACTCCCTGAACATCCTGGGCTGGCTGATGTTCCACGGCCTGGACATCGCCGCCGTGCTCGTCATCCCCGGCGCCTCGTACTTCCTGTGGCGGCGGATGAGGGACCGGGGCGCCATCACCGGCCAGCGCTTCGCCTACGACCTGGTCCCGCTGATCGCCCTCATCGTCATCTCCGTGACCGGTCTGCTGCTCACCTTCTCGTCGATCTTCCTGCACGGCGGCGGATACGAGTTCCTGGCGATCCTCCACATGGTGTCGGTGGTCTTCACCCTCATCTACATTCCGTTCGGGAAGTTCTTCCACATCGTCCAGCGCCCGGCCGCGGTCGGCATGCAGCTGTTCAAGTACACCGCCCGGCAGGACCAGGAGGTCTTCGGCTGCCGCCGGTGCGGGGAGCCCATCGACACCGGCCCGTACGTCGAGAACCTCCGAGGCACCATGCGCGACCTCGACCTCGGCTTCGACGAATGGGCCGAATACTGCCCGCGCTGCAAGCGGGTGCTGCGCGGCAGCGCCTATCTGACCCAGGTGAAGAAGGGCTACCAGTGACCGCGGACCCACGCGCGACCGGTTCCCGTACGGCCGTTCCTCTCGACCCCGCCCTCGCCCCGCCCGGCACCCGGGCCTTCCGGGACGCGGGAGGCATCCCGGCCGACCGATGGCGCGCCGACCAGGACGGCGAGACCCTCGTCCCCACCCACTGCTGCTTCTGCGGGGTCCAATGCGGGATGTATCTGCGCGTCGACCACGGCGGCAAGGTCTTCGGGGTCGAACCCCGCAACCACGACATCAACCGGATGCGGCTGTGCCCCAAGGGCATCAACGCCTACCAGCAGGTCAACCACCCCGACCGGCTCACCGCCCCGCTGATGCGCCGCTCCCGCGACGAGGACTTCCGCGAGGTCTCCTGGGACGAGGCGCTCGACTTCACGGTCTCCGAGATCAGGCGCATTCAGCAGAGCCACGGCAACGACGCCTTCGGGCTCCTGGGCGGCGCCAGCCTCTTCTCCGAGAAGACCTATCTGGTCGGCAAGTTCGCCCGGGTCGCCCTCAAGTCCCGGCACGTCGACTACAACGGCCGGCTCTGCATGGTCAGCGCGGCGGGCGCCAACAAACTCGCCTTCGGCATCGACCGGGCCGGCAACCCCTTCTCCGACATCCTGCTCACCGACTGCCTGCTGATCGCGGGCTCCAACGTCGGCGAGTGCTTCCCCGTGATGACCCAGTACGTGTGGGGAGCCCGGGACCGCGGCGCGAGCCTGATCGTCGTCGACCCGAGGGAGACCGCGATCGCCCGCACGGCCGACATCCACGTCGCCCTCAGGCCCGGCACCGACTCGGCCTTCTTCAACTCCGTGCTCCACGTGGTCGTCGAGGAGGGGCTGACCGACGAGGCGTATCTCGCCGCCCACGCCACCGGCTGGGAGGAGGTGAAGGCCAAGGTCGCCGAGTACCCGCCCGCCAGGGCCGCCGAGATCTGCGGCGTGCCCGCCGAGCAGATCGTCCAGGTCGCCCGCGCCTTCGCCCGCGCCCCGAAGGCCATGGCCTGGCACGCCCGGGGGATCGAGCACCACTCGCAGGGCGTCGAGAACTGCCTCGGCGTGATCAACCTCTGCACCGCCACCGGCCACATCGGCAGGCCCGGCGCCGGCTACGGCACCATCACCGGTCAGGGCAACGGGCAGGGCGGCCGCGAACACGGCCAGAAGGCCGACCTCCTCCCCGGGGGCCGCTCGATCATGAACGAGGAGCACCGCAGGCAGATCTGCGAGATCTGGGGCATCGAGGAGTCCGAACTCCCGCCCGCCGGCACCTCGATGATGGAGATGGTCTGGCAGATGCAGCGCGGCGAGATCCGCGGCCTGATCGGCATCTGCAACAACCCCTTCGTCTCGCTGCCCAACTACGCGGTGGTCAAGGAGGGGTACGACGCCACCGAGTTCCATGCCCAATTCGACTTCTTCCTCTCCGAGACCGCCGCCAACGCGCATGTCGTCCTTCCCGTCACCACCTGGGCCGAGGACGAAGGGGTGATGGCCAACGCCGAGGCCCGGGTGGTCAAGCACAACAAGGCCCAGGACCCGCCTCCCGGCGTGCGGACCGACACCTGGGTGATGTGCGAACTCGCCAGACGCCTCGGCGTGGGCGACAAGTTCGCCTTCCCCGACTCCCGCGCGGTCTTCGACGAGCTGCGGGTCGCCTCCGCCGGCACCGTCAACGACTACTACGGCATCACCTACGAACGGCTGGAGGAGACCGGCGGGATCGCCTGGCCCTGCCCCTCCACCGACCACCCCGGCACACCCCGGCTCTTCGAGGACGGCCGGACCTACCACCCCGACGGCAAGATCCATCTGCAGGTCGTCGAGTGGCACTCGCCGATGGACCCGTACGACGACGAGCACCCCATGTCGCTCACCACCGGGCGGACCGTCGCCCACTTCCTCTCCGGCAACCAGACCCGCCGTCTGGGCGCCCTCGTCGAACAGACCCCGCGCCCCTGGGCGGAGATCCACCCCTCCCACGGATTCCGCAACGGCGAACCGGTCCGCGTCGTCACCCGGCGCGGCAGCGAGGTCTTCCCCGCCCTGGTCACCGAGGCGATCCGCCCCGACACCGTCTTCGTCCCGTACCACTGGCCCGTCCCCACCGCGGCCAACGCCCTCACCATCGACGCCCTCGACCCCCGCTCCAAGATTCCCGAGTACAAGGTGTGCGCCTGCCGCATCGAGCACGCCGAGAAGATCGACGAGGTCCCCGCGCCCCCCGTCGCGCCCGGCCACGTCGCCTACCCGGAGACCCAGGTCTCCCGCACCGACCCGCTGCCGCCCACCTCCCCCCAGGGCCGCGGCACCTCGGAGAGGGGCTGATCGCCCATGATGGGCAGAACGATCTTCATCGATCCCGGGCGCTGCATCGGCTGCCAGGCATGCGTCTCCGCCTGCCGGGAGTGCGACTCGCACCGCGGCAAGTCGATGATCCACCTCGACTACCCCGACGAGGGCCATTCCGTCGCCTCCCTTCCCACGGTCTGCATGCACTGCGAGGACCCGGTCGCGCCGTGCGCCGAGGTCTGTCCCGCCGACGCGATCCTGGTGACCGCGGACGGGGTGGTCCAGCAGGCCGACACCACCCGCTGCATCGGCTGTGCCAACTGCGTCAACGCCTGCCCCTTCGGCGTCCCGAAGATCGACCTGGGGGCGAAGCTGCAGATGAAGTGCAACCTCTGCTACGACCGCACCGCCTACGGCCTCGCCCCCATGTGCGCCACCGTCTGCCCGACCGGGGCGCTGTTCTACGGAACGGTCGAGGAGCTCCAGGCCGAACGCCCCGGGGTCCAGGTCGCCGACACCTTCACCTTCGGCCGGAGCGAGGTCCGCACCGGCGTGGCCATGGTCGTTCCCGCCGACCGGGTCCGGTGGCCGGTGCCCGGCGGCCTTCCGGTCGTCGAGATCAACGGGAAGGACGTCCGCCGATGAGCGCCCCCGACCAGCCGTCCACCGACGGCCCGGACCCCGGCCGGCCGGCCTCCGGCCGACCGGGAGACGGCAGGTCGCTCGTCGATCAGTCGGTTCCCGGGCGGCCCGCCGCCGACCGCCCGGCCGGCGGGGACCCGAGGGAGGCCCTGCACGACCGGATCGCCGCCGACTCCCTCACCACCCGGCGCGACTACCTCCGGATCGTGGCGACCGTCTCCGGGGGCCTCGCGGTCGGCGGGCTCGGCGTGGCCGGCGGAATCCTGCCGCGCCACGGCGACCCCGACGACGACGCCAAGGCACCCGCGCCGAAGCGGATCGCCGGTCAGCTCCTGCCCGGCGAATCCGTCTCCTTCCACTACCCGGACGAGGAGGACCGGGCGGTGGCGGTACGGCTCGACGACGGCACCCTCGTCGGCTACTCCGCGATCTGCACGCATCTCGCCTGCGCGGTGCTCTGGCGCAAGGACCGAGGCTCCGGGGGCGAGCTGTACTGCCCCTGCCACGAGGGCGTCTTCGACGCCCGTACCGGCGAGGTCACCGCCGGGCCACCACCCCGCGGGCTGCCCAAGGTGGTGCTCGTCGAACAGACCGACGGCAGCATCTGGGCGATCGGTACGACCCACTCGGGCGAGAGCGTCGAGCACGGCCTGTGCCGCCTGCTCGACGAGGACCGCCCGGACCTCGCGTCCCGCATCGGCTGTCCCTCCGTCAGGGGCGGAGGGGCGGAGGCCCCGGAGGCCGGGACCTCGCCCGCACGGGCCGCCGAAGCCACCCAGACCCCCGGCAGGCGGACATGAGCGGCTCTTCGCGGCCCTGGAACCGGCAGCCCGGGAGCGAGGGGGGCCAGGGCCGGACAGCGGACGGCCGGGAGCCCCCGGGGCAGGGGCCCTCGGGAAGTCCGGCGTCCTCGGAGTTCCGGGAGTATCCCGAGTACCACCCGGGCAGCGCCCGCCCCGAGCTCAACCGCCCCCTGCACGAGCGCTATCCGCAGATCCGCCCCACCAGTGGCTACGGGGACCCGAGGGTCCGGCACACCGGTCCCGGTCCGGGGGCGGGCACCGACCAGGAGCCCGAGCGCTCCTCGAAGCTGACGGCCCGGCTGGCCCTCGCCATGACGGTCGTCGTCGGACAGCTCTGGGGGCTGACCGTCACCATCGACGCGTGGATGGAGGGCGACACCGGCACGGCCTGGTGGGGCGCCGGTTTCCTCGCCCTGTCGTTCCTCGTAGTGCTCGGCCTGTGGCTGCTCGACCCGGAGGACCGCTGACCGTCGCCGTACCCTTGACGTATGAGCACCGCCCCCGCCTCCGGCCCGCGTGAGTCGAAGCCGTCGCAGCCGGAACAGCCGAAGCCGAGACCGGCTCTGATCTTCGACGATCCGCTGGACCAGCAGTCCGCGGACGATACGGACCGGGGGTGGGGCGAGCGGGCCCCGGCCGGTGGCAGCGCCGCCGATCTGGCGCGCTTCCTCGACGAGAAGCCGCCCCACCACATCTGAATCCCCCGCTCCGTGGTGGTCCGGCGACGCTGCCGCCGGCGCCCCTGTCGCGCCTGCCGCTCCTGTCGCGCGTACTGCTACTGGCCGCCGCGCCCGGGGTCCTGGTCGCGGCTCTCGCCCGTCGGGCCGCCACGCTGGGCGACGAGGGCGTCGCGGATCTCCTTCAGGACCTCCAGCTCGCTCACCTCCAGCGTCTCCTGCACGCCCTCCTTCGCGGCCTGCATCGCCGCTCGCCTGGCGAGGTACTTGGCCATGGGCAGGACCATCAGGAAGTAGACGACGGCGGCCGTGATCAGGAAGCTGAGGGTGGCGCTGAGCACCGAACCCCACAGGATCCGGATGCCCTCGGTCACCTCGCCCGTCTTCGGGTCGGTGACGCACGGCCCCTTGAGGCAGGAGCTGTAGCCCTCCAGGTCCTTGGTGCCGAACGCACCGACCAGCGGATTGATGACGCCCTTGACGATCGAGTTCACGATCTGGGTGAACGCGGCACCGATGACCACGGCGACCGCCAGATCGATCACGTTGCCGCGCATCAGGAAGGCTTTGAACCCTTCCAGCAGACTGACCTTCTTCTCGCTCACGGATGAGCCTTCCTTCGCGTGTGCCGTAGGCGGAACAAATTCCTCCGCAACTTACGGCAGCACCCGGTGGAACCACCCAATTCTTGGGATTAGTCGGGTGACTTGACCGATTGTCAGTACGAATCAGCACAGGGCCACCGCCAGTCGGGACGAGATGCCGGCACCGGCCAGCGAGGCGGCCGTCTCCCGGGGGACGGAGAGCACGACGAGCGCCCCGTCCCCCGCGGCACCGTCCGCCGGGGCCGACGGTACGGCCGCCACCCGCGCGCCCTTCGCCAGCACCCGGACGTCTGCTCCGGAGCCGTCCTCACCGGAGGCGATCACGTCGACGTGGTCGCCGGGCCGCAGCAATCGCACCGCCCCCGCGTCCGCGATCCGTACCGGCGCGGACACCAACCGGGCCTCCGGCCGCCGTACTTGCCCCGGAACCGCGCCGCCCGCCCCGCCCGCGCCGGCCCCGTACGCCGGGCCGCCGCCCGTCCCCGCACCGGTACCGCCCAGTCCCGTGGCGGCCAGCGCGGCAGCGGTCAGGGCCAGCCCGGCCGCCAGGGCCCGGCGCTGCCGCCACACCGCCCGCCGCAGCCCGCGCCCGCCCCCACCGCGCACCCGCAGCGGCTCGAACGCGGGCACCCCACAGAGCGGCGGAGCCGACGCCGGGGGCGGTGCGTGAGGTGACGCACGGGGCGGTGGAGGCGACGCCGAAGCCCGTAACGGAGCGGACGGTGACGGGGGCGGCGAGCCGGGAAACGAGCCGGGTACCGCACCGGACGGTGCCGCGTGCGACGGCGTGGGCGGGGGAAACAGGGGCGACGGAGGCATGGTCGACACCACCTCGGACGAAGGGATCTCGTGCGGACACCCCTCACGATCCACCGTTCGCGAACTTCCCGTCGGAGCCTGTGGACGGCCCCGGCGTGTGTGGACAACTCCGTCACCCACACACGCCGCAACCGTCACACACCGAAAGCCCGGAAGCCCAGAAGCCCGAAAGCCCGAGAATCAAGAAGCCCGAGAACCGAAAGGCCGGACCCGGCCTAGGGAAGCTCGATCCCCGTCTTGAGTCCGTCCAGCGCGTGCGAGCACGGGCAGTCCCGGTCCGCCTCCGCGGGCAGCGCGGCCACGACGTCGAAGAGCACCGCGCGCAGCCGGTCCACATTGGCGGCGAACACCTGCAGCACCTCCGCGTGCGAGACGCCCTCGCCGGCCTCCGCGCCCGCGTCCAGGTCCGTCACCAGGGTCGTCGTCGTGTAGCAGAGGCCCAGTTCCCGGGCGAGGACGGCCTCCGGGTGGCCGGTCATCCCGACCACCGACCAGCCCATCGCCGCATGCCAGCGCGACTCCGCCCGGGTCGAGAAGCGCGGCCCCTCGACGACCACCAGCGTCCCGCCGTCCACCGGCTCCCAGTCGTTCGCCCGCGCCGCCGCCAGCGCCGCCCGGCGCCCCTCGGGGCAGTACGGGTCGGCGAAGCCCAGGTGGATCACGTTCGGCTCCGCGCCGTCCGCCCGGGTCTCCCCGTCGTAGTACGTCTGCTTGCGGGTCCTGGTGCGGTCCACCAGCTGGTCGGGGACGAGCAGGGTGCCCGGTCCGTACTCCGGGCGCAGGCCGCCCACCGCGCACGGGCCGAGCACCTGGCGCACGCCGACGGAGCGCAGCGCCCACAGGTTGGCCCGGTAGTTGATGCGGTGCGGCGGCAGGTGGTGGCCCCGCCCGTGGCGCGGCAGGAAGGCCACCCGGCGGCCGCCCACCTCGCCGAGGAAGAGGGAGTCGCTCGGCTGTCCGTACGGGGTGTCCACACGCACCTCCGTGACGTCCTCCAGGAAGGAGTACAAGCCCGAGCCGCCGATGACACCGATCTCTGCGTTCGCCATGCGTTCACAGTAGCGGCGCGGGAAAACACGCAGGACCCCGCCGAGGTGTCGGCAGGGCCCTGGTGAAAGCGCGGAAGCGCGGAAGCGTGAAAGTGCGAAGGGGCTCGGCTCAGGCGGCCGAGGTGCCACTCGTCGAGGACGAGGAAGCCGACGAGGACGAGGAGGCCGACGCCGTGGAGGACGTGGACGACTTCGAGTCGGACCCCTTCGAGGACGAGGAGTCGGCCGAGCCGGAACCGGACGACTTCGCCGAGGACGACGCCGGCGTGCTGCTCGACGAGGAGCCGCGGCTGTCGTTCCGGTAGAAACCGGAGCCCTTGAAGACGATGCCGACCGCCGAGAACACCTTCTTCAGGCGTCCGTCGCAGCTCGGGCACACGGTGAGGGCGTCATCGGTGAACTTCTGCACCGCCTCGAGGCCCTCGCCACATTCGGTGCACTGGTACTGATAGGTCGGCACTTGCTCCTCCTGGCACTCTGACTCAATGAGTGCTAACGAGGCTCCATAGTGACGTATTCCGCTGCGTCAGTCCACCGTGACCGGCTTCCGGTGACCGACACCACGTGCCACGGTCCGTCCCGCGGCGGTGGGCGAGAGCCGTGAACGCAAGGTCATCAGGGTGATCAGCGCCAGTACGGTCCCCACCAGGGGGACCAGGAATCCGGTCGAGGCCCCATGGGCGTCCGCGAGCCGTCCGGCGACCGTCACCGCGGCCGCCTGGCCGAGCGCGACCGAGCCCGTCAGCCAGGTGAACGCCTCGGTCCGGGCGGAGGCCGGGACCAGGGCCTCGACCAGCGTGTATCCGCTGATCAGGGCCGGGGCGATGGACAGTCCGACCAGCAGTCCGAGGCCGGCGAGCAGGGGCACCGAGTGCATCGCCCACAGGCCGGACGCGGTCAGGGTCAGTGCCGTGTACCCGACGAGCAGGCGCCGTCGCGGGCCGCTCTTCCAGGCGATGGCCCCGCAGGCGATCCCGGCCAGCATGTTGCCGGCCGCGAAGACGCCGTACAGCAGGCCGTTCACGCCGGGGCTGCCGACCTCCTCGGCGAAGGCGGTCAGCGAGACCTGCATGCCGCCGAAGACGGCGCCGATCCCGAGGAAGGCCACCGCGAGCACCCGTACGCCGGGGACGGACAGGGCGGAGGCGTGCCGTTGGTCCGCGCCGGACGGGGCGGTACGCACCGCGGGCTGGGTGCGGTGCTGGGCGGCGAAGAGCAGCCCGCCGACCAGCGTCAGCACGGCCTCGGTGACCAGGCCGGCCGCCGGGTGCACGCCCGTGCACAGCGCGGTGGCGAGCACCGGTCCGATGACGAAGGTGAACTCGTCCGTCACCGATTCGAAGGCGGCCGCGGTGGGCAGCAGCGGCGACGGCTCGCGGCCCGGTGCCGCCCCCAGCACGGCCGCCCAGCGGGCCCGCACCATCGGGCCGATCTGCGGGACGGACGCACCCGTGGGCACGGCCGCCGCGAACAGCGCCCACAGGGGCGCGTCGGCCAGCGCGAGCGCCGTCAGCGCCGACACCGACGCGGCGTGCACCAGGACACCGGGCAGCAGCACGGCACGCTGGCCGAAACGGTCGGCGAGCTTGCCGGTCTGCGGCGCGAACAGGGCCATGGCGACACCGGTCACGGCGGCGACGGCGCCCGCGCTGCCGTACGAGCCGGTGGTGTGCTGGACCAGCAGGACGATGCCGATGGTCAGCATCGCGAAGGGCTGCCGTGCGGCGAAGCCCGGAAGGAGAAAAGTCCACGCACCCGGGGTGCGCAGCAACTGCCCGTAACCCGGGCGGTCGGAGACCGTGGACGCCACGGTCCATGCCTTTCTGCCGCCTGGTGGCCGGACTCCCGCGGGCGGGCCCGGACGGATGGTGCGGGCTCGTGCGGATGCGGCCGAGAGCTGTCCTCTTCGCGCGGAACTGCGGTAGATGCCGGGCGCTCAGCAGGGCGGAGGACGCCACGACCGCCATACGGTCGCGCCAGCTCTGCATCAGGCAGAGTTGGTCGTTCAGATTTCCTTCAGGATACAGGCATTTGTCCCCGCCTGCCTGTGATTGTGCGCCGGGCCACCCTTCACGGACGGGACAAATGAGACGGACGAGACACGCGAGGCGCACGGATGACCGCGCGACGCACCTCGGGGCCCGGCCGAGCGGACCCCGTGCCCTGTACCCCGGACCCCGGACCCCGTGCCCCCGAAGGTGTGCCTCGGCGGTGTGCCTCAGTGGTGCGTCTTCGGGCCGCCGGTCCTGCCGAGCCTCGTCACGGTCTTCAGCGCGTGCGCCACCTCGTGCCGCCGGCCCTGCTTCGCGTGCGCCGTCGGGCTCTCGCCGCCCTTGGCGCCGGTGCCCAGCCAGCCCGCGAGCTTGCCGCCCTCGCCGACCGCGCGCAACCGGTCCTCCGCCGCGTCGCGCACCGGATCGGTGGCGACCACCAGCAGTTCGTCGCCGCGCCGCAGCACGGTCGACGGCGCCGGTACGAAGCTCTTCCCGTCCCGTACGACCAGGGTGACCGCGGCCCCGGCGGGCAGCCGCAGCTCCCCGACCTCCACGCCGTGCATCTTCGAGCCCCCGGGGATCGCCACCGACAGCAGATGGCCGCGCAGCCGCTCCAGGGGCGCCGACTCGATGCCCAGGTCGGCCGTCTCGGACGGATCCTCGGCGATCTTCAGGGCCTTCGCCAGCCAGGGCAGGGTCGGCCCTTGGATGAGGGTGTAGACGACGACGAGGACGAAGACGATGTTGAAGACGCGGGTGGAGCCCTCGATCCCGGAGACCATCGGGATGGTCGCCAGGATGATGGGCACGGCCCCGCGCAGCCCCGCCCAGGACATGAGGGCCTTCTCCTGCCAGGGCAGCCGGAACGGCAGCAGCGAGATGAAGACCTCCAGCGGACGGGCCACCACGGTCAGCACCAGGCCCACGATCACGGCGGGCCAGAAGTCGTCGATCAGGTCGTGCGGGGTGACCAGCAGGCCGAGCAGGACGAACATGCCGATCTGGGCCAGCCAGCCGAGCCCGTCGGCGAAGCCGCGGGTGGCGGGCCAGTGCGGCAGCTTGGCGTTGCCGAGGATCATCGCGGCCAGGTAGACGGCGAGGAAGCCGCTGCCGTGGACCAGGGCGCCCGCGGCGTACGCGCTGACCGCGATCGCCATCACGGCGATCGGGTAGAGGCCGGACGCGGGCAGCGCCACGCGGCGCAGGCCGAACGAACCGAGCCAGCCGACGGCGATGCCCACGGCGGCGCCGATGGCCAGCTCCAGGGCTATCTCCCCGACCAGTACGTACCAGCTGTCCACCGGGCCCCTGGTGGAGAAGGCCACCACCAGGATCACCACGGGGGCGTCGTTGAAGCCGGACTCGGCCTCCAGCACGCCGGTGACCCGGGCCGGCAGCGGCACCTTGCGCAGTACGGAGAAGACCGCGGCGGCGTCCGTCGACGAGACGACCGCGCCGATGATCAGTGCCTGCCGCCAGTCGAGACCGACCAGGTAGTGCGCCCCGGCCGCCGTGACGCCCACGCTCACCGCGACGCCGACCAGCGAGAGCATCGCCGCGGCGGGCAGCGCGGGTCTGATCTCTTTCCACTTGGTGCCCAGACCGCCCTCGGCGAGGATCACGACGAGCGCGGCGTAGCCGATGACCTGGGTCAGCTCGGCGTTGTCGAACTTGACGTCGAAGATCCCGTCCTGCCCCATGACGACCCCGATGCCGAGGTACAGGAGCAGGCTGGGGAGCCCGCTGCGCGAGGAGACGCGCACCGCCGCCACCGCGACGAGCAGTACGAGTGAGCAGACGAGCAGGAGTTCGTTGAGCGTGTGGACAGTCAGTGCCGTTCCTTCCCCGCGTGCGTCTGCCGAGCCGAACGATTCGAACGAAACGACCGGATTCGGCCGGTCGTGCCTCGGTATCGGCCATGAGTGGCCGGTACTTCGTTACCTTACCTAATCTTTAACGCTTTCTTGACGCGGTCGAGCGTCCGTACGATCACTACTCAATTCGAGCCATCCCGATACCGCGTCGGAGCCGCCGGGCCGCTGCGCCTATGGTTGCTCCTGCACTCCCAGGACCACCTGCCCCTCGAAGGACAGCGATGCCCGCCAACACAACCGCCTCTTCCGGCTCCACCGGGTCCGCCGGTGCGAAGACCGGCAGGAAGAAGGGGCGACGTGCCCGCCTGATCGTGCTCGTTCTGGTGCTGGCGCTCGTCGCGGGTATCGGTTACGGCGCGTACTGGTCCGTGTCGACCGTGCGGGCCTCGTACCCGCAGACGACCGGCTCGATCAAGATCGACGGCCTCGAAGGCACGGTCGACGTCAAACGCGACGGCTACGGCATCCCGCAGCTGTACGCGGACTCCGACGCCGACCTCTTCCGTGCCCAGGGCTTCGTCCATGCCCAGGACCGCTTCTGGGAGATGGACGTCCGCCGTCACATGACCGCGGGCCGGCTCTCCGAGATGTTCGGCTCCGGACAGGTCGAGACGGACGCCTTCCTGCGCACGCTGGGCTGGCGCAAGGTCGCGCAGGAGGAGTACGACACCGTCCTGTCCGAGGAGACCAAGAAGAACCTCCAGTCGTACGCGGACGGCGTGAACGCCTACCTGGAGGGGCGGGACGGCAAGGACATCTCCGTCGAGTACGCGGCCCTCGGCTTCACCAACGACTACAAGCCGGGCAAGTGGACACCGGTCGACTCCGTCGCCTGGCTCAAGGCCATGGCCTGGGACCTGCGCGGCAACATGCAGGACGAGATCGACCGCTCGCTGATGGGCAGCAGGCTGGACGCGAAGCAGATCCAGGACTTGTACCCGGCCTACCCGTACAAGAAGAACGAGCCGATCGTCGACCAGGGCGCGATCTCCCCGGTCACCGGGAAGTTCGACCCGGCCGCGACGCCCTCCGACAACATCGGCGCGGACACCGTGCAGGGCGCCACCGAGGGCCTGAACACCCAGCTCGCCTCGCTCTCCGACACCCTTGACCGGATCCCGGCGCTGCTCGGCCCGAACGGCAACGGCATCGGGTCCAACTCCTGGGTGGTCTCCGGCGAGTACACGACCACGGGCAAGCCGCTGCTCGCCAACGACCCGCATCTGGCCCCGCAGCTGCCCTCGCTCTGGTACCAGATGGGGCTGCACTGCCGTGAGATCAGCGCCACGTGCCAGTACGACACCGCCGGTTACAGCTTCTCCGGGATGCCCGGTGTGATAATCGGCCACAATCAGGACATCGCCTGGGGCTTCACCAACCTCGGGGCGGACGTCACCGACCTCTTCCTGGAGAAGGTCTCCGCCGACGGCTACCTGTACGACGGCAAGACCAAGCCCTTCACCGTCCGCGACGAGACCATCAAGGTCGCGGGCGGCAAGGACCGGACGATCACCGTCCGCGAGACGAACAACGGCCCGCTGGTCTCCGACCGCAGCAGCGAACTGGAGAAGGTCGGCCAGAAGGCCCCCGTCACCAACGAGGCCCCGGACCGGGCCGAGGGCTACGCGGTCGCCCTGAAGTGGACCGCGCTGGAACCCGGCCACTCCATGGACGCCGTCTTCGAGCTGAACCGCGCCAAGGACTTCGCGTCCTTCCGCAAGGCGGCCGAGCACTTCGAGGTCCCCTCGCAGAACCTCATCTACGCCGACACCGACGGCAACATCGGCTACCAGGCGCCGGGGAGGATCCCGGTCCGCCTGGAGGGCGACGGCACGATGCCCAGCCCCGGCTGGTCCTCGAAGTACGGCTGGGAGAAGGAGCCGATCCCGTTCGACGAGCTGCCCTACGAGTACAACCCGAAGCGCGGCTACATCGTCACCGCCAACCAGGCCGTCATCGACGAGAAGAAGTACCCCCACCTGCTGACCAAGGACTGGGGCTACGGCAGCCGCAGTCAGCGGATCAACGACCTCGTCCGGACGAAGCTCAAGGACGGGGGGAAGATCTCGACCGAAGACATGCAGAAGATGCAGATGGACAACACCAGCGAGATCGCCGCGAAGCTGGTGCCCGAGCTGATGAAGATCAACATCTCGGACAAGAGCGTCCGCGAGGCGCAGAAGCTGCTGGAGGGCTGGAACTACACCCAGGAGTCCGACTCGGCCGCTGCGGCGTACTTCAACGCGGTCTGGCGCAACATCCTCAAGCTGGCCTTCGGCAACAAGCTCCCCAAGGAGCTGCGGGTCGAGGGCGAGTGCCTCAACGTTCCCCGGGCGGGCGACTCCGGTCCGGTCGACGAGCAGAACAAGCTGGTGCGCGAGTGCGGCCAGCGCGCCGCGGACTCGGCGCAGCCGGACGGCGGCGACCGCTGGTACCAGGTGGTCATCAACCTGCTGGACGACCAGGACAGCGACTGGTGGAAGACGCCGAAGAGCGGCCGGGACCTGGCGACGGAGAACCGTGACCAGCTCTTCGCCCGCGCCATGGAGGACGCCCGCTGGGAGCTGACCGCCAAGCTCGGCAAGGACATCAGCACCTGGAGCTGGGGCCGGCTGCACCAGCTGACGCTGAAGAACCAGACCCTCGGTACCGAAGGCCCCGATCTGCTCCGGCGGGCCCTCAACCGCGGCCCGTGGGACCTCGGCGGCGGCGAGGCTGCGGTCAACGCCACCGGCTGGAACGCGGCGGGCGGCTACGAGGTCGTCTGGGTGCCGTCGATGCGCATGGTGGTCAACGTGGGGGACTGGGACAAGTCCCGCTGGATCAACCTCACCGGCGCCTCCGGGCACGCGTTCAGCGCGCACTACACCGACCAGACCGAGAAGTGGGTCAACGGCGAACTGCTCGACTGGTCCTTCGGCACGAACGCCGTCTCCAAGTCGACGGTCGACAGCCTGAGGCTCAAGCCGTAGGACGCGTCCGCTGAAGCCCTCGGGCGGCCCTCGGAGCTCTCAGGAGCCCCCGGAGGCCGCCCGAGGTCGTTCCGGGGGCCTCCGGCGGTTCACGGGGCCGCTCAGGGCTTCGGCTCCGCCGGGGCCGACCGGTGGACCGCGGCCGGGGTCACCGCCACGTCCACGGGACGGTCGTGCGGTTCCTCCGGAACCCGTGCGACCACCTCGTCGTCGTACAGCAGGACCACCAGCGCCGGATGCGCGCCGGCCGCGGCGAGCCGGGCCAGCACCCGGTCGTAGCTGCCGCCGCCGCGTCCCAGCCGCATCCCGCGCCCGTCCACCGCGAGCCCCGGCAGCAGGACCGCGTCGGCCTCCAGGACCGCGTCCGGACCGAGGCGCTCCCCGCCCGGCTCCAGCAGCCCGCGACCGGCCCGCAGGAGCCGGGCGGCGCCCTCGTACGGTGCCCAGTCCAGGTCGTTGTCGGGGAGCAGCACCGGCAGCAGCACCCGCACGCCCCGCGCGCGCAGGGCGTCCAGCAGGGCGCGGGTGCCCGGCTCGCCGCCCACCGAGACGTACGCGGCGACGGTGCGGGCCCCGGACAGCTCCGGCAGATCCAGGGCGCGCCGGGACAGAACCGTCGCGGCGTTCTCCACGTCCTCCTCGGTCAGAAGGCGCCTCGCGGCCAGCAGTTCATGTCGGAGAAGTGCCTTTTCGGGCTGATTTGCACTCAAGGGACACCTGTGAATCACTCGAATATGCCTATAGGCGTACAAAGTTAACCGGAAACTCATCTTTCACTCATGCGAGGCGGTTATCGTTCTGCGCATGACTCAGTCGCCCCCCAGGATCAGCAAGGCTGTCATTCCGGCCGCGGGACTCGGTACCCGCTTCCTGCCGGCCACCAAGGCCACTCCCAAGGAGATGCTGCCTGTCGTCGACAAGCCGGCGATCCAGTACGTCGTCGAGGAAGCGGTGACCGCCGGTCTCTCCGACGTGCTGATGGTCACCGGTCGCAACAAGCGTCCTCTTGAGGACCACTTCGACCGCAATTACGAGCTGGAGTCCGCGCTCACCCGCAAGGGAGACGCCGAACGGCTCAAGAAGGTCCAGGAGTCGAGCGACCTGGCCACCATCCACTACGTCCGGCAGGGCGACCCGCGCGGCCTCGGACACGCGGTGCTGTGCGCCGAGCCGCACGTGGGGGACCAGCCGTTCGCGGTCCTCCTCGGCGACGACCTGATCGACCCGCGCGACCCGCTGCTGGCCCGCATGGTCGAGATCCAGGAGCGCGAGGGCGGCAGCGTCGTCGCGCTGATGGAGGTCGCGCCGGAGCAGATCCACATGTACGGCTGCGCCGCCGCCGAACCCACGGCCGAGGGCGATGTGGTGCGTGTCACGGGCCTGGTCGAGAAGCCCGAGAGGGACGAGGCGCCCAGCAACCTCGCCATCATCGGCCGCTACGTCCTGGACCCCGCCGTCTTCGGCATACTGCGCAGGACCGAGCCGGGCCGCGGCGGCGAGATCCAGCTCACCGACGCCCTCCAGCTCCTGGCCGAGGACGAGAAGGCCGGCGGCCCCGTGCACGGCGTCGTCTTCAAGGGCCGCCGCTATGACACCGGCGACCGAAGCGATTACCTCCGTGCCATTGTCAGACTCGCGTGCGAACGTGAGGACCTGGGTCCGGACTTCAGGACCTGGCTTCGCGGTTACGTCACGGAGGAGATGTAGCACCTTGAGCAACACGATGTGGTCGGTGGACGAGCACCTGGCAGACATTCTCGAAGCGGTGCATCCGCTCGAACCCATCGAGTTGCAGCTGCACGATGCCCAGGGCTGCGTCCTCGTCGAGGACGTCATGGTGGAGATCGCCCTGCCGCCCTTCGACAACAGTTCCATGGACGGGTACGCGGTCCGGGTCGCCGATGTCGAGGGCGCCGACGAGGAATTCCCCGCGGTGCTCACGGTCATCGGGGACGTCGCGGCCGGGAGCGACGGGCTGCCCGAGGGCCGCCGCGTCGGCCCCGGCGAGGCCGCCCGCATCATGACCGGCGCCCCGCTGCCGGCCGGTGCCGAGGCCGTGGTCCCGGTCGAGTGGACCGACGGGGGCACGGGCGCCGGCCCCGCCGACACCATGCGCGCCCACCGGGACGCCCCGCAGGACGCGGGCGGCGAGGTCCGGGTGCACCGCCCCGTGGAGGCCCGCGCCCACGTCAGGGCCCGCGGCAGCGACGTGAAGCCGGGCGATCTGGCGCTGAGGGCCGGGTCGGTGATCGGCCCGCCGCAGATCGGCCTGCTCGCCGCGATCGGCCGCGCGACGGTGAAGGTGCGGCCCCGGCCGCGCGTCGTCGTCATCTCCACCGGCAGTGAACTGGTGCAGCCCGGCGAGGAGCTGGCCCCCGGCCGGATCTACGACTCGAACAGCTTCGCGCTCACGGCCGCGGCCAGGGACGCCGGGGCCATCGCCTACCGGGTCGGCGCCGTCACCGACGACGCCGACACCCTGCGCGCCACGATCGAGGACCAGCTGATCCGCGCCGACATCGTCGTCACCACCGGCGGCGTCAGCGTCGGCGCGTACGACGTCGTCAAGGAGGCCCTGTCCTCGGTGGGCGACGAGGACGAGCCGGGCGGCGGCATCGACTTCCGCAAGCTCGCCATGCAGCCGGGCAAGCCGCAGGGCTTCGGCTCGATCGGCCCCGACCACACCCCGCTGCTGGCGCTCCCGGGCAACCCCGTCTCCTCGTACGTCTCCTTCGAGCTGTTCGTACGGCCCGCGATCCGGGCCCTGATGGGCCTCCCGGACGTGAACCGCCCCACCGTCCGGGCCGCCCTCGACGTCGAGAAGGCGCTGACCTCCCCGGCCGGCCGCCGTCAGTTCCTGCGCGGCACGTACGACGAGGAGGCCGGCACGGTCGCCCCCGTCGGAGGTTCCGGTTCGCACCTGATCGCCGCGCTCGCCCGCGCGGACGCGCTCATCGTGCTGCCCGAGGACGTCACCTCCGCCGAGCCCGGTACGGACGTCGAGGTGGTCCTGCTCCGCTGATTCCCGGGCGGTGGCGGTACGGTGTCTGCCGCTGTGCCTTCCCGGGGAACACCTCCCGGGGCCCCGGGCCCGCACCCCGGTGCGGGCCGCGCACGGGGAACGGCGCCCTACCGCGAGGCGGAGTGAGTGAGTACCCAGAACAGGCTGACGCACATCGACGAGGCGGGCGCGGCCCGGATGGTCGACGTCTCCGAGAAGGACGTCACCGCGCGGACGGCCCGTGCGAGCGGCCGGGTGCTCGTCTCGCCGCGCGTGGTCGAGCTGCTGCGCGGCGAGGGGGTCCCCAAGGGCGACGCCCTCGCCACCGCCAGGATCGCCGGGATCATGGGGGCCAAGCGCACCCCCGACCTGATCCCGCTCTGCCACCCGCTCGCCGTCTCCGGCGTGAAGGTCGACCTGGGCGTCGCGGACGACGCGGTGGAGATCACGGCCACGGTGAAAACCACGGACCGCACCGGCGTCGAGATGGAGGCCCTGACCGCCGTCTCGGTCGCCGCGCTCACCGTGATCGACATGGTCAAGGCGGTCGACAAGGCCGCGGTCATCACGGACGTACGGGTCGAGTCGAAGACCGGCGGAAAGTCCGGCGACTACCGGCGCACCGGGCCGGACGGAGCGCCCGAGCAGACCGGAGCGGACGCGTGACGGCGCCCGGACCGGGACGCCCGGACGACACCATGGCCGGCGGCGCCCTGACCGCCCCGTACGCCGCCCTCGTCGTCACCGCCTCCAACCGGGCCTCGGCCGGGGTCTACCCGGACCGGGGCGGCCCGCTCGTCGCCGAGGGGCTCGGCCGGCTCGGCTTCGCCGTGGACGGGCCGCAGGTGGTGCCCGACGGCGACCCGGTCGAACAGGCCCTGCGCGCCGCCGTGACCGCCGGGTACGACGTCGTCGTCACCACCGGTGGCACGGGCATCTCGCCCACCGACCGCACCCCCGAGGCCACCCGCCGCGTCCTGGACCGCGAGATCCCCGGCATCCCCGAGGCGATCCGGGCCGAGGGCCGCGACAAGGTCCCCACCGCCGCGCTCTCGCGAGGGCTCGCGGGCGTCGCCGGAAGCACGCTCATCGTGAATCTGCCGGGCTCCACCGGCGGGGTGCGCGACGGCCTCGCCGTCCTCGAACGCCTCCTGGTGCACGCCGTCGACCAGCTGCGCGGCGGCGACCACCCCCGACCCGGGAGCCCGAGCTGAACGTCTCGACCTGGCCGGTGGTCCTCGGCGACGGCGATGTCGTCCTGCGCCCGATCAAGCTGCGCGACCAGCGCGTGTGGCGCGAGGTCAACCGGCGCAACCGCGAGTGGCTGCGCCCCTGGGAGGCGACCGTGCCGCCGCCCGCCCCGGGCGGCCCGGTGGCCCGGCGCCCCACGTACCGTCAGATGATCCGGCACCTGCGCGCCGAGGCCAACGCGGGCCGGATGCTGCCCTTCGCCATCGAGTACCGGGGCCGTCTGGTGGGCCAGTTGACGGTCGCCGGGATCACCTGGGGATCGATGTGCTCGGGCCACGTCGGCTACTGGGTCGACCAGGAGGTGGCCGGGCGGGGCGTGATGCCGACGGCGGTCGCCCTCGTCGTCGACCACTGCTTCCGCACGGTCGGGCTGCACCGCATCGAGGTGTGCATTCGGCCGGAGAACGGGCCCAGCAGAAGGGTCGTCGAGAAACTGGGATTCCGCGAAGAGGGGCTGCGTCCGCGATATCTCCACATCGACGGCGCCTGGCGCGACCACCTCATCTACGCGCTCACCGCGGAGGAAGTGCCCGAGGGGATGCTCCGCCGCTGGCACCGGAAACGACCTGGAACACCCCGGGAAATAAAATAAGTGTTCGATATTGGTCGGCAGTTGGAGTCACCGATCGGACATCGGGCGCACACAAACCTCCATGGGCGATCCGAACAATCACAAAAAAACTCCTTGATATCAGCCGGATCGTGCGACACACCGGTCCAATTGGCGGATGCCTCCGCGCAAACCCCTCTACGGTGTGAGATGTGAGCAGCAGCGGCCTCATCTACGCAGTCATCGTCGGGGCCTGGGCCGCCTACTTGGTGCCGATGTGGCTCCGCAGGCAGGACGAGCTCAACGAAGCCCGTCCGACGGAACGCTTCAGCACCGCCATCCGGCTGCTGTCCGGACGGGCGGGGATGGAGCGCCGGTACGCCAAGGAGTTGCGGGAGCGGACTGCCGAGGAGGCGGAGCCCGACGTCGACCCGGACGCCGAAACGGACCGATTGGAATCCGTGGACGTCCGGGCCTTCGCCGCGCCCGACGCACATACCGAGGCGCGGGTGCACGACCCGGCGCGTGCGCCCGAGCGCGCGGCCGAGCAGTGCCCCGAGCCGGCCCGGGAGCGGCGCGCCCGCCCGCGTCCGGCCGTGCCGGAGGCCGAGCGCGTCCGGCGGGCCCAGCGCCTCCAGGTCCTCGCGCGCCGTCGGCGCACCACCGTGGTCCTCTTCCTGGCCTTCACCCTCGGCGCGGTCGTGGCGGCGGTCGGCGGGCTCCACTTCCTCTGGGCACCCGCGGTCCCGGCCGTGCTGCTGAGCGCGTACATCGTGCATCTGCGGACCCAGGAGCGGCGCCGGTTCGCCTTCACCATGGACCGGCGGCGGGCGGAGGTGGCGGCACAGCACCTGCGTGAGAACCGTCACCGCGGCCACCAGTCGGCCACGGCGACGGCCCCCGTCGAACCCGACGAGGAGCCCGAGGCGCGCCACCCCGAGCCGGAGCCCGCGCCCGCGGTCTCCCCGCAGGAGGCCGGCCGCCGCGCCCTGGTCGAGCAGACGGACCACGCGGAATGGGTCGACCAGCAGCGCGAGCGCGGCCGGACCCAGGGCGACAGCTGGGAGCCGGTCCCGGTCCCGCTGCCGACCTACGTCACGGCCCCGGTCGCCCCGCGCGCCACGGGCGGCGTCGAGGTCGGCAACCCGGAGACCTGGAGCGCGGCCCGCTCCAGCGCCGCGGAGCCCAGCCAGACGGGCACGTCGCACCCCACCACGCCCCCCGTCGAACCGGCGCCGCGTCAGCGCACCAACCAGTCCCGCCGCAGCCGCGACCGCGGCCGCACCCCGCTCTTCGACCAGTACGAGGACGGGGAGCGGCCCCGTGCCGCCAACGAATGAACCCGCTCCCGGCCCGGCCGCGACGCCGACTCGGCTGACCAGCACGGACCGGATTTCCGAGCACCCCCTCAGGGGTGCTAGAGTTTCACTCGTTGCAAGGGCCTGTGGCGCAGTCTGGTAGCGCACCTCGTTCGCATCGAGGGGGTCTGGGGTTCAAATCCCCACAGGTCCACAACAACACAAGATCCCGTCCGATCGAAAGATCGGGCGGGATCTTGCTGTTTCCGGAGCTTGGTCGGTGGGAGGCGCAGCAAGGGACTCGGGCAGGACCGCCCAGTACCGCAGGGCCCGATGACCGGTTTCGAGGAGCCGCGCCCGCGCCGGCCGCCCGTTGACCTTCTCGTCGGCCTCCTCCAGGAGTTCGGGCAGCCGCTCGGCGCAGATCACGGCCCGTGCGTACGCCTCCGTCCGGAGCGGGCCGGGGATGACGCCCGGTGACCGTTCCTCGATGGTCTCGGCGCGCTCCTCGGCCTCCAGCACGCGTTCGAAGTGCTCCGCGTGGCCATTGCGCCTGGACCGAGGAGCAGGGCGCCGGCAAGTCGGCCTCGGTACGGGGTCAGTGGGCGGCGTCCAGGCGGGTTCGCTGGTCTTCCGTCAGTTCCAGGTCGACCGCCGCCAGGTTCTTCTTCAGCTGCGCCACCGACGAGGCCCCGGCCAGCGGGACGATGGGCAGCCGGTTGCCGATCTGCCAGGCCAGGACGACCTGGTTGAGGTCGGCTCCGGTCTCGGCGGCGACCTCGCGCAGCACCGCGAGCCGGGCGGGGGTGCCGGGGTGGTCGTAGTCCTGGGGGACCGGCTTGTCGGGGCGGGTGTACGCGCCGGCGAGCAGCGGGGAGTACGCGACCAGGGTCAGCGCGGGCTCGGCGCGCAGGTAGCTGAGCAGTTCGGGTCCGGCGTGGCCGAGGCTGCCGTCCTCGAAGAGCGGGCTGGGGACGTCGTACCGGGGGCGGAGGTGGCTGTGCTGGTACTGGAGCACCTCGTAGCCGGGCAGTCCGGCCGCCGCCGCGAGCGACCGGGCGCGCTCCACCCGCCAGACGGCGTGGTTGCTGGCGCCCAGCAGCCCGACCGTCCCCTCGGCGGTCAGTTCCCCGAACGCCTCCACGGTCTCGCGGAGCGGGACGGTCCGGTCCTCGATGTGTGCGTAGAGCAGGTCCAGCCGTTCCACCCCGAGCCGTTCCCGGCTGCGCTCGGCGGCCTCGCGGACGGCCTTCGCCGAGAGCCCTTCCGGGTTGTCGAGGAACCCGGTGCCGGGGGCGAGCGGTGCGGCGCCCAGCTTGGTGGCGATGACGATCTCGTCGCCGACGCCGCGGCTGCGCCGCCACTTCCCGAGCAGCCGCTCGCTCTGGCCGCCGAGGTCGCCGCCGACCCAGTAGGCGTAGTTGTCGGAGGTGTCGATGAAGGTGCCGCCCGCCTCGACGAAGTGGTCGAGGACGGCGAACGAGGTCTTCTCGTCGGTCACCGACCCGAAGAGCATCGCGCCGAGCGCGAGGACGCTCACCTCGCGTCGGGTGGCGGGATCGGTGCCGATGGTGCGGTACTTCATGACTGTCCCCTCCGGTCGCGGCCGCCGCCGGTCGGTGGCCGCGGTCAGGAGTGTGCTCGTTGAAGTGCACTCCAGGGCAAGGGCGTTGCGGCCTTGCCGGTGCGCGCGGGGGCGGAGCGACGCGGATGAGGGGCGGCGAGGGCCAGGTCACGAGGCCGTTCCGGCGGGGGCCGTTCTCGCGGGACGCGGCGTCGGCCCCGGAAGGGAGGTCGCCTACCCTGAACGCGTTCACCCGCTTTTCGCTCATGAATTCCCCGTTCCGAGAGGAGCGTCCCGTGACGGTCGGCAGGCCCGACTCCCGGATCGACACCAGCAAGCCCCATCCCGCGCGTGTTTACGACTGGCTCCTGGGCGGCAAGGACAACTACCCCGTCGACCAGGAGGTGGCGGAGAAGCTGCCCGCGGAGGCGCGGGGCAACGCGGCGCGGAACCGGGCCTTCATGCACCGGGCCTCCGCCTGGCTGGCGCGGTCCGGGGTCGACCAGTTCCTCGACATCGGCACCGGCATTCCCACCGAGCCCAATCTGCACCAGGTCGTCCAGACCGTCGTGCCGGGCGCCCGGGTCGTCTACGCGGACAACGACCCGATCGTCCTGCGCCACGCGGAGGCGCTGCTGATCAGCAGCCCCGAGGGCGCCACCGACTACATCCACGCGGATGTGCGGCAGCCGGAGGCGATCCTCGAACGCGCCGCCGAACTGCTGGACTTCGACCGGCCGATCGCGCTCTCCCTGATCGCGCTGCTGCACTTCCTGCCGGACGACCAGGACCCGTACGGCATCACCCGCACCCTGGTCGACGCGCTGCCGTCGGGCAGCTTCCTGGTGCTCTCGCACGGCACGGCCGATCAGCACCCGGAGCTGAGGGAGAAGACCGAGACCGCGTACCGGAAGGGGGCGATCCCGTTGCGGATGCGCACCCGGGGCGAGGTCGAGCCCTTCTTCGAGGGGCTGGACCTCGTCGAGCCGGGCCTGGTCTTCGCCACGGAGTGGTACCGGGAGGCGCCCGCCCCGGTCCAGGAGCGCAGCGGTTTCTACGTGGGCGTCGGCCGGGTGCGCTGAGCCGCAGGGGAAGCGCCTCCGGGCCGATGAGTTCCGGGCGGTGCGGCGGTCCTGTCTTCCTGAGGCACGAGCGAGAAGGTGGACCGATGAGTGATCTGCGCGATCTTCTGGAGAAGCACACCGGCCCCGGCGCGGCGCCGGGAGCCGTCGCCCTGGTGGCCCGGGGCGACCGGGTCGAGGTGGTGGCGGTCGGCGACGCGGACGTGGCCGGTGCGACCCCGATGGTCAGGGACTCGATCTTCCGCATCGCGTCGATGACCAAGCCGATCGTCGCCGCGGCCGCGATGATGCTGGTCGACGACGGCCGGATGGCGCTGGACGACCCGGTCGGGACGTGGCTGCCGGAGTGGGCGGCGCCGAAGGTGCTCCGTACGCCGGCCTCCCCGGTCGAGGACGTGGTTCCGGCCGCCAGGGCCGTCACCGTGGAGGACCTGCTCACCTTCCGGGCCGGGATCGGTTTCCCGGACGACTTCTCGCTGCCGGGGGTCGCGCCGCTGTTCGACGAGTTGAAGCAGGGGCCCCCGCAGCCGCAGTCCGTCCCCGCCCCCGACGAGTGGATGGCGGCCCTCTCCCGGGTCCCGCTGCTCCACCAGCCGGGCGAGGCATGGCTGTACAACACCTGCTCCGACATCCTCGGGGTGCTGATCGCCCGGGTCTCGGGCCGGTCGTTGCCCGAGTTCCTGGCGGAGCGGCTGTTCGAGCCGCTGGGCATGACGGACACCGGGTTCGCGGTCCCGGCGGACAAGGCCGACCGGTTCACCGGTTGCTACCGGGCCGATCCGGAGGACGGTGGCCTGCGGCTGCTCGACGCCCCCGACGGGCAGTGGAGCAGGCCGCCCGCCTTCCCGTCCGGCGCCGGCGGGCTGGTCTCGACCGCGGACGACTGGTGCGCCTTCGCCCGGATGCTGCTCGCGGACGGGAGCGTGGAGGGGAGCGCGGGCAGGGGTGCCGGCGGGCGCCGTCTGCTGTCCGTCGATTCGGTGCGGCGGATGACCACCGACCACCTGACCCAGGCGCAGCGCGACGGCGGCAGGCTGTTCCTGGGCGGGCAGGGCTGGGGCTACGGCGGCTCGGTCGACGTCGCGGCCGTCGATTCGTGGAACGCGCCCGGGCGCTACGGCTGGGTGGGCGGCACCGGGACGGCGGGCCACCTCACACCCTCCACCGGGGCCGTCACCGTCCTGCTGACCCAGCTCGCGATGACCGGACCGGTCGCGGGCCCGTTCACGCAGGAGTTCTGGCGGTACGCGGCCGACGCCTGAGCCGGGGCCGGAGGGGCCTTTCGGAACACGCGTCAGCGCAGCGGCTTGGCGTAGCAGCGGCTGCTCTCGTACGTGCGGTAGTGGCCGAACTTCTCGCACGGGCTGTACCCGCTGGACGTGTACAGCGCGATCGCCTCGGGCTGCCGGGTGCCGGTCTCCAGCACCATGCGGGTGCGGCCCGCCGCCCGCGCGTCGTCCTCCAGGGCGGCCAGGATGCGGCGGGCCAGCCCGTTGCCGCGGCCCTCGGGGATCACGAACATCCGCTTGAGCTCGGCGTCGCCGTCCGAGTAGCCCAGGTCGTTGCGGTCCTGGGCGCGCCAGCCGCCGGTGGCGACCGGGCGGTCGAGCGCGTCGTAGGCGAGGAGGTACAGGCCGTTCGGCGGCCGGAACATCGACGGGTCGAGCGGTGTGACGTCGCCCTCGTCGCCGTACCGCTCGGCGTATTCGAGCTGCACCTGGGCGTTGAGTTTCACCGCGTCCGGGTGGTCGAAGGGGCGAGGGTGTATATTCATACGGTTCATGGTACATGTATGCGGGCGGCTGGTGTCGGTATCGTGCCGGAATGCTCACCACTGTGACCACGGTCAATGTAAACGGGCTCCGTGCCGCCGCCAAAAAGGGCTTCGTCGAGTGGCTGGCCCGTACCGAAGCCGATGTGATCTGCCTGCAGGAGGTGCGGGCCGAGCCGCAGCAGCTCCCCGACGAGGTGCGCGACCCCGAGGGCTGGCACACCGTGCACGCGCCGGCCGCCGCCAAGGGGCGGGCCGGTGTCTCCCTCTACACGCGACGGGCGCCCGAGCGGGTGCAGGTCGGGTTCGGCGGCTTCGGGATCGCCGGGAGCGAGGAGTTCGACACGAGCGGCCGTTACGTCGAGGTCGACCTGCCCGGCGTCACGGTCGCGAGCCTCTACCTGCCCTCCGGCGAGGTCGGCACGGAGAAGCAGGAGGAGAAGGAACGGTTCATGGCCGCGTTCCTGCCCTATCTGAAGGGGCTCAAGGAGCGTGCCGCCGCCGACGGGCGCGAGGTGGTGGTCTGCGGCGACTGGAACATCGCCCACCGGGAGGCCGACCTGAAGAACTGGAAGGCCAACAAGAAGAGCTCCGGCTTCCTCCCCGAGGAGCGGGAGTGGCTGTCCCGGGTCCTCGACGAGGCCGGGTACGTCGACGTCGTGCGGGAGCTGCACCCCGACGTGGAGGGGCCGTACTCCTGGTGGTCCTACCGGGGCCGGGCCTTCGACAACGACACGGGCTGGCGGATCGACTACCAGATGGCCACGCCGGGGCTGGCCGCCCGGGCGGTGAAGGGCCTGGTCGAGCGGGCCGCCACGCACGGCGAGCGGTGGAGCGACCACGCGCCGGTGACGGTGGTGTTCGAGCGCTGATCCCGGGTCCGGGCGCGGCTCCGGGCCCGTCGGTCCACGGGGGGGGGGGGGGGGGGGGCCGCGGCGGGGGGGGGGGGGGGGCGGGGGGGGGGGGGGGGGGGGGGGGGGGGTGGGGGGGGGGGGGGGGGGGGGGGTGGGTTGGGGGGGGGGGGGGGCGGCCTCCGCCCCCCCCCCCCCGGCCCGGCGGGGGGGGGGGGGGGGGGGGGGGGGGCGGGGGGCGGCCCCCCCCCCCCCGCCCGGCGCGGCCCCCCCCCCCCCCCCCCCCCCCCCCCGCTTCCCGCTACCGGCGCAGCAGTGTCACCACCGCCGCGCCGCCGAGGCCGATGTTGTGGGTCAGGCCGACCTGGGCGCCCGGTACCTGCCGCTCGCCCGCCTCTCCCCTCAACTGCCAGGTGATCTCGGCGACCTGGGCGATGCCGGTGGCGCCGAGCGGGTGTCCCTTGGAGATCAGCCCGCCCGACGGGTTGACCACCCAGCGCCCGCCGTAGGTGGTGGCCCCGGATTCGACGAGCTTGCCCGACTCGCCCTCGCCGCACAGCCCGAGCGCCTCGTAGGTGAGGAGTTCGTTGACGGAGAAGCAGTCGTGCAGCTCGATCACGTCGAGATCGGCGGCGGACAGGCCCGAGGCCGCGTACACCTGCCGGGCGGCGGCCCGCGACACCGGCAGGCCCACCGCGTCGATGCAGGTCCCGGAGGCGAAGGACTCCTCGGTGTCGGTGGTCATGGCCTGGGCGGCGATCTCCACCGCCCGGTCGTGCAGGCCGTGTTCGTCGACGAAGCGCCGGGACACGACGACGGCCGCGGCGGCCCCGTCGGAGGTGGGCGAGCACTGGAGCCTGGTCAGCGGGGAGTGGACGGGCTTCGCGGCGAGCACCTCCTCGACCGTGTACGGGTCCTGGAACTGGGCGTACGGGTTGTTCACCGAGTGCCGGTGGTTCTTGGCGCCGACCGCCGCGAGCTGCGCCTCCGTGGTCCCGTACCGGGCCATGTGCTCGCGGGCCGCGTTGCCGAAGATCTGGGCGGTGGGCGGGGTCCGTTCGAAGCCGTGGGCGGCGGCCATGATCCCGTAGTGCCGGGCCACGGGCGAGGCCCTGAAGTCCGCGGCGCCGCCGTCCGCGCCCCCGCCGCCGAGCGAGCCGCGGGTCATCTTCTCGAAGCCGAGCGCGAGGACGCAGTCACCTGCGCCGCCCTCGACGAACTGCCGGGCCGTCATCAGGGCGGTGGAGCCGGTGGCGCAGTTGTTGTTGACGTTGTAGACGGGTATCCCGGTCAGGCCGAGTCCGTACACGGCGCGCTGCCCGGCGGTGGAGGGCTGGAAGCAGTAGCCGACGACGGCCTGCTGGATCTGCCCGTAGGAGAGCCGGGCGTCGGCGAGCGCCGCCGTTCCGGCCTCCTTCGCCATGTCCCAGTACTGCCAGTCGCGGGTCTGCGGCTTCTCGAACCTCGTCATCCCGACCCCGACGACGTACGCCTTGGCGGGTTGCGCGGCTGTGGCGGGTTTCATGGGTGGTGGGTCCTTTCAATCGCGCGGGAGGCCGAGGATGCGCTCGGCGACGACATTGAGCTGGACCTGGGTGGTGCCGCCCGCGATGGTCAGGCAGCGGGACATCAGGAAGCCGTGCAGGGCCCGCTGCCCGGCACCCTCGCCCGTGGCGCCGGCCGGTCCGAGGAGTTCGAGGGCCAGTTCCGCGACCTTCTGCTGGTGGGTGGTCTGGACGAGCTTGCGCACGGAGGCCCCCGCGCCGGGTTCGAGGCCGGAGACCTGGCGCAGGGTGGTCCGCAGTCCGATGCAGCCCAGCGCGTGCGCCTCGGCGGCGAGCGCTCCGACGCGGGCCCGGTGGGCGCCGTCGAGTTCGCCGCAGCGGGCGATCAGCGCCTCCAGGCCGGTGTCGAAGGTCATCTGGTCGGCCATGTGGACGCGTTCGTTGCCCAGGGTGTGCCGGGCGACCCGCCAGCCGTCGCCGGGTTCGCCGACGACGGCGTCGGCGGGCAGCAGGACGTCGTCGAAGTACACCTCGTTGAAGAGGGAGTCGCCGGTGATCTCCTTCAGCGGCCGGATGTCGATGCCCGGGGTGTTCCGCATGTCGACGACGAAGTAGCCGAGTCCCCGGTGCTTGGGGGCGTCGGGGTCGGTCCTGGCGAGCAGGATGCCGTGGTCGGCGCTGCGGGCGGCGCTCGTCCAGACCTTCTGGCCGTTGATCCGCCAGCCCTCCTCGGTGCGCTCCGCCCTGGTGCGCAGCGAGGCGAGGTCGGAGCCCGCGCCGGGCTCCGAGAACAGCTGGCACCACAGGAGTTCGCCGCGCAGTGTGGGCGGAAGATAGCGCTCCCGTTGGGCGGCCGTGCCGTGGGCGATGAGTGAGGGCACCACCCAGGTGGCGATCCCCAGGTCGCTGATCCGCACCCCCTGTTCCGCCAACTCCTGTTGTACGACCAGCTGTTGTACGGGGTCGGCGCCCAGGCCCCAGGGGGCGGGCAGGTGCGGGGCGGCGTAGCCGGTGGGGGCGAGGGCGCGGCGGGCCTCCTTCGGGTCGAGGCCGCGGGCGGCCGCCACGACCCGGTGTGCCTCGGCGCGGTGGGCGGCGGCCCGTTCGGGGAGTTCGAGGGCCAGTTCGCGGCGGGCGCCGCTCCCGGCCAGCCGCACGGCCCGCAGCCGGTGGGCGTCCCCGGCGCCCAGCAGCTGCCGTGCCACCAGGGCCCGGCGCAGGTACAGGTGGGCGTCGTGCTCCCAGGTGAAGCCGATGCCGCCGAGGATCTGGATACAGTCCTTGGCGCAGCCGTATGCCGCGTCGAGGGCGTCCGAAGCGGCGAGGGCGGCGACCATGGACCGTACGTCCGGGTCCTTCTCGCCGTCGGCGGCGCGGGCCGCGTCCCACACCAGCGCGCGGGCCCGCTCGACCCGGACGAGCATGTCGGCGCAGAGGTGCTTGATGCCCTGGAACTGTCCGATGGGACGGCCGAACTGTTCGCGCGTCCTGGCGTGTTCGGCGGCGAGGTCGAGGGCCTTGGCGGCGGTTCCGCAGGCTTCCGCGGCGAGGAGGACGGCGGCGAGGTCGCGGACGTGCGCGGTGTCGGTCCGTACGAGGCGCTCCGCGGGGACGAGGACGCCCTGGGCCACGACGTCGGCCGTGCGGCGGGTCGGGTCGGCGCCCCGGTGCGGGTGCGCGGTCAGCCCGTCGGCGGCGGCGTCGACGGCCAGCCAGATGGTGCCGGAGGCCGATTCGGCGGCGAGCAGGAGCAGGTCCGCGTCGGCGCCGGAGAGGACGGGCGGGGAGGCGCCGTCGAGCAGGTAGCCGCCCTGTTGTTCGACGGCGGTGAGGGTGCCGGGGCCCAGGGCGGCGGCGCCGACCCGGCTGCCGGAGGCGAGGGCGGGCAGCGGTTCGCCGCCGCCCGCCGCGTGCAGTACGGCACCGGCGAGGGCGTTCGCCAGGTACGGCCCGGGGAGCGCGGCCCGGCCCGCCTCCTCCAGGACCACGGCCAGGTCGAGGAGCCCGCCGCCCCCGCCGCCGTGCTCCTCGGGGAGGTGGAGGGCGAGCAGGCCCTGTTCGGCGAGGACGTCCCAGTACCCGGGCCGCCCGCCGGGGGCGCCGGTGCCGTCCGCGTCGAGGAGCGCGCGAAGCTCCTCGGACGGTACGGCGCGCGCCAGCACGCCCCGTACGGCCTGCGCCAACTCCCTGTGTTCTTCGGTGATTCCGATGCCCATGCGGATCCTCGCCGGTCGCAGCCACTGGAACGGCGCAAGAGTAGAACACGTTTCAATCTGACGGAAGGTCAGGAAACCGCCGACTCTCCCCGACCCCTCCGGGAACGGCCGCGCGCGCCCGCGCACCGGGATACCGGAACCACCGCGCACGCCCGCGCGCCACGAGGCCGGAACCGCCGCACACGCCCGCGCGTCACCACCCCGGGCCGCCGTGCGGTTCGTACCGTGCGCGCCCTCGCCCGGGTCAAGTGCCCCTCCGCACGGGGCCGGTGCGCCCTCGCGCCCCGTGCGTTCCGCGTTTTCCGGAATACCTTGGACGACCGGAAGGTTTCACCCTGCACGCACTTGGCGGGCGGCCCCGCCCGCCGTCGGGCCCGCGCACCTCGCCGGGCCCGCACACTCCGCCGGACCCTTCACCGCACTCGACCCCGCCGCCCGGAGGCCGCACGCATGCCACAGACGTCGAACGAACAGCACGCCGGGGAACCCGCCGAACCGTCCGCACCCCGGGCGGGCGGCGGCGTCGTCCCCGTACTCGCCTTCGCGGGTATCACCGTCGCGGTGATGCAGACCCTGCTCGTCCCCGTCATCAAGGACCTGCCCGCCCTGCTGCGCACCGACCCGGCCGACGCCACCTGGGTGCTGACCTCGACGCTGCTCGCGGGGGCCGTCGCCACCCCGATCATGGGCCGCCTCGGCGACCTGCACGGCAAGCGCCGGATGCTGCTCGCCAGCCTCGCCGTGATGGTGGTCGGCTCCCTCATATGCGCCTTCACCGACGATCTCGTCGTCATGATCGCGGGGCGGGCGCTCCAGGGCTTCGCGATGGGCGCCATCCCGCTGGGCATCGGCATCATGCGCGACGAGCTGCCGCGCGAGAAGCTCGGCTCGGCGATGGCGCTGATGAGTTCCTCGATCGGGGTGGGCGGCGGCCTCGCGCTGCCCGCCGCCGCGCTGGTCGCCCAGCACTTCGACTGGCACACCCTGTTCTTCGGCTCGGCCGCGCTCGGCGTGCTGTCGATGGCGCTCACCGCCCTGATGGTGCCGGAGCCCGAACTGCGCGCGCCCGGCCGGTTCGACCTGGTCGGCGCGCTCGGACTGTCGCTCGGCCTGGTCTGCCTGCTGCTGCCCATCACCAAGGGCGGTGACTGGGGCTGGACCTCGGGCGCCGTGATCGGGCTGTTCGCCGCCGCCCTGGTGGTCCTCCTCCTGTGGGGCCTGTTCGAACTGCGCAGCCCGACCCCGCTGGTCGACCTGCGGACCTCCGCCCGGCGCGAGGTGCTGCTGACCAACCTCGCCTCGGTCATGGTCGGGGTCGCCTTCTACGCCGTCTCGCTGATCCTGCCGCAGCTGCTCCAGCTGCCCACGTCCACGGGGTACGGCCTGGGACATTCGATGGTGGTCGCCGGGCTGTGCGTGGCGCCGCTCGGTCTGACGATGATGTTCGTCGCCCCGCTGTACGCCCGGCTGTCGGCCCGCCGGGGCCCCAAGGTGTCGCTGATGCTCGGCCTGCTGGTCATCGCGGTCGGCTACGGCGCGGGGCTCGGCCTGATGGGCGCCGCCTGGCAGACCGTGCTGATCGCGGTGACGATCGGGGCCGGCATCGGGCTCGCGTACTCCTCGCTGCCCGCGCTGATCATCGGCGCCGTCGACCCGTCCGAGACGGGCGCGGCCAACGGCCTGAACACCCTGATGCGCTCGATCGGCACCTCGGTGTCGAGCGCCGTGATCGGCATGGTGCTGGCCGACACCGCCCTCCCGACGGCCGCGGGACCGCTGCCCTCGATGGAGGGGTTCCGCATCTCGTTCCTGATCGCGATGGGCGCGGTGGTGGTCGGGCTGGTGCTGGCCTCGTTCCTGCCCGCGCGGCGCGAGGCGCTGCGCCCGGCCCTCCTGGCGAGCAGCGAGGACGACATCGAGGAGCCCGCCCCGGCCCCCGCTCCCACCGCGTCCCGCACCGTGGCCGGTTCGGGCGGCTTCCGCGGCCGGGTGGTGGGCACGGACGGGGTGCCGGTGGCCCGCGCCAACGTCACGCTGATCGACCACCGGGGCCGGCAGGCCGGTCTCGCCGTGACCGACGAGCACGGCCGCTACGTCCTGCCCGCCCCGGCCGGCGGGAACTTCGTGCTGGCCGGTTCGGCCGCCGGGTACGCGCCACGCGCCTGCCCGGCGACGTACCCGGGTGACGGCCTGCCGGTCGACACCGATCTGGTGCTGGGCGTCAACGCACCGGGGCGTCGAACCGCGGTGTCGTGGTGAGCAGATGAGAGACGTCCGCCCCGGCCGGCAGCTCCTGCGGCGGTGCGCCGCGGGTGAACAGCCGGGCGGGGCGGGCGCCCTGCACCCGGGCCAGCTCCCCCTCGACCCGCAGCCACGAGCCCTCGCGCAGGCCGAGCACCGGCACGTCGTTCTCCTCCAGGAACTCGGTGAGCCGCTCCTCGCGGGTCTCGCCCTTGTGGGTGCTGGCCGGGTCCGGGTCCAGGTAGTGCGGGTTGATCTGGAACGGGACGAGGCCGAGCGTCTCGAAGGACGGCGGCTGCACGATGGGCATGTCGTTGGTGGTGCGCAGGGTGGGCGCCGCCATGTTCGTACCGGCGCTGGCCCCCATGTACGGCAGCCCGTCGCGCACCGCCTCGGCCACGGCCTCCCGCAGACCGGTCCGGTACAGGGCGCTCAGCAGCCGGAAGGAGTTGCCGCCGCCGATGAACACGGCGTCGGAAGCGGCGAGTTCGGCGATCGGGTCGGGGTTCTCGTGGACACCGCGGACGGTGATCCCGGCCGGTTCGAGGGCGCCGCGGACGCGCGCGGTGTACGTGTCGTGGTCGGCGAGCGCGTAGGGGACGAAGGCCAGCCGGGCGCCCTCGGGCAGGAACGCGGTGACGGTGTCGAGGGCGTGTTCCAGGTAACCACGGCCGTACTGGGTGGAGTTGGAGAGCAGCAGCAGATTCATCGGGTTCCTCTCGGGTCGCTTCCGGGTCGTCAGGTGGTGCGGGGGCGGCGGGCCCGGGGCCTGGGGCGCTGCGGCGGGTGGGTGAGCCGCTTCTCCAGCAGCTGGGCGGCGTGCCGCAGCGCGTCGAGCCGGTCGTCCGGCGCCCCCGAGAAGAGTTCCTCGGCGCCGCCGAGGCTGAGGCTGCCGTACGGTTCGCGGCCGAGGAAGACCGGTACGGCGACGGTCGCGATGCCGGTGTCGTACTCGCCGACCGTCCAGGCGTGGCCCTGGGCCCGGATCTTGAGGAACTCCTCCTCCAGCCGGTCCGGGTCGGTGACCGTCCGGTCGGTGAACCGGGCCATGGGGCGGCCCCGGAAGAGCCGGTGGCGCTGCTCGTCGGGCAGGTACGCGTAGTACGACTTGCTGGTCGCCCCGGCGTGCGCCGGGTAGAGCTCACCGACCAGCGGGTAGTAGCGCAGCGGCCCGGCCACGCCCTCCTCGGCGGCGACGCACCGCATGTGGAAGCTGTCCGGCAGGCAGAAGAGCACCGTGTCGCCGGTGACCCGGCACAGCTCCTCCAGGACCGGTCCGGCCAGCAGCTCCAGCGACCCGGACCGCTCCCAGAGCCTGCCCAGGCGCAGCACGGCGGGGCCGATCCGGTAGCGGCGGGTGACCGGGTCGGAGACCAGGAAGCCGCGCCCGGCGAGGGTGGCGAGCAGCCGCTGGGCCACCGAGGTGTCCCAGCCGAACTCCTCGGCGACCTCGGTGACGCCCCAGTCGGGCCGGGTCCGCTCGAAGGCGAGCAGCACGAGGAGCGCCCGGTCGACGGTTTGCAGGGCCCCGGCGGGGGTGCGCCGGTCCAGATCGAAGTCCGCCATCGTCATCTCACCATTCAGACCTGAATTGCAAATAACGGGAAACAGTTGCGTTCAACGCTATCCGATCCCGAATGTGGCCTCAGCACCCCGCCCCGCACTTCCTCCCGTCGAGCGTCGGCCCGGGTGTCCGGATCAGCCCGGGTGTCCGGATCAGCGGGATCGGTGAGACCGGGTGAGCGAGAAAGGCCCCCCATGTTGAAGTACGTGCTGGACATCGTCGATCTGTTGGACGATCCCCAGGTCAATGGCAAGACGGTCGTCGAGTACCTCGACTCCGTGAGCGGCGCCGAGGGCTCGTCCGCGAAGGCCACCACGGTCATCGGCGAGCAGGGCTCGACGGACTTCGTGATGGTCCGCGTCCCGGGCTCGCGAGGGCGTTCGGCCGGGGGCGACGCCCGCACCCTGGGCGTGGTGGGCCGGCTCGGCGGCATCGGTGCCCGGCCCGAGGTGACCGGTCTGGTCTCCGACGCCGACGGCGCGGTCTCCGCGCTCGCCGCCGCCGCCAAGCTGCTGGACATGCGCCGCCGCGGCGACGTACTGCCCGGCGATGTGATCGTGGCCACCCACATCTGCCCGAACGCGCCGACCGAGCCGCACGACCCGGTGCCGTTCATGGGCTCGCCCGTGGACATCGCCACCATGAACCGGCACGAGGTGACCGACGAGATGGAGGCCGTGCTCTCCATCGACACCACCAAGGGCAACCGGATCATCAACCACAAGGGCCTCGCCCTGTCGCCCACCGTCAAGGAGGGCTGGGTGCTCCGGGTCAGCGAGCCGCTCGGCGAGCTGCTGGCCGTGGTGACGGGTGAGCCGTTGGTCACGTATCCGGTGACCACGCAGGACATCACCCCGTACGGTAATGGGGCACACCACATCAATTCGATCCTCCAGCCCTCCACCGCGACGACCGCCCCGGTCATCGGTCTGGCCATCACCTCGGCCGCCGCGGTGCCGGGCTGCGGTACGGGCGCGAGCCACGAGACGGACATCGCGTCCGCCGCCCGCTACGCCGTGGAGGTCGCCAAGGGCTACGGCAGCGGCCACCTGGACTTCCACGACGCGGTGGAGTTCGACAACCTCGTCAACCGCTACGGGTCGCTGGCGCACCTGCAGACCTTCGGCCGCACACCCCAGGAGTCCTGATGGCAGCCACCCCGCAGGCCGAGGCCGGGGCCCCCGAGTCCAAGGCCATCGGCAGCGACGACTACTCGCTGTCCCGCGTCCCGCGCGACAAGCGCTTCGGCTTCTGGTCGATGCTGCTCCAGTGGCTGGCCCAGTCCGGCTCGATCTCGCAGTTCACCCTCGGCGCCACCATCGGCGTCGGCATGACCTTCGGGGACGCCTTCCTCGCCTTCACGCTCGGCGCGGTGATCCTGGAGGTCGTGATCTTCGCGATCGGCCTGGCCGGCATGCGCGAGGGCCTGGCGACGCCCATGCTGACCCGCTGGGTCGGCTTCGGCCGCAACGGCTCGGCGCTGGTCAGCTTCATCATCGCGGTCAGCCTGGTCGGCTGGTTCGGCGTCCAGAACACGATCTTCGGCAACAGCGTCTCGGCGCTGATCGGCGGCCCGGCCTGGATGTGGTGCGTGCTGGCCGGCATCGCCATCACCGCCCTGGTGATCTTCGGCTTCAAGTACATGGCCACCTTCGCCAAGATCGTCACGCCGCTGTTCTTCGCGATGGTCGCCTGGTCGGTCATATCGACGCTGAAGGACCACTCCATCGGTGAGCTGATCAGCTCCCCGCCGCCCGGCGAGACGATCCCGCTCGCCGTCGCCGCCACCGCCATCGCGGGCGGCTACATGACCGGCGCGATCGTGTCCCCGGAGATGACCCGGTACAACCGGAAGGGCTCGCACGTCTTCCTGCAGAGCGCCTCGTCGATGATCCTCTCCGAGTACATCGTCGGCCTGACCGGCGTGCTCCTCGGCCACCTGGTCAAGAGCAGCGAGGTCTCGCACATCGTGCTCTCCACCTCCGGCGCCTTCGGCGTGATCGTGGTCCTGATGTCCACCGCCAAGATCAATGACTGGAACCTGTACGGCTCCTCGCTCGGCGTCGTCAACTTCTTCCAGGTCGTCTTCCGCAAGCGGCTGCACCGCGGCGCGGTCACGATCGTGCTCGGCATCGCGGGCACGGCCCTGTCCGCGGTCGGGATCATGACCCACTTCACCGAGTTCCTCTCCGTCCTCGGCGTCGCCATCCCGCCCATCGGCGGCATCATCGTGGCCGAGTACTGGGTCGTGAAGCGGATGCGCAAGCCGCTGGACGAGACCCGCGAGTCCGAGACCCTGCCGACGTCCTCGCCGACCTGGGTCCCGATGTCCATCGCCATCTGGATCGCGGCGTTCTGCGTCGGCAAGTTCTACGACGGCGGCATCCCGGCCCTGAACTCGCTGGCCACCGCGTTCGTCCTGTACAGCGTCCTCGGCCTGCTGGGCTGGGTGAAGCCGTACGGCACCTCCACCCTGGACGACGAGGACGTCTCCGCCCCCGCCGCCCGCGCGACAACCCCTGTGGGAGCAGCATGACCACCCCCGACCCCACCGCCGCCCCGCTCGTCCCGGCCTCGGCCGAGGCCCAGGACGAGGTCATCGGGCTCTGCGCCGAACTGATCCGGTTCGACACCTCCAACCCCACCAGCGACGAGCGCGCCTGCGCCGACTGGGTGGTGGGCCGCCTCGCCGAGGCGGGCATCGACTCCGAGTTGGTCGAGTCCGCCCCGGGCCGCGCCAACGTCATCGCCCGGATCGCGGGCGCCGACCCGGAGCGCGGTGCCCTCCTGGTCCACGGCCACCTGGACGTGGTGCCCGCCGACGCCGCCGAGTGGCAGGTCCCGCCGTTCTCCGGCGAGATCCGCGACGGCTACCTGTGGGGGCGCGGCGCGATCGACATGAAGGACACGGTGGCCGTCATGCTGGCCACCGCCCGGCACTTCGCCCGCACCGGCACCAGGCCGTCGCGCGACCTGGTCCTGGCCTTCCTCGCCGACGAGGAGGCGGGCGGGAAGTTCGGCGCCCACTGGCTGGTCGAGCACCGCCCGGAGCTGTTCGCCGAAGTCACCGAGGCGATCGGCGAGGGCGGCGGATTCTCGTACGCGCTGGACGACACCCGGCGCCTCTACCCGATCGAGAACGCCCAGCGCGGCATGGCCTGGATGGAGCTGACGGCGACCGGGCGGGCCGGCCACGGCTCCTCGCCCAACGACGAGAACGCGGTCACCGACCTCGCCGAGTCGCTGACCCGCATCGGCCGCCACACCTTCCCCGTCCGGCTGATCGAACCGGTGCGGGCACTGCTCCAGGAGGCCGCCGGCCTCCAGGGCGTGGAGCTCGACCTCGACGCCGAGGACCTGGACGCCGAACTGGCCAAGCTGGGACACGTCGCCGACTTCATGCAGGTGGTGCTCCGCAACTCCGCGAACCCCACCATGTTCTCCGCCGGCTACCAGACCAACGTCATCCCCGGAAAGGCCACCGCCCGGGTGGACGGCCGCTTCCTCCCCGGCCACGAACAGGAGCTGATCGACACGATCGACAGCCTCCTGCTCCCCTCGGTCACCCGCGAGTGGGTCAACCACGACATCGCGATGGAGACCACGTTCGACGGGCCGCTGGTCGACGCCATGTGCGCCGCCGTGCGCGCCGAGGACCCGGACGGCCACCCGGTCCCGTACTGCAACCCGGGCGGCACCGACGCCAAGGCATTCACCCACCTCGGCATCCGCTGCTTCGGCTTCAAGGGCCTCAAGCTCCCGCACGACCTGGACTACGGCCGGCTGTTCCACGGCGTGGACGAACGCGTCCCGCTGGAGGGCCTGCGCTTCGGCGTCCGCGTCATGACCCGGCTCTGGCAGAGCTGCTGATTCCCCACTCGGCACCCCTGCCAGGGGCCCCGACCCGGGCCCACCCCACGTACGCCCCCACCGGACTCCATGCCGTCGGTGGGGGCGTACGTCCTGCTCGGTAGAGTTCCGGGCATGGGTGCGACGTCTGCCCGGCCCGCCGGGCGTCCCGCTTCGTGGTGGCGCGAGCAGTGTCTCGAACTGCTCGACGCGGGCGACTGGTACGGGCTGTACCGCACGGCGATGGCGTGGCGGGTCGGCGGCGGAGGATCGTTCACCCCGGACGCCTGGCTGATGGACGTGTGCTCGGCCCTGCTGCACCATCAGCCGAAGACCGCGCTGCACTGCTGCGACATGGCGCTGAGCACCTGGGTCGAGCGCCCCGGCGACCGGGCCGTGCTCCGCTTCGTCCGCGGCCTGCTGATCGCCGACCACGTCAAGGACCCGCTGCGCGCCCTGGACGACCTGGAGTCCGCGCTGCACGGCCCGGACTGGCTGGCGGCGCATGCCGCACCCGAGCTGGAACGGGTGACGCGGGAGGCGAACCGCTCACGGGTGCGGAAACCCCGCGCGACTCCCGCGCCCGAGCTGGACACGGCCCACCGGGACCTGACCCGTTCGCACGCCTCGGGCCCCGTCCCGTCCCCGACGGAACCGCTGCCGGCCGACGGAGCGGTCCCCTCGCTCTGGGACCAGGCGATGAGCCGCCTTCGGCCCACGCCCTAGTACCAGGGGCGGGTGTCGTGCGCGGGCAGTGGACGCAGCTGCGGCCACTGCTGGAGCAGGCGGGCGGCCAGGGCGGAGCCGAGGCGGCCGACGGCGTGCAGGTGGTCGTGGTCGCGGGTCATGTCGGCGACCACGCCCAGGCGGTGGACGAGCCGCTCGCGGGCGGAGATGTAGCCCCACTCGAAGTCCTCGGAGGGCACCCGGGCGAACTGGTCGACCGTCCCGCGGTGGGCCCGCTCGACGAGCGCGTCGCCCCGGATCAGCCAGCCCGCACACGCGTCGGCGAGGTCACCCGGCACGTCCTTCCCGGTGAGGCCGCGCCAGGTGGTCCGGTAGACGTCCTCGACCTCCGCGAGCGGGGCCGCCGTGACCGACATGGCACACCAGCAGGTGGGGAAACCGATGCGGAAGTAGGCGAGTTCGGTCAGGCCGTTGCCGAGCGAGGCCCCCTCGAAGTCGACGAAGCGGACGCCGTCGGCGGTGCGCACGTCGTTGCCGGGACAGGGATCGCCGTGCAGCAGCGCGTGGTACGGGGTGGGGTCCAACCGCTCCAGGAGACCGGCGAGTTCATCGGGAACCGCGGGCGGCACGGGCACGTCGAGCGCCCTTGCCAGGGCGAGGAAGGACTCCGCGTCGGCGGCCGTGGGCCCCGACCAGACCGGCAGTGCGCCCGCGTCGGCGGGCCCGGTCAGGGCGTGCAGCCGGGCGAGCGACTCGGCGTACCCCGGCATCCAGTCGTCCGTCCTGCCGAGGTCTTCCAGGTGCTCCAGGACCATCACCCGCGAGGACGGGTCCGTGGCGAGCAGCGCGGGGGCCACGGCGGGCCCGGCGGCCCGCCCCGCCAGGCGCAGCCCGGCGACCTCCCGCGCGAAGCGCGTGTCCGCGTCGGCTGCCGCGTCCCCGCCGTCGACGATCTGCTTGACGATCACCGGCCGCCGGTCGGCCGGCCGCACCCGCCACACCCGCGACCGCGGGCTGCTGCCCAGGAGTTCGACCCGCTCGGGAGTGCCCACGGTGGAGAGCAGCGCCTCGCTGAAAGGAACCCGGTTCGACATGCCGACGAGCGTAACCCCGGGACTTCGTTGCGTTTGGTGCGCCGGGCACCGCCCGGTCGTGACGACCGCGGGGCGGGAATCCCGCGGCGCACGGCATCAGTAGCTGTCGTAACCGGGCTCGCCCTTCGGCCGGTAGATGCCGAGGACAGTGCCGCCCGTCGTCGTCGAGACGCTGACCGGCTCCAGCGCGGTGGGGACCGCTCCGTCGGCGAACAGCCGCTTGCCGGTGCCGATGATCACCGGGTGGATGGTCAGCCGGTACTCGTCGACGAGGTCGTGCCGCATGAGGGTCTGGGCGAGGTCGCCGCTGCCGACGACGTTGATGTTGCCGCCATCGGACGCCTTCAACGTACGTACGGCATCGACGATGTCGCCCTCCAACAGCGTGGAGTTCTGCCACTGGACGGACGTCAGGGTCCGGGAGGCGACGTACTTGTGCATGCTGTTCATCCGCTCGGTGAACGGATTGCCGGGATCGGCGGTCGGCCAGTACGACGCGAAGATCTCGTACGTCTTGCGGCCGAGCAGCATCGCGTCGGAGTGCTCGTACCAGCCGGCGATGGCCGCGCCGACCTCGTCGTCGGCCACCGGTTTCTGCCAGCCGCCGTGCTCGAAACCGCTCCCCGCGTCCTCGTCCGGACCGCCCGGTGCCTGCATGACGCCGTCGAGCGTCAGGAACGTGCAAACGATGACCTTGCGCATGGTGTGGATCCCTTCGTCGAAAGGTAGACCACACGATCGCCGGAAACTCATCGGCGCCACTTCCTCCGGCCTCCGCGACGGCTTCAGCACCACCCGGCGCACCGCAACGCGGCCCGAGGAGCACCGGAACGTGACGGAGACCCCCGCCGGGGCGGGGGCGGGGGCCTCCGTTCGGGAGGCGCGTCAGGCGTTGGAGGTGATTGAGGTGACGAACGCGGTCCAGGCGGCGTCCGGGAACACGCAGACGCCCTGCCCGGGGTCCTTGGAATCCCGGACAGCCATCACCCGCCCGTCGAGCCGAGCGCCCTCGACGCACTCGCCGCCCTGGTTGTTGCTGTAGCTGGACCTGAACCAGTGGGCACCCACGAGCTGATGAGTGGTCATGTAGATCAATGCTCCTTGATTGCTTCTCTGATCATGCCGAGAGACTCCTGCGGCCCCACGGCAAGAATCTGGAGGTCGTTGAACGCCTCTTCGTACAGGACCACATCGGCCCGCTTCCGCATGACTGAGGCCCCGCCCAGGTACTCCAGATAGACGATGGACTCCGCGTCGTCGAACCGGAGCAGTGTGAAGGCGCCGTTCATCCCGGGGTGCACGCCCGCCTTGAAGGGGACGACCTGCACCCGCACCGAGGGCCGCTGGGCCACCTCCGCCAGATGCTCCATCTGCGCACGCATCACGGCCGAACTACCGACCTTGCGGCGGAGAACCGCCTCGTTGACGACCGCCGCGAACTTGAGCGGAGCCGAATCGCGGCGCAATGCCTCCTGCCGCGTCATCCGTACGCCGACGAGTCGGTCGATCTCGTCGGCGGAGAGCCTCCCGGAGGCTCCCTGGTAAATGGCTCGTACGTAGTCTTCGGTCTGGAGGAGGCCAGGGACGAATTCACCCTCGTACTTGTGCAGAGCTGAGGCCGTGGCTTCCAGCCCCAAGTACGCCTTGAAGGTGGGTGCGATGACCGGTCGGTACTCGGGCGACTGCCACCAGTCCTTCTTGGTCTTGGTGACGGCTGCATACCCCAGCAGCAGAGCGCGCTTCTCGGGATCTGGCTTGTAGATCTCGCAGAGCGCCATCACGTCCGAGGTCTCCACGACCGAATTCTCCCCCGTCTCCAACCGCGTCAGCTTCGACGGGCTACAGAATCAGAGTGCGAACGACCTGGGTCGATGTGAGACCGGCTTCCTGCCGGAGCTGCCGGAGTTCACGCCCTAACTGAAGACGGCAGAGTGCGGGCGTCACCGACTCCACATCCGTGATCATCTACTGCCTCCCAGGACTTGTTACCCAGTGTGACGGAGAATGTTCCGCTGCCGCAAGGAGTGTTCTGCGTCGGCGCAGAACACCCCCACCCAGGAGCGCGAACGCGTCGAAAAGGCACAGAAATTCACGCAGGAATCTGCTGGCAGAAAACTGCCGCGACACCCACAGGCTACCCTCCGCACCGGCTCGATTACCAAATGTCGCCGAAACGGACCCTTCGGTCGCCGCACGCGCTTCCTCCCGGACAACTGCCGTGCGATTACAGCCAGGTTGACGATCAACCAGAGGGCTTCCCTGCGAAGTCATAGCCTTTCCGGGGCGCCGCGCCACGCACGGCGGGCGCCAGAAGCTCCGTGCGTGACGAACATGGCGAGGTATGCAGACATGTGGGGTCGAGGGACGCTGATCGACGACCGTTACGCACTGGTCGGACGGCTGGGCGGTGGCGCCATGGGCGAGGTCTGGCGCGCCGAGGACCAGGTGCTCAAGCGCCAGGTCGCCGTCAAGTTCCTTCGCCCCTCGGGACTTGAGGACAATTCCTTCCTCCCGCGCTTCCGGAAGGAGGCCAAGGTCCTCGCCTCCATCCGGCATCCGGGCGTCGTCGGTGTCCACGACTACGGCGAGCAGACGTTCCCCGGGAACGGCGACGGTCACGGCACGGCGACGCATGTCGCGTACATCGTCATGGAACTCATCGAGGGAAAGACGCTGGAGGAGCTGCGCGAGGAGCACGGGCTCCTTCCGCCGGCCAGGGTGCTCGACCTCGCCGCCCAGGCGCTCGACGCGCTGCACACCGTGCACCGGCTCGGCATCGTGCACCGTGACATCAAGCCGTCGAACCTGATGCTCCGCGAGGACGGCCGGGTCACGGTGACCGATTTCGGCATCGCCCGCACCGGGACCGGCACCCGGCTGACCGACCCGCACGGGATCATCGGCACACCGCGCTACATGTCCCCCGAACAGGCCCGGGGTCTGCCCGTCCTCCCGGCCTCCGATCTCTACTCCATCGGCGCGGTCTGCTACGAACTGATCACCGGAACACCGATGTTCAGAGGGGCTTCACCCGTCGAGGTCGCCCTCAAGCACATCGAGGAACCGGTGCCGGCCCTCCCCGAGGACGTTCCGGAAGCGACCAGGGCTTTTCTCTCCCAGGCGCTCGCCAAGGACCCCGAGGACCGCTACGTCAACGCCGCCGTGATGGCCGCCGCGGCCCGCCGGGCGGCCAAGGAACGCAACAACACCGACAACCACCACGACGCCGCCGAGGCACGCGACACCGCCAAGAAGCGCGACGCCGCGGAAGAACCCGGCCGGGACACGCAGCCCCGCCCGCACGCCCACCCGCGTTCCCGTCGGCGCCTCCGCCCGGTGTTTCTCCTGGCCGCGTTGTTCGTCTCCGCAGCCGCCGTCACGGCCCTGTACTTCGCCCCACTGCCCTGGAAGTCCGACTCCGGCTCCACAACGGACTCCGGCGCCGACTCCGCCGCACCGGCCGGGGACGCGGGAGGGAACAAGCTGGGCGCGGGCTGGGAGGATCGCGGCGTCATCCAGCCCCAGAAGTTCCCGTCCACGAGCACGTTCTGGATGGTCAACATCAACCCGGAGGACCCCAAGGCCGAATTCGTCGTGGTCGACAAGGACCAGAAGTTCCGGTTCTGGTGGAACAAGGGCCCTTCGGACACGGGCTGGAACCCCTTCGCCCCGGGGCAGAACTCCTACGCGCCTCCGGCCGGGGCCGTGGGCAGCGCCCTCCGCTTCGGTGACATCGACGGGGACGAGTTTCCCGACTGCATGATCGTCGACCCGGACGGCCGGATGAAGGTGCGCACCTGGAAGAAGGAGAATCCGTCAGGCGCCCGCATGTGCATGAACGACTACACCGGCACCCCCGACGTGTTCTCGCAAGGAGCCACCGGCGACCGGCCGTCCGTCGGTCCGAAGGACCGCGTCCTGTTCGCGGACGTCACCGGAGGCGGGCGGGACGACTACCTGCTGGTCAAGCCGGACGGTACGACGACGGCCTGGTACAACAGGGATTTCCAGTCCGCAGGCGGGCGGGAGTACCTGGACTGGGCCCCGCCCGAGGACATCGACGGCGTCCGGACGGAGCCCGAGGAGATCCTGTACGCGGACATCGACGGGGACCGGCGTGACGACCGCATCCTGATCACCGCCGAGGGCGGCGCCCGTGCCTGGATCAACGTGGGCGGCAAGGGGGCGGGCGGTGAGTTCCGGGAGATCGGAAGGATCGCGAAGAACTCCGGAGTGCCCCCGCAGGAGGTGCGGTTCGCCGATGTCGACGGGGACGGAAGGGCCGACTTCCTCCGCATCGAGCGGAACGGCGTGATCCACGCCTGGCTCAACAAGCTCAAGCCGGAGCGCTTCGGCAGCTGATACCCCGGGCACCCCGCCCTTGCACGGCGTCACCCGGCGTGATGGAGAACGTCCTACTGTCGCAAGGGGGGTTCTGCGGGAGCGCAGAACCCCCATTTCGGGCACGCGAACGCGCTGGAACAGCAAGGACTTTCGCGCGGAAACCCGCTCGCAGAAAACCGCTGCGGCACTCCCCCGGCTGCCGTCCGCACTGCGACGATTACCGAAGGTTGCCGGAACGGGCACGCACGACGGCATCGCCGCGCGGCCCGTCCGCCTGCCGCCACTCCCCCAGTTCCGCAGATCCGTAGGTCCGAGCCAGGAGCCCCCCCCCCCATGACACATCCCTCGACGCCCTCCTCGACGCCCCTCTCCCCCGGCCAACCGCAGCGGGCGGCCGACGGCGGCCCTCCCCCGGACGTCGAGTCCGCGCTCCGGGCCGCCGACGACGCCCTCGCCCTCCGGCTCGGCACGGTCACACGCCAGGAGATCGACGTCCGGACCGGCGAACTGCGCGGGCACGTCGTCCTCCTCGCCGATGCGGTGCTCGACCACGCGCGGACCGCTGCGGCCCGCTCCGTCCGGTGGGAGGTCGACCAGCTCCTCGCCGCGACGCCGAGGGACGGCGCGCTCGTCTTCAGCGCGTACCAGCATCTGCGCGACCTCGCCCGGATGCTGCGCCGGCTGGCCGACTCCGCGGCGGAGCACGGAGTGACGGCATGAGCGTCGATGCCCGGCCGCGGGACCACGGGCCGTGGGACTGCACGACCTTCGCGCCCCCCGGGCCGGACCTGCCCCGCGTGCCTGCGCCCGGTCCGGTCGCTCGACCGCTGTTTCCGGGGCGAGATCCCCGGAGCGGCCGGGGAGCCGGTCGTCCTCCACCGCCACGTCGACTGCGCGAGCCCGGAGCGCCCCTCGCCCGGCCGGGGGGCGTCCCGGGGCCGGACGGGCTCCCCCGCCGACACCTCCGGCGAGGACGTACGGCACGATGGGGCGCCGTCGAACGCGTAGTCCCGAAACCGTCCCCGACCCGTCCCCACCAGGAGGAACCCGTGCCCGCCGAGTCCGCCGTCGAGCCGTCGCCCGAGATTCTCGCCGCCTTCCGGGCCGCCAAGGGCTTCATGCCGGTGGACGAGGGGCTCGCGCTGTACCGGGCCGCCGTCGAGGCCGCCGCGCTGGGGCTGCCGGTCCTGGAGGTCGGCACGTACTGCGGGCGCTCCACCATCCTGCTCGCCGACGCCGCGCGGGCGGCCGGTGTGACGGCGCTCACCGTCGACCACCACCGTGGCAGCGAGGAGCAGCAGCCGGGCTGGGAGTACCACGACCCGGCCGTCGTGGACCCGGAGGTGGGGCGGATGGACACGCTGCCGACCTTCCGCCGGACCCTGCACGCGGCGGGGCTGGAGGACCACGTGGTGGCGCTGGTCGGGCGGTCGCCGCAGGTCGCGGCGGTCTGGGGCGGGAAGCTCGGGTTCGTGTTCATCGACGGCGGGCACACCGACGAGCACGCCAACGGCGATTACGAGGGTTGGGCGCCGCACGTGGCCGAGGGCGGGCTGCTGGTGATCCACGACGTGTTCCCGGACCCCGCGCACGGCGGCCAGGCCCCGTACCGGGTCTATCTGCGGGCGCTGGAGTCCGGCGCGTTCACCGAGGTCTCGGTGACGGATTCGCTGCGGGTGCTGCGGCGTACCGGGACCGGCATCTGAGGGCGGCCGTCCGAGGGCCCCGATAGCATCGCGTGGTGCCGTACGACGAGAGCGTTCCCCCCACACCGCGCCGCCGGCCCCTGATCGCCGTCGCCGTGCTCGCAGCCGTGTGCCTGAGTGCCGCGGGCTGCGGCGCGGGCGACGACGGGGGCGGCGGCACCGATGCCCGGCCGGGGCCGGGCCGCAGCGGTACCGCCTCCGTGCCGCCCTCCGCGTCGGCATCGCCGTCGAGGAGCGCTCCGGCACCGGGGAAGAAGTCCGCCTCCCCCACTACTCCTTCCGCTTCCGCTTCCGGGCCCGCGAAGAAGGTCTCCGGGCCGTTGTCGGGCAAGACCGTGGTGATCGATCCCGGACACAATCCGAACAATCGCCTGCACACCCGGGAAATCAATCGCCAGGTGGACATCGGGACCGGGCACAAGGAGTGCGACACCACCGGCACCTCGACCAATTCCGGTTATGCGGAGGCCCGGTTCACCCTCGACGTGTCGCACCGGTTGCGCGATCTCCTCGCGAAGCAGGGGGCCGAGGTCCTGCTGACGTACGACAACGACCGCTCGTACGGGCCGTGCGTCGACGAGCGGGCCCGGATCGGCAACAAGGCGAAGGCCGACGCGGTGGTCTCGGTGCACGCGGACGGTTCCGCGGTCGGCAACCGCGGCTTCCACGTGATCCTGCCCGCGGCCGTGCGGGGCGGGGCTGCGGACACCTCGAAGATCGTCGGACCCTCGCGCGATCTGGGAACCAGGATCGCCGGTCTCTTCGTCCGAGCCACCGGAAGCGCTCCCTCCAATTACATCGGCGGCAATACCGGATTGGACACCCGCAAGGATCTGGGCGGACTGAATTTGTCGACCGTGCCCAAAGTCTTCATCGAATGCGGCAATATGCGTGATCCCAAGGACGCCGCACTGCTCACCAGCCCGGACTGGCGCCAGAAGGCCGCGCAAGGCATCGCCGATGGCATCAGTAGCTACCTCAAGGGGTAACAAGAGGTGGTTCTGGGGCGAAAATGGGGGGATGTGCACCCAGCTTCCGGGCAGGGCCACGACCCGACCGGTCAGACGATAGATTCATCCGTACGATGGGGGCCTCCCCCGAGCTTCGTGCCGTGCCCGCCGTACCCGTGCAGGCGGCAGCGACGACCGCCCAGACGAGACGACCGACTAAGGACCTTCACGTGAATATCCGCTCCCTCACTCGAGGCGACGGCGTGGTGATCGGAGCAGCGGTCGTGCTGTTCATCGCCTCTTTCCTCGACCTCGACGGCTTCGACTGCCCCGCGGGCATCAAGTGCTCCTACGAGTCCGCGAACGCCTGGGATTCGCTCGGAATCCTCATGAGCTTCTTCCTGGCGGGCATCATCGGCGCGGTGCTGGTGATCGTGGGCCGTTCCATGCCGACCCGCAAGGTCGTCGGCTTCGACCTCGTCCAGTTCGGTGCCGCGTTCACCGTCTTCTCGCTGTGGACGGCCTTCTGGACGACCATCGACGCCGGTGACGCCGGCGCCGGCATGATCCTCGGCCTGCTCTCGACCATCGTGCTCGCGGGCGGCGCGGTCGCCACCCCGCTGGTCCCCGCTCTCAAGGCCCCGCTGATGGGAGCCCCGGGTCCGCAGGCGGTGCAGCCCCCGTACGGCCAGGGCCAGCCCGGCCAGGGCTACGGCTACCCGGGCGGCGCCCAGCAGCCGTCGTACGGCGGCCAGCCCTCCTTCGGCGGCCAGCCGCAGGCAGGTCAGCCGCAGGCCGGTCAGCCCGACCCGCAGAACGCCCAGCCGCAGGCCGCGGCCACGGGTGCGCCGGCCGGCGACTTCACCCCGTTCTGGTTCGCGGTGCCGGTGGCCCGCCCGCTGTACGGCGAGGACGGTTCGCCGTCGCCGATCGCCGAACTGGCGCCCGGCACCTGGTACCTCGCGGTCGAGCAGCGCGGTCAGACCCTGATCGCGCAGACCCAGGACGGCCGTCGTGGCGTCCTCCAGGACACCACGGGCATCCAGCGCGGCTGAGTCCACGCACCACCCGTACGACGACAGCGGCCCCCCGCCCCTTCCGGGCGGGGGGCCGCTGTCGTACCCTCCGTCCGTGCGCATCGATCTGACTGAGCGTCAGAAATGCTGGGAGGTGTCGGATGCGGCTCGGACTCGCGCTCGGCTACTGGGGCCGGGGACCCGACCCCGCCCATCTCGAACTGGCCAGGACCGCCGAGCGGTTGGGGTACGCCTCGGTGTGGACGGCGGAAGCCTGGGGCTCGGACGCGTTCACCCCGCTGACCTGGATCGCCGCGCACACCTCCCGCATCCGACTGGGCACCGGCATCGCGCAGATGGCGGCGCGCACCCCGACCGCGACCGCCATGCACGCCCTCACGCTCGACCACCTCTCCGGCGGCCGGATGATGCTCGGCCTGGGACTGTCCGGCCCGCAGGTGGTGGAGGGCTGGTACGGGCGGCCGTTCCCCGCGAGCCCGTTGACCGCGACCCGTGAGTACGTCGACGTCGTCCGCCAGGTGCTCCGCCGCGAGGCCCCCGTGGAGCTGGACGGACGGTTCCACTCCCACCCGTACACCGGCCCGGACGCCACCGGGCTGGGCAAGCCGCTGAAGCCGATCACCCACCCGCTGCGGTCGCGGCTGCCCGTGCTGCTCGGGGCGGAGGGACCGAGGAACATCGCGCAGACCACCCGGATCGCCGACGGCTGGCTGCCGCTGTACTGGTCGCCGCTGCGCACCGACGTGTACGCGGCCTCGCTCACCGACCTCCCCGAGGACTTCATGATCGCGCCGCTGGTCCGCGCCCGGATCTGCGACGACGTGGCGGAGGGGCTGCTGCCGGTGAAGGCGATGCTCGGCTTCTACATCGGGGGGATGGGGCACGCGGCCCGCAACTTCCACGCCGACCTGATGGCGCGGATGGGGTACGAGGACGAGGCCCGGCACATTCAGCGGCTGTTCCTCGAAGGGCGCAAGGAGGAGGCGGTGCTGGCGGTGCCCGACGCGTTCGCGGACGAGATCTCGCTCGTCGGCCCGCGCGAACGGATCGCGGAACGGCTGGCGTCGTGGCGCGCGGGACCGGTCACCGATCTGCTGGTGACGGCGCCGGACCCGCACACCCTGCGGGTGCTCGCCGAACTCAACGGCTAGGACACGCTTCGGAAGCGGCGCCGTCCGGCCGGAGGGCGGGCCGGCACGTCCGGTCCGTCACGCACCCGGGCACGTCCGGCCCATCACACTCTCCGATACGTCCGGCCCATCACGCATCCCGACACGTCCGGCACGTCATGCGCGTCACGCGCCCCGGGGGTCCGCGGCTTCCGGCTGCCGGGCGGCGGCGCAGCCCCCGGCCTCGGGGACACCGAGGAAACGCTCGGCCCAGCTGCCCAGCTCCTCCAGGGCCGGCCGCAGGGCCTCGCCGGCGGGAGTGAGCCGGTAGGTGACGCGCAGCGGCGGGCCGGCGTCCACCTCGCGGCTCACCAGACCCGCCTCGCCGAGTTCGGCGAGGCGGTCGGAGAGCATCCGCTCGCTGATCCCGCTGACGGCGCGGCGCAGTTCGGCGAAGCGGCCCGGACCGCTCATCAGGCTGGCGAGGATCACGCCGTTCCAGCGCTTGCCCAGAAGGACGAAGACACCTTCCACCGCGCCGCCCACACCCGCGCACTGCCCCGCATCATGCTGCCCCATCGCCATGCGGCCATGGTATCGCCCACCCCCATGGCACTTCTGAAAAGTAAGCTACTCTTACTTTGTAAGTAGCTAATGAAGCCGCTGTGCGGTGCCGGGCTGCACCGGTCCGCCGTGCCCGCGCGTCTCCGCGCACCAGTTTCCGAGGAGTGTTTTCCATGGCCGTTCTGCTGCACATCGACTCGTCCCTGTTCCCGCTGGAGGGCTCCGGCTCCCGTCAGGTCACCGACGCCTTCCGCAAGAGCTGGGAGGAGGCGCACCCGCAGGGCAGCGTCATCCGCCGGGACCTGGCCGCCACCCCCGTGCCGCACCTGGACGCCGCCACCGTCACCGCCGAGACCGTCCCCGCCCTGCGCGAGGAGCTCATCGCCGAATTCGAGAAGGCCGATCTCGTCCTCATCGGCGCCCCCATGTACAACTTCACGATCCCGTCCACCCTGAAGGCATGGCTGGACCAGATCCTCCTGGCGGGGCGGACCTTCGGCGAGGGCGTGTCGCCGTCCGGCAAGCGGATCGTGATCGCGTCCTCGCGCGGCGGCTCCTACCGGCCCGGCACGCCGCGGGCCGGTTTCGACTTCGACACCAACTACCTGCGGAAGGTGCTGGGCGACGTGCTCGGCCTGCCGGTCGAGGTGATCACGCGCGAGCTGACGATGGCCCCCGTCAACCCCGCCATGGCCGAACTGGTGTCGCTGGCCGAGGAGTCGGCGCAGCAGTCGCTGGAGCGGGCCGCCGAGTCCGCCCGGGAGCACGCCGCGCTCCTGGCCTGATGCCCGGTCCCGGTGGTCCCGGAGTCGACGGTCCGGGAGCGACGGCCTCGGAACCGACGGTCCGGGCCCGGCGGCCCCGAACGACCGCCCCGCCCCTCAGTCGAGCAGCGCGGTCGCCTCGACCTCGACGAGAACGTCCGGCTCGAAGAGGTGATCGACGCCGATGAGGGAGGCCGGTGGCAGGGGCAGACGGAGCCCGATCTCCTCGGCCACGGCCTCCACCCCGGCCATGAAGTCGCCGATCCGCTCCGGGCTCCACCGGGTCACGTAGAACGTCAGGCGCAACACGTCCGCGAACGACGCACCCGCGCCCGTCAGTCCGACGGACGTGTTGCGCAGCGCCTGGGCGACCTGCCCGGCCAGGTCGTCGGGCGCGACCGGGGTCCCGTCGGCCCGGCGCGCGATCTGTCCGGCGACATGGACGTGTCTCGTCCCGGTGCCCACCGCGACGTGGTGGTACGGGGCCGGCCGCAGCATGCCCCGCGGCGTGAAGTGCTGGACGGTCATGGGTGTTCCTCCTTCGAACCAGGTATCCGTAAGCTACTTAGTGGCAGAAGGACACTTCAACGAGACCAGGTTTCGCCATGGATACCGAGGACGGACTCCTCATCGGCCCCCCGCACCGCGAGCTGCTCGACCAGGTCCTCGACAAGTGGTCGCTCAGCGTCCTGGGCGAGCTGTGCGAACGCCCCTGCCGTTTCAACGAGTTGCGCCGGGCCATTCCCCGGGTCACGCAGAAGTCGCTGACCGCTACGCTCCGGCGGCTCGAACGCAACGGCGTGATCGAGCGCGAGGTCCTCCCCACCCGCCCGGTGGCGGTCAGGTACCGGATCACGCCGCTGGGCAAGACCCTGCGGCCTCCCGTCGACGTGCTGCTGGCGTGGGCCTCGGCGAACATGCCGGCCATCGCACGCGCGCGCGAGGACTTCGACGCGCGGGAGGAGTCGCGGCTGCTCGCCGAACTCGACGGGTAGGGACTCCCGTTCGGACCGGCCCGGGCCGGGCGGCGGGGTCCGTGCGCTCCGGCGCCGTCCGGGCGGTGGACCCCGGGCGGCCGGGCGTGCCACGGTGGTGCCCGATGATTCACCGACCGGACGGGGGCCGGTGACTCCCCGTGTTCCGGGGCCGGTTCGAGGAGTGGTCACAGGGTCATGCAGCGTTTCTGGCGTTCCCCGTTCCGGCGGGCCGCCCCGGCCCCTGCCGCGGAAACACCGGTCGTGGAGGGGCGGGCGCCGGAGGACTCGGACCGGGCCACGGTGCTTCCGACCGGGGCGGCTCCCGCGCCCTTTGCCGCGGACCCGGCGCGCTGGGCCCCCGGTTCGACCGTTGCGGGGCTCTACCGGGTGGACACCCTGCTGGGCGCCGGTGGCATGGGCGAGGTCCACCGGGTGCGGCATCTCGGCTGGCAGCACGACATGGCGGTGAAGAGCCCCCGGCCCGAGCTGTGGGCGGGCGAGCGGGGCACCGAGGCGTTCCTCGAAGAGGCCCGGGTCTGGGTGGGCCTGGAGCCGAACCCGTACGTCTGCGCCTGCCACTACGTGCGCGTGGTGGCGGGGGTGCCGCGGATCTTCTCCGAGTTCGCCGAGGGCGGCAGCGTCGCCGACGCGCTGCGCGGGGGCCGGATCACGACGGTGGAACAGATCCTCGACATCGGCATCCAGACGGCCTGGGGCCTGCACGCCGCGCACCGGGCCGGTGTGGTGCACCAGGACGTCAAGCCCGCGAACATGCTGCTGGGCGGCGACGGGCGCGCGATGCTCACCGACTTCGGGCTGGCGCGCGTCCGGGCCGGGGCGGCCCCGGCCGGTGCGGTGCCGCCCGCCGTACCGGACGGGGACGGGGGCGGGTCGGTCCTGGTCACCCGGACCGGGCTGACCCCGGCGTACGCCTCCCCCGAGCAGATGGCGGGCTCCCGGGTCGGCCGGCGCAGCGACATGTGGTCGTGGGCCGCGTCCGTGCTGGAACTGTTCCTCGGCGAGGTCGTCTGGATGGCCGGTCCGGTGGCCGGGGAGGCGCTGCGGGCCGCCGTCCGGGAGCCCGCCGCCCCCGGACGGCCGCCGATCCCGCACGAGGTGGCCGAGCTGCTGGACGCGTGCCTGTCCGTCGATCCGGACTCCCGGCCGCCGGACATGGACGCCGTCGCCGCCCGGCTGGTCCGCGTCCACGAGGCACGGACCGGCCGCCCCTTCCCGAGGGCCGCCGCGCCGACGGTGTCGCACCTGGCCGACGGCTGGAACAACAGGGCGCTGTCGCTGCACGACCTCGGCGAGGCGGAGGCGGCCGACCGGTGCTGGCGCAAGGCCCTGGAGGCCGACCCCCGGCATCCCGGCGCCACCTTCAACCGGGGGCTGGCGCGGTGGCGGGCCGGGGAGATCACCGACGCCGTCCTCGTCCGGGACCTGGAGTCGGCGCGGGCGGCGCACCCCGGCGACTCCCGGCCCCTCCACCTGCTGGGGCTCGCTCATCTGGAACGGGGCGACGCGCGGGCGGCGCTCGAAGCGCTGCGCGAGGCCGAGCGGTCGGGCCCGGCCGGTCCCGATCCCGAGACCGGTGCCGCGCTGCGCGCCGCGGCCGTGGCGGCCGGGCGGTCCGTGCCCGGCCGCACGCTTCCCGGGCACACCGCCTGGCCCCACTCGCTCTCGGTGACCCCGGGCGGCCGGTTCGCACTGTCCGGCGGTTCGCAGAACGAGGTGTTCCGGTGGGACCTGGGCACCGGGGCCCGGATCGGCACGGTCGACTCCGTGGCGGATCACATCATGTGCGTCGCGCTGACCCCGGACGCCGGGTCCGCCCTCGTGTGCGACGGCCCCGTGGGGAACGAACCGTCCTGGTGGGACCTGGCGAAGGAGAAGCGGCGCGGCGTCCTGCGGGGCCACCCGAAACAGGTCACGGCGCTGGTGATCACCCCGGACGGCCGGCACGCCCTGACCGGGTCCAGGGACCGGACGCTGCGGTGGTGGAGCCTGCCCGGCGGGCGGTGCCGGCGCGTCCTGAGCGGCCACACCGACGAGATCTGGTCGGTGGCCGTGACCCCGGACGGCCGCCGGGCGCTGTCCGGCGGCTCCGACGGCACGGTGCGCTGCTGGGACCTCGCCTCGGGGAGCTGCGCGCGGCCGATGACGGGCCACGAGTGGGTCCACTCGGTCGGCATGTCCCCGGACGGGCTGCTGGGCCTGTCCGGCGGGGCGGAGGGCACCGCGCGGGTCTGGGACCTGGCCGCGGGGCGCTGTGTCCGGGTCCTCGAAGGCCACTCCGACGCCGTGCGGTCCGTTGCCGTCGGCCCCGACGGGCGCCACGCGCTCACGGGGTCCGCCGACGGCACCGCATGCTGGTGGGACCTCGTGGACGGCCGTTGCCTGCGGACGTTCGCCTTCCCCGGCCACGGCATCGAGGCGGTGGCGTTCGCCGGTCCGCACGACGCCGTCGTCTCGTACGCCGGCGGCATCGAGCGGTTCCGGCTGGAGCCCGGCGACCCCGCACCGTGGAGCTACAGCCTTCCCGGCGGCGCGGAGGAGCTCGGCGCGCGGGCGGCGTCGTTCCGGGAGCACCTGGAGCGGTCCCGCCGGCTGGCCGGGGCGGACGATCCGGCGGGCGCGGCGGTTGCCCTCCGTTCGGCCGGGGCCGTTCCCGGTTTCGCCCGCCACCCCGAGGTCGTCGGGCTGTGGCGCCGGATCGGCCCGTACGGCACCCGGACCGGCCTGCGCGACGTGCGGCACGCCGGAATCATCGGCGGCGAGGAGAACGGGCACCTCGGCGACGTCGCCCTCACCGAGGACGGCCGGCGCGCCCTGTCGGGCGGCTGGGACAACCGGATCCGGCTCTGGGATCTCACCACGGCGGAGTGCCTGCACGAGTTCACCGGGGCGGGTCCCGAAGGCCCGCAGTACACCGGTCTGCCCTTCGGCCGTCCCAACCTCTACCGGGTGCGGGCCGTGGCCATGACGCCGGACGGGCGGTTCGGCGCCGCGGCGAGCGAGGAGGGCTCCGTACAGACCTGGGACCTCACCACCGGCGCCGCGGGGCCCGTCATGCCCGGCGGGGACGGCTCGGCCGAGGCCGTCGCCGTCACCTCCGACGCCCGGCGTCTCCTCGTGGGGTACCAGGACGGCACCGTACGGCTCTGGGACGCGGCCACCGGCCGGTGCGTGCGCACCCTGACCGGGCACACCTCGACGACGGACGCCGTCGCCCTCACCCCGGACGGCCGGTTCGGCCTCTCCGGCTCGTGGGACCGGACGGCCCGGCTGTGGGACCTGGGGACCGGCGGGTGCCTGCGGGTCATGACCGGATCCGACGAGCCCGTCACCGAGGTCGCCCTCACCCCGGACGGGGGCCGGGCGCTCCTCGGCGGCTGGGCGGCCGACGCGCGCTGGTTCGACGCGCGCACCGGCGCGTGCCTGCGGGTCCTCACCGGGCACACCGACGGGATCGCCTCGGTGGCCGTCACCCCGGACGGGCGCCACGGCTTCACCGCGAGCACGGACGGAACCATGCGCTGGTGGGACCTCGGTGACGGGAGCTGTCTGCGCGCCGCCCCGCTCACCGGGCACATCGGCACGGTCGAGGCGGTGGCGGTCACTCCGGACGCCCAGTCCGCCCTGTCCGCGGGTCCGGAGGGCACCCTGCGGCTGTGGGAGTTCGACTGGGACTTCGACTTCCCGTCCTGACCCGCGGGGACGGGGCGGGGTGTACGGGCACGGCTGTACGAACGGGGCGGCTGCGGCGACCGGTTGCGGGCCGGTCAGACGGAGGCGGGCCTGGCGGGGTCGGTCGGCCAGGTGCCGGTGCCCGCCCCGGCCCCGGTGCTGACGGGTGAGGGACGCACCCGCCGTCGGGTCGCGGTGCGCTCCCAGGGCTGCGGGTCCGGGTACGTCAGGAGCTCCAGGGTGCTGCCCCACGGGGTGCGCAGGTACACGAACCGGTTGCGCTCCCCCGCCTCGGGGCCCGGCAGCGGCTGCGGTTCGGCGAGCAGCACGGCCCCCGCGGCCACGCAGTCCCGTACGGCCGCGTCCAGGTCGTCGGCGTACAGCGCCAGGTGCTGCCAGCCGAAGTCGCAGGGCAGCACCGGGGGTTCGCGGCGGGGCCCCTGGAACTCGAACAGCTCGATGCACGGGCCGTCGCAGGGCAGGGCCAGCATCCTGACCGCCAGTTGCAGGGTGCCCGCCGGGACGCCGAGCCGCCGCTCGACCTCCGGCCCGCCGTTCGGCCCGTCCTGGCGGCGCAGGGTGTCGTAGAGCACCTCGGCGCCGAGCGCCCTGACGAGGAAGAGGGTCGCGGTCTCCAGGTCGGGGACCGTGACCCCGATGTGGTCGATGCCTCGCACGGTTGTGGCCGTCATGGGTTCACCGCTCCTGTCCGGGACCGCGCCGCCCGCCCCGGAGCGGGCCGGGACCGGCGTCGTGCCCCGCGCGGGCGGGCCGTCCCACCTCCAGCTTCGCTCAGCCCCGCCCCGCCCGCACAGCGGGCCCGCACGGCATCCGCCCGAATCGGTCCGGGACCGGCCGGAACACCGGTCCCGGAGCGGTCGGGGCCTCGCGCCGGGATCAGCCGAACGAGGCGCGCTCCAGCCAGAAGTCCAGCAGTTCCGCGTCGCCCAGTACCTCGACCCGGTCGCTGTCCGCCCCGAGACGGCGGTTGAAGACCAGCATGACGTCGGTGAGCGTGCCCCGCAGTGCCACGGTCGCCTTCTCGTGGGCGCGCCGCCAGGTGAAGCCGTCGTCGCCGAACTCGATCAGCCACTCGGCGTCCGGGACGTCCGTGGCGTGCAGATGGATGGAGCGGCCGGCCCCGGTCAGCTCGGCGGCCTCCGGGTCGCCCGCGGTACGGACGAAGGCGACGATCTCCAGCCACTCCTCGATGGTGTCCGCGGCCAGCGCCGGCGGCACCTCGTAGTCGGTCTTCGCGGCGAGCGCGGCGTCGGCGTGGTGGACGATCGTCTCGTGCGCCATCCGGCGCGCCCAGAACCCCGTGCTCCGTTCCCACGCCCAGGTCCACACCTCCTGGTCCGGCCCGGCCTCCCGCAGCGCCCGGACGGTCTCCGCCGCCCCCTCCGCGAGCCAGGCGTCGAGCACGTCGGGGTCGTCGCTCCCCGGCTCGAACCGCGGCACGTCCTTCTCCGTCACCTCCTCGGTGGCCCGGGTGCGCACGATCTCGCCCACCCAGCGGTGGGCGCCGCCGACGTGCACGGCGAGGTCGCGCAGGGTCCAGTCGGGGCAGGTCGGGACGGTCGCGCCGAGGTCCGCGCCCCGGAGCGAGGCCCTGAACGCGTCGGTGCGGGCGATGATCTCGGTGCAGTACTCGTCATGCGAAAGCAGCGGTGAACTCATGGGCCGAACCCTAGTGCGACCATGAACCGGAGCCCCATCGTTTTAATCCCGCCCCGACCACCCGGCCATGCGAACTCCCTCTCCTACCCGCCCAGTTGAGCGGTGCTGGGCACCTTGTCCTTGACCTCGGCGCCCGCGCTCGCGCCCGCGTCCTTGACGCTGTTGATCACGCTTTCGAAGACCCCGATGTCGCCCTCGCCCGCCTCGCCCTTGCGGAGCTTGGTGCCCAGGCCCTTGAGCGACTCGATGCCCGCCGTCAGGGGCGCGACCGCCTTCGACAGCAGCGGGTCGCCCTTGGCGTTGACCGCCGCCGCCTTCAGCCGGTTGTAGGTGAAGGCTCCCGCGAGGCCGGCCTTGACCAGGGCGAAGGTCCGCCCGTCCGCGCCCTTCTTGAACGTGCCCGCCCGGTACGGCTTGACGATCCACTGGTACGTGGCACCGGCCGCGAGCCCCGCGTTGCTGACGAAGCGCGTCTTGGCGAACTTCTGCGCCTGGACCGATGACGTCCCGCTCGGGGAGGCCGTGGCACTCGCGCCGCCCCCGTCACCGCCGCCGCAGCCGGTGGCCCCCACGAGCACGGCGCAGGCCAGCAGCGGTGACGCGAGCCTCCGGCGCAGCGGTACGGAACGGGATGCGGCGGCGGGGCCGGTCATGGTGGAACTGGGCACGGCGGGCCTCCTGGCCGGACACCTCGGGAATCCCTGCGAAAACGGAGAGTGACCGATTTCGGCACTCTCCGTAAGGTTCGTCCGGCCCGGTGCGGCCCGCCACCCGGGAAACGCCGTCCGGGTGGCCGGGGCCGCCCCGGTCAGCAGCAGTCGGGGTCCAGTCCGCGCGGCAGGTGCTCGCCGCCGAAGACCGCGGTGGTCGCCTCGTCGCCGCCGAGCGCGGCCACCGCGAGCAGCAGCGAACCGGCGGTCCAGGTGGTGAGCTCCTGGGGCCATATCGCCCGGTTGCCCTCGAAGACGTACCCCGTCCAGTACATGCCGCCCTCGGCGCGGAGGTGCTGGATGGACTGGAGGATCTCCAGCGCCCGGTCGGACTCGCCCATCACCCAGAGGGCCAGGGCGAGTTCGGAGCTCTCGCCGCCGGTGACCCACGGGTTGGGGAGCACGCAGCGCACCCCGAGGCCGGGGACGACGAAACGGTCCCAGCCCTCCTCGATGCGGTCCTTGGCGGCCTTTCCGGTGAGCGCGCCGCCGAGGACCGGGTAGTACCAGTCCATCGAGTAGCGGTTCTTGTCCAGGAAGCGTTCCGGGTGGCTGCGGATCGCGTGGGCCAGTGCCCCGGCGGCCAGCTCCCAGTCGGGCTGCGGTTCCTCGCGCCGTTCCGCGATGGCCAGCGCGCAGCGCAGCGCGTGGTGGACGGAGGAGCAGCCGGTCAGCAGCGCGTCGTGGACGGGGGTGCCGTCGGCCTCGCGCTTCCAGCCGATCTGGCCGCCGGGCTGCTGGAGCCGCAGGACGAACTCGACGGCGGCGTAGACGGTCGGCCACATCCGGTCGACGAAGGCGTCGTCGCCGGTGGCGAGGTAGTGGTGCCAGACGCCGACGGCCACGTACGCGCAGAAGTTGGTCTCCAGGCCCCGGTCGGTCGGCTGCCCGGGGTCGCCGTCGTGGTAGGCGGCGTACCAGGAGCCGTCCTCGTTCTGGTGCCGGGCCAGCCACTCGTACGCGCGTGCCGCGGCCTCGTGCTCGCCCGCGGCGTCGAGGGCCATGGCGGCCTCGGTGTGGTCCCACGGGTCGAGGTGGTGGCCCCGGAACCAGGGCAGTGCGCCGTCCTCGCGCTGGACGGCGAGGAGGGCGGCGACGGTCTCGGCGGCCTGCTCGGCGGTGAGGACGCCGGGCAGCACGAGGTGTTCGGTCCGTTCGGGAACGCTCACGCCTCGGCCCTGGTGAGGTCGTCGGCCGCGGCGGCCGCGGGCAGGTGCGGCTTGGTCGCGTACGCCACGAAGCTCTTGCCGACGACCGGGTTGAGGAGCTGCTCGGCGACCCGGGTCGCCATCGGCTTCTTCATGATGTCCCAGACCAGCAGCTTGTGGTACGCGCGGACCGGCAGCGCCTTGTCGTTGTCCACGCCGAAGGCGCACTTGAGCCACCAGTAGGGCGAGTGCAGGGCGTGGGCGTGGTGGGTGCCGTACGGCTTGAGGCCGGCGCCGCGCATCTTGGCGAGCAGTTCGTCGGCCTTGTAGATGCGGATGTGGCCGCCCTCGACCTCGTGGTACGCGTCGGAGAGCGTCCAGCAGACCTTCTCGGGGCCGTAGCGCGGCACGGTGACCGCGATCCGGCCGCCGGGCCTGAGCACCCGGACCATCTCGGCGAGCACGCCCTTGTCGTCGGGGATGTGCTCCATGACCTCGGAGATGATCACGACGTCGAAGGACTCGTCGGGGAACGGCAGGTTGAGCGCGTCGCCCTCCATCGCGGTGGCGGTGGCGCCCTCGGGGGCCTCGCCGGCCTCCTTCATCGCGGCGAACCACTTGGCGACCTCGCGGATCTCCTCGCCGTTCCGGTCGAGGGCCACGACCTGGGCGCCGCGCCGGTAGCACTCGAAGGCATGGCGTCCGGCGCCGCAGCCCAGATCGAGCACTCGGTCGCCGGCGGCGAGCGGGAAGCGGGTGAAGTCCACGGTCAGCACGAGTGCCTGCTTTCGCGGTCGGAGGGGATCGGGGGCGGAGTCGAGTGCGGGACGGGGCGGCCGGATCAGCGTCGGCGGCCGGCACCGGACCGGGCGGCGATCGCCTCGCGGTAGAGGGCCGCGGTGCCGATGGCGGCCTGCTTCCAGGTGAACCGGGACAGCACCCGCTCGCGGCCCGCGGCGCCGAGCCGGGCCCGCAGCTCCGGGTCGGCGAGCAACCGGCCGAGCGCGTCGGCCAGGGCCCCGGGGTCGGCGGGCGGCACGGCCAGGCAGGTCTCGCCGTCGGCTCCGGCGACCTCGGGGATCGCGCCGCCGGTGGTGGCGACCAGGGGCGTGCCGGTGGCCATGGCCTCGGCGGCGGGCAGCGAGAAGCCCTCGTACAGCGAGGGGACGCAGGCGATCTGGGCACCGCGCACCAGGTCGACGAGTTCGGCGTCGCTGATGCCCTTGACGAACTCGACGGCGTCCTGGAGGCCGTGCCGTTCGATGGCCTGCGCCACGGGTCCGTCCTCGGCCCGCTTGCCGACGACCACGAGGTGCGCCCGCGGGTTGCCGGTACGGAGCTTGGCGAGGGCGTCGACGAGGTGGACGAGGCCCTTCAGCGGGACGTCGGCGCTGGAGGTGGTGACGATCCGGCCGGGTATCTCGGCGACCGAGGGGTCGGGGGACCACAGGTCGGTGTCGGCGCCGATGTGGACGACGTGGATGCGGTCCGGGCGCACCCCGAGGTGGTCGACGATCTCCTGCCGGGAGGATCCGGAGACGGTGAGGACGGAGGGCAGTCGGCGCGCGACCCGCTTCTGCATGCGGGTGAAGCCGTACCAGCGGCGCACGGAGGCGCGGCGGCGGCGGTTCTCGGCGGCGTCCAGCTCCAGCTGCCGGTCGACGGTGATGGGGTGGTGGATCGTGGTGACGAGCGGGGCGCCGAGGTCGGCGAGCAGCCCGTAGCCGAGGGTCTGGTTGTCGTGGACGACGTCGAACTCGCCGCGGCGGGCGGCGAGGTGGCGCCGGGCGCGCAGGCTGAAGGTGAGCGGTTCCGGGAAGCCGCCGGTCCACATGGTGGCGACCTCGGCGAGGTCGATCCAGTCGCGGTACTCGTCGCGCTTCGGGGTGCGGAACGGGTCCGGCTGACGGTAGAGGTCCAGGCTGGGCAGCTCGGTGAGCGGGACGCCCTCGTCGAGCACCGGGTAGGGCTGGGCGCCGATCACCTCGACGCTGTGGCCGAGCCGGGCGAGTTCACGGGCGAGGTGGCGGACGTAGACGCCCTGGCCGCCGCAGAAAGGATTGCCCTTGTAGGTGAGGAGTGCGATGCGCAACGGGCGGTCGTCGGCGGTGCCGGACGCGTCCGGGCCCGTACGGGGGCCCGACTCTATGGCCTCAGCGGTCACACTCGGCCCCCTTCATCACTGCGTTTCCGCCGGAGCGTAACCGCTCACGCTAATCTAGAACAAGTTTCAGACTGGATCGTTCAATGAGCTACGAATCTACCGGCAGGTAGCGTCGGTGCAACGGCCGGATCAGGTGATTCGCGCCACCACCGGGCCCCCTGGCATGCTGTCGCCGCCGGGAGACCGAGCGCCTCCCTCCGATCGCGGACAGCAGCCATGGATGGGGGAGATCATGACCGCGGAAGCCAGGCCGGCGTTGCCGCCCCTGACCGAACGGCAGGAGGCCCGCCGCCGCCGCATCCTGCACGCCAGCGCCCGGCTCGCCGGGCGGGGCGGTTTCGAGGCGGTGCAGATGCGTGAGGTCGCGGAGGCCGCCGGGGTCGCACTCGGCACCCTGTACCGCTACTTCCCCTCCAAGATCCATCTGCTGGTCGCCACCATGCAGGACCAGCTCCAGCGCATGCACGCGACGCTGCACAAGCACCCCCCGGCCGGGGACGACGCGGCGCAGCGGGTCGCCGACACCCTGATGCGGGCGTTCCGCGCGCTCCAGCGCGAGCCGCACCTGGCGGACGCGATGGTGCGGGCGCTGACCTTCGCGGACCGCAGCGTCAGCCCGGAGGTGGACACGGTCTCGCGGATCACCACGACGATCATCCTGGACGCGATGGGGCTGGAGCACCCGACGCCGGAGCAGCTCTCCGCGGTCCGGGTCATCGAGCACACCTGGCACTCGGCCCTGATCACCTGGCTGTCGGGGCGGGCGTCGATCGCCCAGGTGAAGATCGACATCGAGACGGTGTGCCGGCTGATCGACGTGACCCGGCCACCGGAAGCGCCCCGGTCCCGGGATGTGCCCTAGCACACACCACCCTCCTTCCGCAGCGTTTCATCACACCCCCCTCACCTTTCTCTCCGAAAGGGCCACAGGTCGCTCCCTAGCATGGGCATGACCAGCACCGATGGAGAGGAACGCATGTCCGATCAGCCCACCGACACGAACAACACAACGGGACCCCAGGCTCCGAACGGACCGGGATACGCCGCCCAGCCCCCGGCCGGTTACGGGTACCCCATGGCCGCCCCGCTGCCCAGCGGCAAGGCGACGGCCTCGATGGTGCTCGGCATCCTCGGCCTGATCCTGATCCCGATCATCCTGCCGATCATCGCGCTGTGCCTCGGCATATCGGCCAAGCGCATGGCGGACCGGGGCGAGGGCGGCGGTCGCGGCCAGGCGGTCGCGGGCATCGTGATGGGCATCATCGGCATCGTCTTCGCCGCGATCGGCGCGACCGTGGCCACGATCCAGGCGGTCGGCGCGTTCTGACGCCCGTCCGCGCGGACGCAGGGTTCCCGGCCGCATCCGGGAAACCTCGCGACCGGTCCGGGGCGCTCTCGCCGGCCCCCGGTCCCCGCGTTCTTCCCCGGCTCCCGGGGTTCCCTTCCCGGCCTCCGGCCGACGGCCCGGCACTCCCTTCGCGAAGCCCTTTCCGAGGCCCCCGGTCAACGACGCCCGGGACCCCCTCTTCCGGTGCCGAGGCCCCCGGTCAGCGTTTCCGGCCGCCCGTCAGCAGATGCAGCCGCAGGGCGAGCTGGAGCTCCAGCGCCCGGCCCGGCTCGTTCCAGTCCGGCCCCAGCAGCGCCTGCACCCGGTCCAGCCGCTGCACGACCGTGTTGACGTGCACGTGGAGTTCGTCCTTGGCCCGGACGAGACTGCCGCCGGACCCGAAGTAGGCGCCGAGGGTGCGTACCAGCTGGGTGCCGCGCCGCGCGTCGTACTCCAGCAGCGGCCCCAGCGCCGCCGTGACGAAGCCGTCGACGTCCTGCGCGTTGCCCAGCACCACGCCCAGGAAGCCGAGTTCCTCGACGCAGGCCCCTTCCCCCGTACGCCCCAGGACCCGCATGGCGTTCAGACAGCGGGTGGCCTCCTGGTGGGCGCGGACCAGTTCCCGGACCCCGCCGGCCGGGCCCGCGGCGGCGACGGTGACGGGGGTCTGGGCCAGTTGCCCGAGCCGCTCCGCCGCGGCGCGGGCCGCGTCACCGGCCGCCGTCGCCGGACCGTCGGCCGCCGTCAGCAGCACCACGCTGCCGGCGTGCTCCGCGGACACCCCGTGGACGTCGCCGCCGAACAGGTAGCGCACCGCGGCGGGGGCCAGCCGCTCCCGGGCGCCGCCCTCGGCGACCTCGGCCACCAGCAGCAGATGCGGGCGGTCGAGGTCGACGCCCAGCCGCCGGCCGCGTTCGGCGAGACCGTCCGGGTCGCGGTCGGCGCCCGTCAGCAGGTCGGTGACCAGCTCGCCGCGGACGCGGTTCTCGGTCTCGGCGACGGTGCGCCGCAGCAGCAGGAGCAGTCCGGTGACCACGGCGGCCCGTTCGTAGAGCCGCCGGTCGGAGTCGTCGAGCCGCCCGTCCCGGTGCAGGACCAGCCCGGCGAGGAGTTCCTGCCCGGCCAGGACCGCGCAGATCCACCGGCCGTCGCGGTGCACGGCCCGGGCCCCGGTACGGGACTCCTCGGCGGTCTCGGCCAGCCAGCCGGCGTCCATGGCGTCGGGGGTGAAGTCGGTGCCGTCGGGCCGGACGGCCGCCAGGGGGCGCCCGGCCGGGTCGTGGATGGTCAGCGGGGAGTCCAGCAGCCCGGCGACCGCCGCCGCGACGTCCTTGACCTCCCGGCCGCGCAGCACCAGGTCGGTCAGCCGGTCATGGGACTCCTCGGCCCGCCGCATGGCCGCCGAGTGTTCCCGCACCGCCGCGTTCGCCTCGGCCAACTCCGCGTTGGTGACGGCGAGTTCGTCCAGTGCGGACCGGGTGTCGGCGAGCGCGCGGGCGGTGTCGATGGCGATCGCCGCGTGGGCGGCGAGCGAGCAGAGCAGGGCGACCTCGTCGGGGCTGAAGACCCGGGCGGCGCGGTCGGCGGCGAAGAGGACGCCGATGACCTTTCCCGTACCGCCCCGGCTGGAACCGAGCAGCAGCGGAACGCCCAGGATGGCGACGAGCCCCTCGTCCAGCACCCCGGCGTTGATGTTGGGGGTGTGGTGGAAGCGGTCGTCGGTGCGGTAGTCGGGGGTCGCGTACGGTCGCGCGGTCTGAGCCACCAGGCCGCCGAGCCCGTCCCCGAGTTCCAGCCGCAGCCGTTGGAAGACCACCGACACCGACCCGTCGGTGACCCGCATGTAGGTGTCCCCCGCCTCCTCGTCGGGGAGCGTGAGGTATGCGGTGTCCGTGCCGAGCAGCATCCTGGCCCGGCGCACGATCGCCTTCAGCACCGCGTCCAGGTCACGGGAGGCGGCGAGGTCGCCCGCGGTGTCGAAGAGCGCGGTGAGCTGGAGCTCGCGGCGCCGGTGCTGCCGCAGGGCGCCCCTGATCCGCAGCGCGGTGGCGGTGGCCCGCTCCACCTCGGCCAGATCCCCCGGCGCCACCCCGTCCGCCCGCGCCTGGGAGGAGACGGCCCCCAGCGCCTCGGCGGGGGCGTCGTCGGCCAGCAGATCGAGCAGACGGCGCAGATGGGGGGCGGCGGAGGCGGGCGGTTCGGTCATGAGCGGTCGGCAATCGTCGAAAGCGGCGGGGGCACCGGCCGGCACCCCCGCCGCGTTCGTACCCGCCCGACGGGGTCCGACGCAAGACACGGAGCAAGGTCTTCGCCCCGCCCCGCCGGATCACGGCGCACCGTGACGACGGAGAGGGCCTCCTACCGCTCCGCGCCCCCTCGCGTCCCTCCGCCGGGCCAGGACTCGATCTTGCGAAGCCGCCAGGTGTCTTCCTCCGGACTCCTGCGGTAGAAGACGTTCGGCTGGATCGGCTCGCACAGCGCCACAAAAACATCCCCGTTGCGCAGGTGTATCTCTTTCTCGAAGAACGTCTCTCGGCTCCTCCGGGCGCGGATGACGCGAAAAGACAGGGTGTGCACTCCCGGGGAGAGGTCAACGAATTTTGGCCGCCTGAGTGTCGTCCCGTCCTTATGACAGACCTCGACACCGTCGCACTCGATCAGGACGATGGCCCATTTGAAAGTAAAGCTGCGATACGAGCTGCGCATGTCCGCGTGAAAGAGAAGTCCGGTCCTCCCGCGCCGGTCCGCGCGTCCGAGAGCCGAACGAACGCGCCGAGGAACTTTTTCGTCGTCGCCGAGGCAGGTCACCTTGAGCGGTTGATTCTTCACTTCACTCCCCTTCTCGCATGCACCGATGCCCGACGAACATCCCACCCGGTCCGGCCGGGACGACTTTTCAAAGAATCTCGGACAGGGCGGTCGCAATCCAGAAGAGCCCGATCAGAACCGCCCCACCTCCCACCGGTCGAAAAGTTCCGCCCGTAGAAGATCTCATCAGAACACGACAGGAGTGGTAATCGAATATCCGATCCACCAGGTTCCAAAAATTCCCCGACAGGCAGCCCCCGAAGACCAGGAAGACCACCCCGACGAAGAAAGCAAGCATCGAGCGCCCTCCCCAGGGATTTTCATCGCCGCAGCGAGCCGCAGTCCCGGATTGCCGGGCAAAAATATCGTACTGGGTGTCACTTTCCTTCCCAGGACCACGAGTCGGACCGGGCCGCTTCTCGAACCGGGCCCCGATGATTCAGGCACCGAGCCGGCACAGGGGCACACGGCCGAGGTGGCCCGTACCGGTTTCGTCCGGTGCAGGCCACCCAAGGGCTGCTGGGGCGCCCCCTAGGGCCATTCGTTTGGATCACTGCCGAAGCAGGGTGTGATCCAGGTTGAGAACCTTGCGCGTTTAAGGCACCGGGAGACAACCGCGAGGTACTGGAGGATGCGGAATCCCTGCCGAGTGAGTCGTCAGCCGCAGTGCGCAACCCGTCCGGGCCTGGGCGTCCATCCGGCATCCGGCGGGCACGTACTTTGCCGGAATCCGGCATGCCGAGAGCTGATGACGCCGGTATACCGTGGCGGCCACAACCGGTGGCGTCGCTGGCCGGGGCGGATGCATGGCGAAGGGGGCGCGATGTTCTTGGTGGCTTGGGGGGTGTTCGCGACGGCCTTGGGCTGGATCGTCGCGACGGATTTTCGGGGAGCTGCCCACCGCTTCCACGCGTTGTCCCACGCTGCCATGCCGTTTGGCGGTGTCGGCGTGTCGGTCGTGGGCGTCGGCTTCTTCCGCTTGGTGGCAGGGGTGTTCGCCCTGGCCGGTCCGGTCGTCTTGGTCGGCGGGCTCATGGACCTGTGGCGCGGCGAGGCTCGGTCGGACAGTCTGCCTCCGATTCCTGCCTGGTTCGTCGTGGTGGAAGCGACAATCGTCGGTGTCGTCCTCTGGAGAACCTGGCAGCGCACTGGCGTACTGCGCCGTGAGTGGGATGCCGGCAACGGTCCGCGGCGTGGCGCTGTTGCCGGTATCACGGCATCGGCTGTCGCCTTCGTCGTGACGTTGGGCTTCGGCTGGGGAACGTGGATGATGGCTAGCTGGTTGGCCGGTGGCCTGTGTGGGCTCACCCTGTTGCTGGGCGATCGACCCGGTAAACCGTCGGACACCGGACTGGCCTCCGCGGACTCGTCGGACACCTAAGCAGTTTCGTTGAGATCAGCGGCTCGTTGTTCCTGCGTGCCGTTGACTAACGCGCGGTGGGCGCGAATCGAGCCGTTACTCCCAGATCGGTCACCGCAGCGGGGTGGCCGGTGGAGGGAGCGTCGAGAGGTGATCGACGCAATCGCCTGGAAGTTCCAGACTGGATCGCAGTGGATTCACCTCCCCGAGAAGTACGGCAACTGGCGAGGTGTCTACAACCGGCTGCGGATGTGGGCCATCGACGGCACCTGGGAGCGGGTGTTCACCGCGCTGGTCGCGCAGGCCGACGCTGACGAAGACCTCAGCTGGACTGTCCCGGTGGACTCCGCCATCGTGCGCGCGCACCAACACGCTGCTGGAGCCCGCAAAAAGGGGCTCCAGCAGGCGAACCTGCGGACCACGCCATCGGCCGGTCCCGCGGCGGACTGACCACAAAGATCCACCTCGCCTCCGATGCCCACTGCCGGCCACTGGCCTTCGTACTCACCGCCGGACAGGCCGGCGACGCACCCGCCTTCACACACGTCATGGCCTGCCTTCGCGCTCCCCGGCGGCGAGGACGGCCCCGCACCAGGCCGGACGTGGTGCTGGCCGACAAGGCGTACTCCTCCCGCGCGATCCGCGAGCACCTGCGCAAGCGCGGGATCCGCGCTGGGACCCCAATGCCGGCCGATCAACGCGGTCACCGCCTGCGGCACGGAAGCCGAGGCGGCAGGCCACCAGCCTTCGACCGCGAGGCATACAAGCAGCGCAACACCGTCGAACGCTGCATCAACCGCTTGAAACAGTGGCGGGGCATCGCCACCCGCTACGAGAAGACCGCGACCATCTACCTGGCCGGACTCTACGTCGCGGGCATCTTCCTCTGGTCCGCTCGGTGATCCAAACGAAACGGTTTAGTCCTCCGGTGGGAACACCGCCTCCCCCGTCGCGGTCAGGGTGATCGTGATCGCCTCGACCGGGCAGCCCTCGGCGGCGGCCAGGACGCCTTCGTCGGCGTCGGTCTCGGGGGACGAGGGGCGGGACTGGCGGGCGGTGTCCAGGGCGAAGCCGTTCGGGGCGTGGTTCACGCACAGGCCGGAGCCGATGCAGATTCCCCGGTCGACCTCCACGGTCCAGCGGTCCCCCATCACGCACCGCCCTCGTAGCCGGCGGGCAGGTGGATCATCTTGTGCTCGAAGTACTCGCCGTAGCCCTCGGGGCCGAACTCCCGGCCCAGGCCGGAGTTCTTGTAGCCGCCGAACGGGCCGAGCATGTCGAGGCTGAAGGTGTTCACGCTGTACGTGCCCGTCCTGACCCGGCGGGCGATGTCGATGCCGTGCTCGGTGTCGGCGGTCCAGACGCTGCCGCTGAGCCCGTAGTCGGAGTCGTTGGCGATCCGTACCGCCTCGTCCTCGTCGCCGTACGGCAGGAGGCAGATGACGGGGCCGAAGATCTCCTCGCGGGCGATGCGCATGGAGTTGTCGACGTCGCCGAAGAGGGTCGGCTCGACGTACCAGCCCCGCTCCTGGGAGGCCGGACGGCCGCCGCCGGTGAGGATCTTGGCGCCCTCGTCCTGGCCGATGCGGATGTAGTCGAGCGAGCGCTGCTGCTGGCGCCGGGCGACGAGGGGGCCGAGCTCCGTGGCCGGGTCGAGCGGGTCGCCGATCTTCAGCGCGCCCGCCGCGGCGGCGAACGCCTCGGCCGTCTCCTCGTAGCGGGAACGCGGTACGAGGATGCGGGTCTGCGCCACGCACGCCTGGCCGTTGATCATCCAGGCGAAGGGGACGATGCCGGCGACGGCGGTGTCCAGGTCGGCGTCCGGGAGGATCACGGCGGCGGACTTGCCGCCCAGTTCCAGCGTGACGCGGGTGAGGTTGCGGGAGGCGACCTCCATCACCCGGCGCCCGGCGGCGACGGACCCGGTGAACGACACCTTGTCGACGCCCGGATGCCCGACCAGGTACTCGCTGACCTCCCGGTCGGCCGGCAGGATCGACAGCACCCCCTCCGGCAGCCCGGCCCCGGCGGCGATCTCGGCCAGCAGATAGGCGTCCAGCGGGGATTCGGGCGAGACCTTGAGGATCGCGGAGCAGCCGGCCAGCAGGGCGGGCGCGAGCTTGGCGGCGGCGGTGAACTGCGGGACGTTCCACGGCACCACCGCCGCGACCACCCCCACCGGTTCCCGGCGCACCAGCAGCGGCCCGAGCACCCCGCCCCGCCGCTCCTCGTACGGGAAGGTGCGGGCGACGGTGATCGCCGCGTCCCACACCATCATCGCGGCGAGCGCCTGCACCATGACGCTCGACGTGTACGGGGTGCCGTTCTGCGCGCTGATGACCCGGGCGATCTCCTCGTACCGGACGGCGAACGCGTCCTTGATCCGGGTCACCACCGCGATCCGCTCGTCCAGGGACATCCGCGGCCACGGGCCCTCGTCGAACGCCCGCCGCGCGGCGGCGACGGCCCGGTCCACGTCCGCCTCGCAGGCGTGCGGCACGCGCCCGATGACCTGCTCGGTGTGGGGCGAGACGACCTCGATGACGTCCCGGCCCAGCGGGTCGGCCAACTCCCCGCCGATGAACAGTTTTCCGTGTTCGACAAGCTCGGTCATGGCTGCTGCCTCCCGCGAACCGGCACGATATCTGACTACCCGTCAAAACTGATACCAGTTCCAGTTCCAGGAGTCCACGGGTGCGCGCACGGCACGGGGCGGGCCCGCGCGGACCGCGGCCCGGGCGGCCGACGGATTCAGCCCCGGACACTCACCGGTCCGGGGCCGTGGACCAACGCGTCCGCATGGCCCTGCCCTCCGTCCGCCACCCTGATCTCGACGTACGAACCTCCGGAGAAGATCCAGTAGTTGTTCCGTTCGCCCGGCACCTGGACGGCCGCGTCGATCCTTTTCCGGAAGGCTGCGTGCATCGCGAAGCTCGCTCCCCAGTCGTCGAGCGACTGCCAGTCCTTCACGAGCCTGCCCCCGGGGCCGGTGCCTTCCGGTTCGTACCGGGCGTACCGGTTCCCCGAGAACACCCAGAATTCCCGCGCGCCCTCGTCCGGCACCGGCATCATCGCGTCGATGCCGGCCGGTGAGCCGGAGCCGAGCCCGAAGCCGTCCGCCCAGTCGTCGAGCGGCTCGGGGCCCGCCAGCAGGCTGTCGTTGTACGTCTCGTTCTCGATGCCGATCCGGATGTACCGCGCCCCCGAGAAGACCCAGTACTCACCGTCGTACCCCGGGACCGGCAGCACCGCGTCGATCTTCCTGCTGAAATCCTGAAGGCCCTTGAAGGCTCCGCTCCAGTTGCTGATCGGCTTGGGCCCGATGTTCCGCCGGAATCCCTCGTTCGCGTCCGACACGTCGACCCGCACGTACTGGTCCCCGTAGAACAGCCAGAGCAGCTTCGCGCCGTACGGGGCGGGCATCGCCGCGCCGACGGGGATGTTCCTGAGCGTCGAGGAGGCCGGGGCCCCGGGGGCTGCCGCGGAGGCCGATGCCGTCGGGGCCGGCTTGCCGGTGCGTCCCGCCTCGGGCTCGGCGCCGTCGCCCTGCCACAGCCGGCTCACCGCGAAACCGGCACCGGCCCCTCCCGCGAGCGCGAGGCCGGCCGCGAGCACCGCCCGGCGGGACGGCCGGCGGCGCGCCCCCTCCGACCGGACCGTCGCGTCGCGCGGTGTGGGCCCGGAGTCCGGCGCGGCGGCCAGTGGGCGCAGCAGTTCGGCGGCTCGGGCGGCGGTCGGCCGGTCGGCCGGGTTCTTGCTCAGCAGGGCTTCGAGCACCGGGGCCAACCGCCCCGCACCGGCCGGGATCTCCGGCTCCTCCCGCATCACGGCGTGCAGGACCGCGGCGGGCTCCGAGCGGGCGAAGGGGGAACGGCCGGACAGCAGCGCGCACAGGGTGGCGCCCAGCGAGAAGAGGTCGCTGGGCGGCCCCGCCGGGCGGTCGCTCATGCGTTCCGGCGCGATGAAGTCCAGGGTGCCGACCACCCCGCCGGGCGTGGTGAGCGACGCGGTGTCGGCGAGCGCCACGATGCCGAAGTCGCAGAGCACGACACCACCGTCGTCCCGCATCAGGACGTTGGCCGGCTTCACGTCCCGGTGCAGTGCGCCGATGGCGTGCACCGCGTCGAGTGCGGCGAGCAGCTGGAGGCCGATCCCGGCGACCCGGGACGGGGACATCGGACCGAGCTCGGCGACGTGTTCGGCCAGCGAGGGGCCCTTCACGAGCTCCATCACCACCCACAGCCGGTCCTCGTGGTCCACGAGGTCGTGGACGTTGACCACGTTGGGGTGGGAGATCCCGGCGATGGCGCGCGCCTCGCGGTGCGCCCGTCGCGCACGCTTGGCGAACTCCTCGGCCCCAGCCCGCAGATGCACCTCCTTGATCGCGACGGAGCGCTTCAGGAGCTGGTCGGTGGCACGCCACACGGTGCCCATGCCGCCGCTGCCGAGGTGTTCGAGCAGGAGGTACCGCCCGGCGATCACTTGCTGTCGCGCATCGTCACCCACCCGCTCAAGGTAGCCGACCATGACGTCCGCCACAGTGATCCTTCGAGGCTCAACCAACGCCGCTTCGGCCAAAGTTGACGCGTCCCGGTCGGCCGGTAACCGGGCCCGGGCCGGCCGGTGCCCGCCCCGGCGGACAAGACGGTCGACCGGGGCTACCAATGGAACAGGTTCTCGTTACAGTGGGCTCGGTGCACCGCACAGCCGTACGTCCGGTACTCCGGTGTACGTCCGGCACTCCGGTACGCCGATGCACTCCGGCACGCCGGTGCACGTCCGGTACGCCGACCAGGCCGCGGAGGGACGGGGAAGCCCATGACTCAGGTGACCGATCACGGCGGGGGCGTGCACAGCATCAAGGTGCCGATCCCGGACAACCCGCTGGGCCACACCCTCGTGCACGTCCTCGACACCGACCGCGGACCGGTCCTGATCGACACCGGCTGGGACGACCCCGGGGCATGGGACACCCTCACCGCCGGGCTGACCGCCGCGGGGACGGACGTCGGCGAGATCCACGGGGTGGTCATCACCCACCACCACCCCGACCACCACGGCCTGTCCGGGCAGGTGCGCGAGGCGTCCGGGGCCTGGATCGCCATGCACCCGGCGGACACCGAGATCGTGCGCCGCACCCGCGAGTCGGAACCCGGCACCTGGCTGACGTACCTCGTGGGCAAGCTCACCGCCGTCGGGGCGCCCGAGGAGCACCTCGCGCCGCTGCGGACCGCCGCGGCCGGGAGGGGCGCGAGGAGCAGCACCCTGCCCGGACTGCGGGCCGCGCTCCCGGACCGGGAGATCGTTCCCGGCGAGCTGCTGGACCTGGCGGGGCGCCGGCTGCGGGCCGTCTGGACGCCCGGCCACACACCGGGGCACGTCTGCCTGCACCTGGAGGAGGAGCATCCGGGGAACCTGCCGGGCCGGGGCCGGCTCTTCTCCGGGGACCACCTGCTGCCGGGGATCAGCCCGCACATCGGGCTGTACGAGGACCCGGACGACGCCACGGTCACCGACCCCCTCGGCGACTACTTCGCCTCGCTGGAGCGCGTCGGCCGGCTCGGGGTCGCCGAGGTGCTGCCCGCGCACCAGCACGCGTTCACCGACGCGGCGGGCCGGGTGCGCGAGCTCCTCGACCACCACGAGGAGCGGCTGGCCGGGCTGCTCGGGCTGCTGTCCGTCCCGCTGACCCCGTGGGAACTGGCCGAGCGGATGGAGTGGAACCGGCCGTGGGTGCAGATCCCGTACGGGTCGCGCAACATCGCGGTCTCCGAGGCCGAGGCGCATCTGCGGCGGCTGGTGAAGCTGGGGCGCGCGGAGGCGGTGGCGGGCGGCGAGCCGGTGAGGTACGTCGCGGTGTGAGGGGCCCCGCGGTGCCCCGCGGTGTCTCGCGGCGTGCGGGCCCCGCGCCTCCTCGCGACGTGCGGGCCCGTGGCGTCCCGCGGCTCCTCGCGGTGTGAGCAACGGGGCACGGGACGGGCCGGGGGCCGTCCCGGGGCGCCCGGTAGAGTGGGCAGGTCGTCATCATGCCCGTTCAGGGGGAAGCCGGTGCGAATCCGGCACTGACCGCGCAGCCGTGAGCCGTCGTCGCAGGCGGTGAGTCGGAATGCCCTGTCCGAGGTCGTGACCGGCTCGCGCCACCGGGCCCCCGGTGGCCGGCACCGTCGAGGTATACGGGGCCGAGCCCGGTGCCTGAGCGTGCCTGTGCCCGGTTCCGCACCAGGAGAGGCCCCGCCCGCCATGACCGTACGCCGCAGCGTCGCAACGCTCGCCGCCACCGCAGCCGTGCTCTGTTCGGCCGCCGCCCCGGTGGCCGTCGCGGCGCCGTCTCCCACCCCCTCTCCCTCCGCCGCCCTGCCGTCGGGGCTGTACGGCACGAAGGACCCCACCTACGACGGGGTGTGGCGGCAGTCGCTGTCCTTCCTCGCGCAGAAGGTCGAGGGCGTCACCCCCGCCGCGAAGTCGGTGAACTGGCTGGTCTCCCAGCAGTGCGCCGACGGCTCGTACGCCGCGTACCGGCCCGACGCCTCCCGGCCGTGCGACGCGAAGACGGTGCCGGACACCAACGCCACCGCGGCCGCCGCCCAGGCGCTGGCCGAGGTGGGCGGCCACCGCGAGACCGTGAACAACGCGGTGCGCTGGCTGAAGTCCGTGCAGAACGAGGACGGCGGCTGGGGCTACACCGCCGGCGCGCCCAGCGACGCCAACTCCACCTCCCTGGTGATCGGCGCCCTCGCCCGGCAGGGGCAGCGGATCACCGACGTCACTACGCCCGGCGGCAAAACCCCCTACGACCCGCTGCTCGCCCTCGCGATCCCGTGCGGCGGCAAGGACGGCGGCGCCTTCGCCTACCAGCCCGACAAGAAGGGGAAGCTCGCCGCGAACGCGGACGCCACCGCGGCCGCCGTGCTCGGCACGATGGGCAAGGCCCTGGCCGTCGGGAACAACGCCGCGGGCAAGAAGCCCAGCAGCTGCACCCCGGGCGACGACCCCACCCCCGAGCGGGCCGCGCAGAACGGCGCCCACTACCTCAAGGGCGCCCTCGCCGAGCAGGGCCATCTGAACGCGCCGCCGATGCCGGGGGCCACCGACACCACGCCGCAGCCGGACCTCGGCAACACCGCGGACGCGGTCGTCGCGCTGTCCGCGTCCGGTCACCAGAACGAGGCGGACGGGGCCGTGGCCTGGCTGAAGAAGAACTCCCGGGTCTGGGCCGAGCAGAGCGGCCCCGCCGCCTACGCACAGCTGATCCTGGCCGCGCACGCCACCGGTGAGAACGCCCGGGACTTCGGCGGCGTCGACCTGGTCGCCGGGCTGAACGCGAGCGGCCCCGCGCCCGCCTCCGTGGTGACGCCCGACCCGGCCGCCGACACCGGCTACGTGCCCACGGAGCAGGACCAGGTGCACAGCGGCGACGACGTGATCGGGGGCGTGTGGTGGTACGTCGGCATCGGCCTGGTCGTCGCCGCGGGCGCGTTCTTCCTGATCAGCGGACGCCGGAAGAGCCAGCGCCCGTGAGGCGGGCGGGAAGGGCCGGCGCACCGCCGGCGGCACTGGGCGTCGTCCTGACCGTCCTCGCCGTGCTGACCGCGCTCGGCACGGGGACGGCCCACGCGGCGGGCTACCGGTACTGGTCGTTCTGGGAGGGCTCCGGCACCGGCTGGACGTACGCCACCCAGGGCCCGTCCCTGGTCCGGCCGGACGACGGCACGGTGCAGGGCTTCCGGTTCGCGGTGAGCGAGGACTCCCAGGACGCCGCGAAGCCGCGCCACGCCCCCGACTTCGCGAAGATCTGCGCGGGCACCCCGGCCCAGGACGGCACCAAGCGGATCGCGCTCGTCATCGACGCGGGCACGGCGACGGACGCCCCGTCCGGGCAGACCCCGCCCGCGCCGCGCACCGCGTGCGCGCGGGTCGCTCCCGACGCCAGCTCCGCCGAGGCGCTCGCCTCGGTGGCGAAGCCGCTGCGCTACGACAGCGGGGCGATGCTCTGCGCCATCTCCGGCTATCCGCGCGCGGGCTGCGGCGAGCAGGTCTCGGACGAGGACCGCGGAACACCGTCCGCGGCCGCCTCCGACGCCACGCCCCGGGCCGGCTCCGGTACCGCGTCCGACGCCGTCGGCGACTCCGGCGGCGGGCCGTCCGCCGGGGTGTTCGTCGGCGTCGCCGCCGTGCTCCTCCTGGGCGTCGCCGCGATCGCGCAGGCCCGCCGCCGACGCGGATGACCGCCTCCACCGACGGCCCGGCCACCGGCAGCACCGCCCCGGCCCGGCCCCGCCGCGCCCTGGCCCCCGCCGCGACCCGGAGCAACGCCGTGCCCGCCGGGGCCTGGTGGCTGTGGGCCCTCGGGCTGGCCACCGCCGCGTCCCGGACCAGCAACCCGCTGCTGCTGGGGCTGCTGGTGGCGGTGGCCGGTTATGTGGTCGCCGCGCGCCGCACGGACGCGCCGTGGGCCCGCTCGTACGGGACGTTCATCAGGATCGGGCTGTTCGTCGTCGGTGTGCGGCTGGTCTTCTCCGTCTTCCTCGGCTCGCCGCTGCCGGGCACGCACACCCTGTTCACGCTCCCCGAGGTGCCGATGCCGGACTGGGCGAAGGGCGTCAGGATCGGCGGCCGGGTCACCGCCGAGCAGCTGGTCTTCGCCCTGTACGAGGGGGCGAAGCTGGCCACCCTGCTGATCTGCGTCGGCGCGGCGAACTCGCTCGCCAACCCGGCCCGGCTGCTGAAGTCGCTGCCGGGGGCGCTGTACGAGGCGGGGGTCGCCGTCGTCGTCGCGATGACGTTCGCGCCGAACATGGTCGCGGACGTGATGCGGCTGCGCACCGCCCGGCGGCTGCGGGGACGCCCGACCGGCGGCGTCAAGGCGGTCCTCCAGATCGGACTGCCGGTCCTGGAGGGCGCGTTGGAACGGTCGATCGCGGTGGCGGCGTCGATGGACGCGCGCGGCTACGGGCGCACCGCCCGGGTCCCGGCCGCCGTCCGCCGCACCACGAACGTCCTCACCCTCGGCGGGCTGCTCGGGGTGTGCGCGGGCACGTACGGTCTGCTGGCCGCGCAGGGAGCGGTGTACGGGCTGCCGCTGCTGGCCCTCGGGCTGGTCGCCGCAGCGGTCGGACTGCGGCTGGGCGGGGCCCGTTCGGCCCGTACCCGCTACCGGCCCGACCGGTGGGACGTCCGGGCTTGGCTGGTCGCGGGCTCGGGGGTCGTGGTGGCGGTGGCGATGATCTGGGCGGGCGGTGTCGACGAGGCGGCGCTGCACCCGGGGGTCGCGCCGCTGACCGCGCCGGTGTTCCCGCTGTGGCCGGCCGCGGCGGTGCTGATCGGACTGCTGCCCGCGGTGGTGGCGCCGGTGCCGCCGCCGGTGGGCGGGGCGAAACCCGAGGAGGGCCAGTGATCAGGTTCGAGCAGGTCTCGGTGCGGTACGAGGGCATGGAGCGCCCCACCCTTTCCGGGGTCGATCTGACCGTGCCCGAGGGCGAGTTGGTGCTGCTCGTCGGCCCGTCCGGGGTCGGCAAGTCGACCCTGCTGGGGGCCGTGTCCGGGCTGGTGCCGCACTTCACCGGCGGCACCCTGAGCGGCCGGGTCACGGTCGACGGACGCGACACCCGCACCCACAAACCGCGCGAACTGGCCGATCTGGTCGGCACGGTGGGCCAGGACCCGCTCTCCCACTTCGTCACGGACACGGTCGAGGACGAGCTGGCGTACGGGATGGAGTCGCTGGGGCTGGCCCCCGACGTGATGCGGCGGCGCGTCGAGGAGACCCTGGACCTGCTGGGTCTCGCCGGGCTGCGCGACCGGCCGATCGCCACGCTGTCCGGCGGTCAGCAGCAACGGGTCGCGATCGGTTCCGTCCTCACCCCGCACCCCAAGGTGCTGGTCCTCGACGAGCCGACGTCCGCGCTGGACCCGGCGGCGGCCGAGGAGGTCCTCGCCGTGCTGCAACGGCTGGTGCACGACCTGGGCACCACGGTCCTGATGGCGGAGCACCGGCTGGAGCGGGTGGTGCAGTACGCGGACCGGGTCGTCCTGCTGCCGTCGCCGGGCGCGGCGCCGGTCATGGGCGCGCCCGCGGAGATCATGGCGCTCTCCCCCGTCCATCCGCCGGTCGTGGCGCTGGGCCGGCTCGCGGGGTGGGAGCCGTTGCCGCTCTCGGTCCGGGACGCCCGGCGCCGGGCGTCCGGCCTGCGCGAACGGCTCTCCTCGGCACGGCCGTCCGCCCCGGCGCCGGTCTCCTCCGCCACCCCGGCGCCCGCCGCCCCCGCGCCCGCCGCCGGGCGGCGCGGGGTCCTGGCCCGGCTGCTGGGCCGCGGCGCGCGGCCCGTCCCGGAGGCGGAGCCCGTCTCCGACGTCCCGGCGCGGGTCGAGCGGCTGGGCGTACGGCGCGGGCGCGTCGAGGCGCTGCGCCGGGTGACGCTCACCGTCGCTCCCGGCGAGACCGTGGCCCTGATGGGGCGCAACGGGGCGGGCAAGTCCACCCTGCTGGGCACCCTGGTCGGCATGGTCGAGCCCACCGCCGGCACCGTCCTGGTCGGCGGCCGGACCCCGCACCGCACACAGCCGCGCGAGATGGTGCGCCGGGTCGGCCTCGTGCCGCAGGAGCCGCGCGACCTGCTGTACGCGGACACGGTCGGCGCCGAGTGCGAGGCGGCCGATTCCGACGCGGGCGCCGCCCCCGGCAGCTGCCGGGCCCTGGTCTCCGAGCTGTTGCCCGACGTGCCGGACCACACCCATCCGCGCGACCTCTCCGAGGGGCAGCGCCTCGCGCTCGCCCTGGCCGTGGTGCTGACCGCGCGGCCCCCGTTGCTGCTCCTGGACGAGCCGACGCGCGGTCTGGACTACGCGGCGAAGGCCCGGCTGGTCGGGGTGCTGCGCGCGCTCGCGACCGAGGGGCACGCGATCGTCCTGGCCACGCACGACGTGGAACTCGCGGCGGAGCTTGCGCACCGGGTGGTGATCCTCGCCGACGGGGAGGTCGTCGCGGACGGGGAGACCGGGCAGGTGGTGGTCTCCTCCCCGGCGTTCGCCCCGCAGACCGCGAAGATCCTCGCCCCGCAGGAGTGGCTGACCGTGACCCAGGTGCGCACCGCACTGGAGACGGGCTCATGAGCGGACGGCACACGGACCCGGCAGCGGGCACGGAAACAGGTACAGGTACAGGTACGGAAACAGGCATGGGTACGGGGGCGGGCGTGGGCGGGCGGCGGGTGCGGGCGGTTCGGCTCGGCCCCCGGGCGGTCGTCGCACTCGTCCTCATCGGTGTGATCGGGGTGTTCTCGTTCGGGTGGCCCCTGCTGGCCGATGCCGACTCCGGTCTGGCGCACTCCGCGGACGCGCCGTGGCTGTTCGCCGCGCTGCTGCCGCTGCTGGTCGGGGTGGTCGTCGCGACGATCGCGGACGGCGGTCTCGACGCGAAGGCCATCGCCATGCTGGGGGTGCTGGCCGCGGTCGGTGCCGCCCTGCGCCCGCTGGGGGCGGGCACGGCGGGGCTGGAGCCGATGTTCTTCCTGATGGTGCTGAGCGGCCGGGTGCTCGGGCCGGGGTTCGGCTTCGTGCTGGGCGCGGTGACGATGTTCGCGTCCGCGCTGCTCACCGGCGGGGTGGGGCCGTGGATGCCGTTCCAGATGCTGTCGATGGGCTGGTTCGCGATGGGCGCGGGCCTGCTGCCGGGGCCGGAACGGCTGCGCGGGCGCGCCGAGCTGCTGATGCTCGCGGGCTACGGGTTCGTGGCGGCGTTCGCGTACGGCACGGTGATGAACCTGGCCGGCTGGACGGTGGTGCCCCCGTCCGGTTCGGGGATCTCGTTCCAGCCGGGCGATCCGCTGGCGGACAACCTGGCCCGCTTCCTCGCCTACTGCGCGGCCACCTCGCTCGGCTGGGACCTGGGCCGGGCCTCGCTCACCGTGGTGCTGGTGCTGGCCGTCGGTCCGGCGCTGCTGAAGGCGCTGCGCCGGGCCACCCGCCGTGCCGCCTTCGAGGCCCAGGTCACATTCGACGCTCCCCGGGAGTGAGGGCTCCCACAGGCCCTTGGTCCTCCCCTAAGCCGGTTAGTAGCCGCCCGGCGGGCCGACACCCTGCCACGCGTACGCTTTGACCTGCTATGACCGCTTCGGGGCGACTGGGACCGGCCGGGACCTTCGGGGGCCCGCTGCGAGGCCGGCTCGTATGCGGGGTCATTGCGGTGGTTGAAAGCCGCCGCTAACACTGGACGAGTCGCCGAACACCGCCGGGTCCGTCGCATCGGACCCCGGTCGACGAACCCCGGTCCACCCGCACGGCCACGTGCTCCGGACCGGCCCGCGACTTCCCCCGTACCCGACGTTAGGTCTCCTGTGTCGTTCGCCCGTAACATCCTCGCCCTGCCCCGCACCGCCCGTCGCAAGTCCGCCGTCGCCGGCGCCGCCGTACTCCTGGGTGCCACCGGTGTCGCCCTCGGTGTCTCCCCGGCCACGGCCGCCCCGACCGGTGCGCAGGCCACGGCGCGGGCCCTGATCGGTGACGCCGCGCAGTTCCAGTGCTTCAGCAACATCGTCCAGCACGAGAGTGGCTGGAACCACACCGCGACCAACGCCTCCTCCGGCGCCTACGGTCTCGTCCAGGCCCTGCCCGGCTCGAAGATGGCCTCGGCCGGCTCCGACTGGCGGACCAACCCCACCACCCAGATCAAGTGGGGCGTGGACTACATGAAGTCCCGTTACGGCAGCCCGTGCGGCGCCTGGGCCTTCTGGCAGTCCAACCACTGGTACTGATCCCGGCACCAGCCCCTCCCCCGACCGGCCGGAGCGCTCCGACATCACCGGGGCGAGCGATCGAGCGTTAACCCATTCAGGTGCATTTGGCTCGCCCGTCCGTTCCCATCGGCCGCCGACGCGTTGTCACTCACGTGGAACCAAGGGAATTCTGGGAGCGGAACACGGTCCTGGCGGAAGCTTTTTGCGCCAGTGACGAGCGCATGCGCCGGGCTCAGGCGTTGCTCGACGAGATGCAGGCCGAGCGGAGCAGAACGCTGGCGGCCTTCGCCGTCACGGTCGGCGACGACGGCTCGATCGCCGACTTGATGGGCCTCAAGGAGCGCGAAGTGCGATTAGCACGACGTTCCGTCGGCCGCAGCAACGCCCGGTCCCTCGCCGCAGAACTCCTGAGCCAGGTCCCGCACGCCTCGCGGAACTCGCAGGCCCCGCAGGGCCCACAGGTCTCACAGAACCCGGTGCACCCGCAGAACCCGGTGACCCCGCAAAGCCCGCAGAACCTGGTGAATAAACCTTTCGCCTCATCCGATGCCCCGGCGCCCGCGCCGCAGCCGGGCGACGAATCGCCGTCGTCGCCGCCCCCGCTGCCGCAGCAACAGCCGTACGCGCCGGATGCCATGGTTCAGGAGCCGCCGGACGTCATGGCTCCGGGGCCGGTGACGGCTCAGGAGCCACCACCGGCCCCGGAGCCTGCGGCGACTCCGGAATCGGTGGCGCCGTCCGAGCCGGTGGCGGTACCGGAAGCCCCCGAGCTGGTGCCCGCCGTGTTCCAGACCCCGGCGCCGTTCCCGGCCGCGCCGCCGGAACCGGTGTACCCCGTCGCCTGGTCGCCCAGCATGGATTCCGTGCTGCTGTGGAGCTGGGAGTCCGGTCTCGACCTGCAGACCGTGGCCGGGGAACTCGGCCTGGACGTGCGGACCCTGCTGATGCGCGTGCAGGAACTCGCCGACGACGGGCTGATCGTGCTCGCGGCCCCGGTCGCGGAGGTGAACCGGTCCGGGCGGCACCGCCGCCACGAGGAGGGGTACGCCGGGCTGTTCGGCCCCACCACCACCTTCCCCGCCCACGTGCCGTACTGAGCGCACCCATCGACGACGAGGGGTGGCCCCTGCCGGGAGATCCGGCCGGGGCCACCCCTCGTCGTCGGTGCCGCCCCGCCCCGGCGGCCCCGCCCCCTCCGTCAGCGGCGCCCGGCGAGTTGGTCGAACCAGCGGACGATCTGCGGGCCGGCCTTCATGTACGTGCCGTTGTGGTCGACCCCGCCCTGGTCCACGACCCGGGCCCGGACGCCGTGCGAGGCCAGATCGGCGGCGCAGTTGCGGGCGTTGGCGATCGGCACGTCGGTGTCGCCGGACGAGGTGTGGAGCCGTACCGGGACGTCCGGCTTCCAGTCGCAGTTGCCGTCCTGGGCGCGCGCCGCGGCCAGCAGCCCGCCGGTGGGGTGCTGCACCTGGCGGTAGTAGTCGTCGGTGAGCAGCTCCTTGAGCGTCGCGGGCAGCGCCGGGATGATCTCCTCCTCGGTGTGGTTGGTGTCGAAGAGCCGGTCGACGATGTCCGCGTACGGCTTCCGGAACGCCTCGGAGGTGTCCTTGTAGAGCGGGTGCAGCCGGCTCTGCGAGGTGAGGTAGTACGTCATGTAGAAGACGGCGCTGATGTCGTTGACCCGGCCGTCGAAGAGGGCGGGCGTCTCCGCGTGCTCGATGTCGTAGGGGCCCGAGACCGGGGCGAGGGCCCGGAGCCTGAAGTGCCGGTCCGCGCCCTCGTCGAGGGCCCGGCCCAGGGCCATCGCCACCTGGCCGCCCTGGGAGAAGCCGCTGGCGTACACGTCGCCGGTGAGCGGGCGGTGCAGCTGCCGCGCGGCGGTGCGGGAGGCCCGCAGCATGTCGACCGAGGCGGTCACGGCGGACTTCGTGTCCATGTACGGGTGACGGCCCGGCCCCTTGCCGAGGCCCAGGTAGTCGGGGGCGGCGACGGCCCGGCCCGCCGAGGCGTGGAGGTAGGGGGCGAAGCGGCCGAAGCCCTCGCCGACGGAGGGCGCGTAGTCGCGGTGGGCCATCGTGCCGTGGGTGTCGGAGACCAGGTCCAGCCTGCGGGGGCCGCCCTCGGGGAGGACCAGGAGCCCGGTGGCGGTGGTGGGCGCGCCCTGCGGGGTGACGGTGCGGTAGGTGAGGCGGTAGGCCCGCAGACCGTGGCGGACGGTGCCGGTGTCCATGCCGGCCGAGGCGAGGAAACCGGCGACGGCGGCCCGGTCGAGGGCGGCCACGGGGGTCACGCCCAGGAGGGCTCCCCTGCCGTGCGCCGCGGCGTGCGGGCGCGTCGGGCCCGGTGCGCCGGAGGACTGCTGGGCGAGGGCCGGGGCGGTGCCGAGCGCGGCGAGGATCATCGCGGCGGCGGCCGCCGTCACCCGTCGTGCGACGCGGCGCCGCCCCTGCCGGGTCCGACGGTTCGTGGGGCTGGTGTCGTTGTCCATGGCCACGACGCTATGGGGCCGCGTCCGTCGCGGACATCGGCGTGGGCCCCGGCCCGGGGTGTTGCCAAGTACACCCCGGGCCGGGGATGTTGCCAGGTGCACCGCCGCACGGTCGCGGATGCACGGCCGTCGGGCGGTCGTCCGGTTCACGGCCGCCGGGCGGGCGCGGGGGCGGCGGGGTCCCCGGCCGGCCGCCGGGCTCACAGCCGCTGGATGATCGTTCCCGTCGCGAGCGCGCCGCCGGCGCACATCGTGATCAGTGCGAACTCCTTGTCGCTGCGCTCCAGTTCGTGCAGCGCCGTGGTGATCAGCCGGGCCCCGGTGGCTCCCACCGGGTGGCCGAGCGCGATGGCCCCGCCGTTGACGTTGACCTTCGCGAGCCCGTCGAGGTCCCGCTCGAAGACCCGGGCCCAGCTCAGCGCCACCGAGGCGAATGCCTCGTTGATCTCGACGATGTCGATGTCCTTGAGCGACATCCCGGCCCTGCCCAGCACCGCGCGGGTCGCGTCGATCGGCCCGTCGAGGTGGAAGTGCGGGTCCGCGCCGACCAGCGCCTGGGCGACGATGCGGGCGCGCGGTTTGAGCTTGAGCGCGCGCGCCATCCGCTTGGACGCCCACATGATCGCGCAGGCGCCGTCGGATATCTGCGAGGAGTTGCCCGCGGTGTGGATCGCGGTGGGCATGACCGGTTTGAGCCGGCCGAGCCCCTCCATCGTGGTGTCGCGCAGCCCCTCGTCCCGGTCGACCAGGCGCCACATGCCCTGCCCGGCCGCCTGTTCCTCCTCGGTGGTCGGCACCTGGACCGCGTACGTCTCCCGCTTGAAGCGCTCCTCGGCCCAGGCGACGGCGGCCCGCTCCTGCGAGAGCAGGCCGAACTCGTCGACGTCCTGCCGGGTCAGCCCGCGCCTGCGGGCGATGCGCTCGGCGGCCTCGAACTGGTTGGGCAGGTCCACGTTCCACTCGTCGGGCCAGGGCTTGCCCGGCCCGTGCTTGGAACCACTGCCCAGCGGCACCCGCGACATGGCCTCGACGCCGCAGCTGATGCCGACGTCGATGACACCGGCCGCGACCATGTTGGCGACCATGTGCGAGGCCTGCTGCGAGGAACCGCACTGGCAGTCCACGGTGGTGGCGGCGGTCTCGTACGGAAGTCCCACGGCGAGCCAGGCGTTGCGGGCCGGGTTCATGGACTGTTCGCCGGCGTGGGTGACGGTGCCGCCGACGATCTGCTCGACGCAGTCGGCCTGGATGCCGGTGCGACCGAGGAGTTCTCGGTAGGTCTCGCCCAGCAGATAGCCGGGATGCAGATTGGCGAGCGCCCCCTGGCGCTTGCCGATGGGGGTGCGTACGGCTTCGACGATGACGGGTTCCGCGGCCATGAGCTCGTCCTCTCCTCACACGTCCGCAGAGGCGTCCCGGCGCCCGCGGAGTGGAACTAGTACGCGTTCTAGTTCTACGGGCAGTCTCACGAAGGTCACCCCGGGTGTGCAAGGGTCTTGCACGCGGCCGCCGCCCGCTCCCCGCCCGCCGCACCCGGTCTTCACGCAATGAATCGGCCACCACCTCTTGCCAGTTGTAGAACTCGTTACTACCTTTCGGGCAACTTCTGATGGGTCGTCAGACAGTGTTCGGGCGGCTCTCGGACCGACCTGGAGTTGCCGATGTCCTGCCCCCATCTGCCCGAAGGGTTCGACTTCACCGACCCCGACCTGCTCCAATCCCGCATCCCGCACCCCGAGTTCGCACAGATGCGGCAGACCGCGCCGGTCTGGTGGTGCACCCAGCCGGCCGGTGTCTCCGGTTTCGACGACGAGGGCTACTGGGTCGTCACCCGGCACGCCGACGTCAAATACGTCTCCACCCACCCCGAGCTGTTCTCCTCGAACACCAACACCGCGGTCATCCGCTTCAACGAGTCGATCAGCCGCGACCAGATCGAGGTCCAGAAGCTGATCATGCTGAACATGGACCCGCCCGAGCACACCCGGGTCCGCCAGATCATCCAGCGGGGCTTCACGCCGCGAGCGGTGCGCAGTCTGGAGCAGGCCCTGCGCGACCGCGCCCGTTCGATCGTGACGGGCGCACGCGCCGCCGCCGACACCGACGGCTCGTTCGACTTCGTCACCCGCGTCGCCGTCGAACTGCCGCTCCAGGCCATCGCCGAACTCATCGGCGTACCGCAGGAGGACCGGTCCAAGATCTTCGACTGGTCCAACAAGATGGCCGCGTACGACGATCCCGAGTACGCGATCACCGAGGAGGTCGGCACCGAGGCGGCCATGGAGATCGTCTCGTACTCGATGAACCTGGCGGCCGCCCGCAAGGCGTGCCCGGCCGACGACATCGTCTCCCAGCTGGTCGCCGCGGAGGGCAAGGGAAACCTCTCCTCCGACGAGTTCGGCTTCTTCGTGATCCTGCTCGCCGTGGCCGGCAACGAGACCACCCGCAACGCCATCAGCCACGGCATGCACGCCTTCCTCACCCACCCCGACCAGTGGGAGCTCTACAAGCGCGAGCGGCCGGCCACGACCGCCGAGGAGATCGTCCGCTGGGCCACTCCCGTGGTCTCCTTCCAGCGGACCGCCACCCAGGACGTCGAACTGGGCGGACAGTTGATCAAAAAGGGGCAGCGGGTCGGACTCTTCTACTCCTCGGCCAACAACGACCCCGAGGTCTTCGAGAACCCGGAGACCTTCGACATCCTCCGCGACCCCAACCCCCACCTCGGCTTCGGCGGCGGCGGGCCGCACTTCTGCCTCGGCAAGTCCCTGGCCGTGCTGGAGATCGACCTGATCTTCAACGCGATCGCCGACGCGCTGCCGGACCTGCGGCTGCTCGACGACCCGCGGCGGCTGCGCTCGGCGTGGCTCAACGGGATCAAACAACTCCAGGTCGGCGTCGGTACCGGGGACGGGGCTGAACGCTCCGGGTGACTTCGGGCGGCGGGGAGCGCTCCTTCCACGCCCGGCCCCCGCCGCCCGTCGCGGCACCGCCCGCACCCCGGCCGAACCCCCGCACGGGAGGCGCACGGCAGCGCGAGGATCATGGCGGGCATGCACGCCCTGCTCTCCGCCTTCGCCCCGATCTGGACGCTGACCGCCATCGGTTACGCGACCGGCCGCAGCGGCCTGCTGGGCCGGCAGGCGGAGGCCGTGCTCGGCCGGTTCGTCTTCCACGTGGCCATGCCCGCGGCCCTGTTCACCATGGTCTCCGGGGCGCGGCTCGACTCCTTCGCCAACCCCTCGATGGTGGCCTTCGCGGCGGGCACTGCACTGGTCTGCGGCCTCGGCTTCCTGACGGCCGGCCGGCTCTTCGGCCGGGGCACCGCGGACCGGGCGATCAGCAGCATGACGTCGGGCTACGTCAACTCCGCCAACCTCGGCATCCCGGTGGCGGTCCAGGTACTCGGCGACGCCTCGTTCGTCGCCCAGATCATCCTGTTCCAGGTGCTGTTGGTCTCGCCCGTGATCCTGACCCTGCTGGACTCGGGGACGGGAACGGGTACGGGGGCAGGAACAGGTACGGGTACGGGAACGGCCGAGTCCGGTACCGGGGCCGGCGCGAGGCCCGTCGTACTGCGACGGATGCTGACGATGCCGGTCCGCAACCCCATCATCATGGCCTCGCTGCTCGGCGTGGCCGTCTCCGCGCTCGGGCTGCGGCTGCCGCACGCCCTCGCCCACTCCTGCGACCTGCTCGGCGCCGCCGCCGTGCCGACGGCCCTGATCACCCTGGGCCTCTCCCTGAACGCCCGCCCGGACGAGGGCGGTTCGACGGGCCCCGCACGGCCCTCCGTACTCGCGAAGGGCCCGGAACACCCGGCGCGGGCGGACCGCCCGACGCGCACGAAGCGCGCCGAGCGTGCCGAAGTCGCCCTGGCGGTGGCGCTCAAGACACTGGCCCAGCCCCTGATCGCCTTCGCCGTCGGCGGCCCGCTGCTGCACCTGCCGGAACACCAACTGCTGGCCGTCGTGCTCTGCTCCGCGCTGCCGGCCGCCCAGAACGCCTTCATCTACTCCCAGCAGTACGGCCTGGACACCCGCCCGGCCCGAAACGCCGTGGTGGCCTCGACGGTGGTCTCCATGGCCACGCTGTCCCTCGCCACCTGGGCCCTCGGTGCGGCCCCCTCCTGAGCCGTTCGAGTGGCGAAACGGAACGAATGGGCAGATCCTGGTCAGGCGGCGATCCATGCCGAAGGGGTGTCAGGACGACGTGTTCGTCCCGGCACCCCTTCGGCCCTTCATGGGTCCCGGACGGCCGCGCGCCGCTCCCGACGGCCCCTCAGCGGCGCCCGGCCGGCCGGGTCAGCCCCTCTGCGCCGCCCGGTTCCGTCCGCCTGCCGCCGCCTCGGCCGTCGCGTCCGCCGCCGTTCTCGGTGCCGGTGCCGTCCGCCCCGTCGTGCCCGGTGCGCCCTTCCGCCCGTCCCGCCCGGCCGCCGCCGGTGCCCGCGGCCCCGACAGGACGTGGGTGAGCCCGAAGCCGAGCGAGACCACGACCGCGCCGCCCACCGCGTCCAGGACCCAGTGGTTGGCCGTGGCGACGATCGTGGCGGCCGTGAACAGCGGGTGCAGCAGCCCCAATGCCTTCATCCACGCCTTCGGGGCCAGTACGACGACGATCACGCCGCACCAGAGCGACCAGCCGAAGTGCAGCGAGGGCATCGCCGCGTACTGGTTGGTCATCGAGGTCAGCGTTCCGTAGTCCGGCTTCGCGAAGTCCTGGACGCCGTTCACCGTGTCGATGAAGCCGAGCCCCGGCATCAGGCGCGGCGGGGCGAGCGGATAGAGCCAGAAGCCGAACAGGGCGAGGACCGTGGCGAAGCCGATCGTGCTGCGGGCCCAGCGGTAGTCCGCGGGGCGTCGCACGTAGAGCACGCCGAGGATGGTCAGCGGCACGATGAAGTGGAACGTCGTGTAGTAGTGGTCGAAGAACGCCCTCAGCCCGCCGATCCCCGCGACCGCGTGATTGATCCCGTGCTCGACGTCGATGTGCAGCCACTGCTCGACGGCGTGGATCTGACGGCCGTGCTGCTCGGCGGTGCCGCGACCGGACCTCGCCGCGAGCCGGACGTGCGAGTACGCGGAGTACACGACCCTGATCAGGAGCAGTTCCAGCAGCAGGTTGGGCCGGCTGAGCACCCGCTGCCAGAACGGCAGCAGCGGGATCCGGCGCCACCGGGCGGGGGCGGGGTCCGCGTACCGGGTGGGGACCGGGTGCTGCCAGTGCTCCGAGGTGCGCGGGAGGAACGGCACCGCGCAGGCCGCGGCGATCGCGGTGAGCAGCAGCAGGTTGTCGCGCAGGGGGAAGAGGGCCGCCATGTTCGGCAGCAGCATCTTCCCCGGCAGGGTGATGACGAGGACCACGACCACGGGCCAGACCGGCCGGTCGGCGGCCCGCCCGCCGGCCCGTCCGACCACGGCGAGCAGCACCCACAGCAGCTGGTGCTGCCAGGCGGTCGGCGAAACGGCGACCGCGACGCAGCCGGTCACGGCGACGGCGAGCAGCAGCTGCCCGTCCCGCGCGTACCGCACGGCGCGACGCAGCCCGACCCGGCAGACCACGGCCGCCAGCACCACGAGCAGCGCGATTTCGAGGGGGCCCGTGAGCCCGGACCGCAGCAGCGCACCGTGCATGGACTGGTTGGCCAGGTCGGCCGCGTCGTCGCCGAGCCCGGCCCCCGCGACGTGGTGCACCCAGTACGTCCACGAGTCGCCCGGCAGCACGGCCCAGGCCAGCGCCGTGCAGACGGCGAACGTGACGCCGCCGGCCGTCGCCGCCCGGCGGCGCCCGGTGAACCACAGCAGGGCGGCGAAGAGCAGCACGGTCGGCTGGAGCGCCGCCGCCAGGCCGATCAGCACACCCGGGGCGCGTTCCCCGCGGACCACGAAGAAGCCCAGCAGCACCAGCAGGACCGGCAGGATGCTGGTCTGCCCCAGGTGCAGCGCGTTGCGGACCGGCAGGGAGAGCATCAGCAGGCTGATCGCGACGGGGGCGGCCGGCAGGGCGGTGCGGCGGGCGACCGGCCCCGGCAGGGCACGGGCCGCGACCACGCCCAGCGCGGCGACGAGCAGCAGCGAACCGAAGGTCCAGACGACGCCCAGGCTCTGTTCCGCGGTGCTGGCCAGCGGCTTCAGCGCCAGTCCGGCGAACGGGGTGCCGGTGAACCGGTCGCTGTCGTAGAGCGAGCCCGGCACGCGCAGGACGCCGTTCTCCCCGATCCAGGTCTCCAGGCCGGTGAGCCGTCGGCCCGGCTGCCGTCTCAGCACCACCGCCATCTGCCGTAAGGCCAGTGCCGCCACGACCAGCCAGAGCAGGGCGCGAACCGCCCCGGCCGCCGTCCCCGCCCCCGTGCCCCTCCCCGTCGCCGCGCCTGTGCGCACACCCTGCTCCGCATTCGCCACGCTGCGCCGATCCTCCCGCCGGTCCCGTGCCCGCCGCTCAGCCCGGGCACACCGTGAAACTTTCGCATTACCGCACGAGATAGACCCAATCCGCCCTTCCTTCATCTGCCCGTCATCCCGCTTTTATTCGAAATTGCTTCCATGTGACCGGACATATGACCGATGACGATGCCGGGTCGGAACCGGAACCGGAACCGGAATCACTGCTCGCACGTCCTCACCCGTGTTCGTCGACGTACGGGGGAGGAAGGCGACGCATGCGGGGCTCAGGAGGGAAGCCGTGTCCGCGGGACGGGCGGCGCGCATGGGCGGTGCGGGCACTGTCGTTGCTGTTGATGCTGGTGTCGCTCCAGCTCGGCTCGCTGATCGCTCCGGCGTACGCGTGCGGCTGCGGGGCGATGCTCCCGAGGGACGAGAGCCGGGTCTCGGTCGACCGGGAGACGTCGGTGGTGGCCTGGGACGGCCGTACCGAGCAGATCGTCATGCGGCTCACGGTCCGGGGCGACGCCCCCGAGGCCGCCTGGATCATGCCGGTGCCGCACCGGGCGAGCGTGGAGCTCGGCGACGCGGACCTCTTCTCCGAGCTCTCCTCCCTCACCGCTCCGAGGCGCGAGGTCAGGCACTACTTCTGGCCCCGCTCCGACGACTGGCCCCTCGCCCCCACGACCGGTGACGGGGCCGGGGCACCCTCCGCCGCGGCCCCGCCGGTCTCGGTGGTCGGCCGGGAGCGGCTCGGCCCGTTCGACGTGGCACGGCTGGCGGCCACCGACCCCGAGGCGCTCCGGAACTGGCTGGAGGACAACGGGTTCGAGCTCCCCGACCGGCTGGCGACGGCTCTGGAGCCCTACGTCGAGCAGAAGTGGGAGTACGTCGCGGTCCGGCTCGCCCCCCGCGAGAAGGGGAAGCCGCTCGTCGGCAGCCTCGAACCGCTGCGGCTGCGCTTCGCCAGCGACCGGCTGGTCTACCCGATGCGCTTGTCGAAGCTCGCCTCGACGCCGCAGGAACTGGGCCTGTACGTCCTCGCCGCGCACCGGATGGAGCCGCGCGGCCCGATCGGCGGCGACGCGCCGGAGGTCACGTACGCGGGCCGGATCGACCCGGCGTCGGAATACCGCGGCGCGGACGCGCTGGCCGCGATGACCGGCGGGAAGCCGGTGTTCCTCACCGCGATCGAGCAGTCGTTCCCGCACCCGGAGCGGATCGACGGCGACCACGAGCTGCGCGCGGCCGAGGCCGACACCCCGTACCGGACCGTGGTGTACACGGACCGGCTGCTGACCGCGGCCGGCATCCCCGTCTGGGTGCTGACGCTGCTCGGGGTCGTACTGGCGGCGGTCGTCGCGACCGTGCTGCGGGTACGGCGGTCCCGGAGGCGGCGGCCGGTGACGGTTCCGCCGCCCCCGGTATGAGGCCGGGCGGGCCGACGGCCCGGAAAACGGACCGGGAAGCGGATCGGGAATTCGTTCGCCTGCTTGAACGCGCCCGCCCAGAATGACCGGCATGACTGACGCGACCTGGACCTCGGCCCCCGAGGCGTTCGACTCGCCGGACTCCGCACTGCTGCGGCGCGACTACTACGACGAGGTCGCCAGCCGCTACTGGGGACGGCCCGCGACCACCGAGGAGATCGACGAGGGGCTCACCGACGACGGTGCCGAACTGCTCGTACCGCCCACCGGCGAGTTCGTCGTCGGCCGGTTCGGGGGCAGGCCCGCCGCCTGCGCCGGTCTGCTGGTGGTGGACACCGGCGTCGCGGAGCTGAGCCGGGTGTTCGTGCGCCCCGAGTACCGCGGCACGGGCGGCGGCGCGCTGCTCATGGCGGCGGTCGAGGACGTGGCGCGCACTTTCGGCGTACGCACGCTCAGGCTCGACACCCGCAGCGACCTGGTCGAGGCCCGGGGGCTCTACGCCAAGCACGGCTACCGGGAGGTCCCGGCGTTCCACCGGCGGCAGTACGCGGAGCACTGGTTCGCGAAGGACCTGCCGGAGCTGTAGGAGCCCCGGCCGGGGCCGCGAAAGCCCCGGCCGCACGACCCGGCATACGGTTTGGCGCGCGATCCGGCGTACGGTCCGGTCCCCTTCCGTTCCCGGGTCGCATGGTCCCGTTCAGGCCGCGTGGTCCCGTTTCGGTTCGGGGCCGTGCGGCCGTTCCCTGCTCGACCCGCTCGTCTCGGCGGTCAGTTCCGCCACGAGTCTGACCAGGTCGGTCGGGCGTTCCGGCCCCCACCAGTCGCCCAGCAGCTCGGCCATCGACGCCTCCCGGGCCTCCGCGAGCCTCACCACCACTTCCTCGCCGGTCTCGGTGAGCACCAGTTGCACGCCCTCGCGCCGGACCAGTCCGCGTTCCTCCAGCTGACGGGCGGCCTCGCTGATCGCCCGTAGCGGCACGGGGGTGGTGTCGGCGAGCACGGCGGGTTCGACCGTGCCGTGCCGTTTGACGCGCAGCAGCATCCAGCTCGCCGCGGGCAGCAGGTCGTAGCCCGCCCGCTCGGTGATCTTCACGTAGATCTCGCGGCGGCCCGCGCGGGTGGCGAGCACCGACAGGGCGCGGGCGCATTCGTCGTAGGAGGACCGCTCGACCGGGTTCGACGCCAGGGTCTCGGTGGAGTCGGGGGCGGTCACCGAGCCGCGCAGCTTGTCCTCCTTGAGGAACCAGGCGAAGACGAAGGCGATCAGCACGACGGGGGCCGCGTACAGGAACACGTCCGTGATCGAGGTCGAGTACGCGTGGAGCACCTCCGGTCGCAGCGCGGGCGGCAGTTGTCCGATGGCGCGCGGGTCGGCGGCCAGACCCTCCGCACTGGCCCCGGGCGGCAGCGGCCGGCCGGCGAGCACCGTGGCCAGTTCGTCGGTGAGCCGGTTGGTGAAGATCGTGCCGAAGACGGCGACGCCGAACGAGGCACCGATGGAACGGAAGAAGGTGGCCCCGGAGGTGGCGACGCCGAGGTCCTGGTACGTGACGGCGTTCTGCACGACCAGCACCAGGACCTGCATCACCAGGCCGAGCCCGGCGCCGAAGACGAAGAAGTAGACGCTCATCTGCCAGGTGCCGCTGGTCTCCGTGAGGCGGTGCAGGAGCAGCAGTCCGATCGTGGTGATGCCGGTGCCCGCGATCGGGAAGACCTTCCAGCGGCCGGTGCGGCTGACGACCTGCCCGGACGCGGTCGAGGTGAGGAGCAGGCCGAACACCATCGGGAGCATGTGCACGCCGGACATCGTCGGCGTGATCCCGTGCACCACCTGGAGGAAGGTCGGCAGATAGGTCATCGCGCCGAACATCGCGAACCCGACGACGAAGCTGATGACGGCGACGAGCGAGAAGGTCCTGATCCGGAAGAGCTTCAGCGGGATGACCGGTTCGGCGGCGCGGCGTTCTACGGCCACGAAGGCGACCAGCAGCAGCACGCTCAGGACGGTGAGGCCGATGATCTGCGCCGAGCCCCAGGCCCAGGTGGAGCCGCCCAGCGAGGCGACGAGGACGAGACAGGTGGCGACGGAGGCGATGAGGAAGGTGCCGAGGTAGTCGATGGTGTGCTTCGTGCGGTGCACCGGGATGTGCAGCACGGCGGCGATCACGAGGAGCGCCACGACACCGATCGGCAGGTTGATGTAGAAGACCCACCGCCAGCTGAGGTGCTCGGTGAAGAACCCGCCGAGGAGCGGTCCGAGGACGCTCGTGGTACCGAAGACCGCGCCGAACAGCCCCTGGTACTTGCCCCGCTCGCGCGGGGCGACGATGTCGCCGACGATCGCCATCGAGAGCACCATGAGACCGCCGCCGCCGAGGCCCTGGAGGGCCCGGAAGGCGATGAGCTGCGACATGTCCTGGGCGACGCCGCAGAGCGCCGAGCCGATGAGGAAGATGACGATCGCGGTCTGGAAGAGCTTCTTGCGCCCGTACTGGTCGCCGAGCTTGCCCCAGAGCGGGGTCGCGGCGGTCGAGGCCAGCAGGTAGGCGGTGACCACCCAGGAGAGGTGCTCCAGCCCGCCGAGATCACTGACGATGGTCGGCAGCGCGGTGGAGACGATGGTCTGGTCGAGTGCGGCCAGCAGCATGCCGAGGAGCAGCGCACCGATGGCCACGAGGACCGACCGCGGGGAGCGGCCCTCGCCGGGTGTCGGGGCGGGGGCCGGGATCGGGGGGCTCGAATGCTGGGCCATGGAACATCTCCTCGGGTCCGCTACATCCCCATCCTGGACGTTCCACCCCGTTATGGCCTGCCGAAGAGGTGACGACCGCTCTCCGGACGGTGTCGCGTTTCGACCTGGTGCCAGGTGTCGCATTTCGGTACGGCATTGGGCATCCCGGCTGCGGATTGCATAATCGCAAGGCATCCGAGGGGGAGGGGCCCACCACCATGACCGGACACATATGCCCGGAGTGCGGTACGGACGACGGAACGGACAAAAGGCCCGGGGCCGGCCGGGGGGCCGCCCCGGGGGGTGGCTGCACCTGCGGACAGCGGACGCCCGAGCAGCACGGGACGGCACCCGGCACGAAGCCCGGAGCGCCCCCGGGGACGCCTCCCGAGACGACGCCCGAGCAGTACGAGGCGCAGTACCGGGCCGCCGAGCGGCAGCGGGCCGAGCGGTCGGCGGCCGACGAGGCGGAGCGGGCGGCGGCGGAGGACTTCGACCCGCTGCGCATCCGGCCGTACGTGACGCTGGGCAACGACCTGTCGACGGCCGCCCGCGAGGAGCCCCGGGGCCCGCGCGAACCGCACGGGCTCGCCGAGGAGGCGGACGCGACGATGCCGCTCCGACTCGACCCGGGGGCGGGTACGGACCCGGCGGCGGGTACGGGGGCGGGCACGAGCCCGATGGCGGGCATGGCGACGGGTACAGGCCCGGTGGCGGGCGCCGTCGGCGCTTCCGGGATGTCCGGCACCACGGCCCTCGACTCCCCCTTCGCGCCCTCTTCCGCGCTTTCCCCGTCCGCCCCCACCACTCCGATCGCGACCGGTCCGCGTCCCGAGGAGGCCGGCCGGCGGCGCAGGCCCTTCGTGGCGGCCGCGATGGGCGCGGTCGCGATCGCCGTGGTGGGCACGGCGACCTTCGCGAGCGGTCTCCTCGGCGGCGGCAGCGGGGACACCGACCACGACCAGGCCCTGCCGAGCACGGTGGCGAGCCTTCCCGACGTGCCCCTCCCGCCGGAGGAGTCGGCATCGGCCTCCGCCTCTGCCCCGGCCCCGCCCTCCTCCTCATCGGCCCCCGCGGCGCCGTCCGCCCCGGCCTCGGCGAGCGCCTCGCCGTCCCCTTCCGCGTCCGCCACCGCCTCCCGGCCGTCCACCGCCCCGTCCGCCACGCCCTCGAAGCCCGCGGACCCCACGGCGACGGGCTCTCCGCCCCCCTCGCTGGCCCGGCCCACGCTGCGCTACGGCGACCAGGGACCCGAGGTGACCGAGTTGCAACGCCGCCTGGCCGAGATCCGGCTCTACGCCGATCCGGCCGACGGCACCTACACGAGCCGGGTCGAGTACGCCGTGAACGCCTACCAGTCGTACAGGTCGGTCAAGGGCGACCCGCCGGGGGTGTACGGCCCCCACACGCGCCGCGCCCTGGAGGCGGAGACGACGGGCCGGGGGAACTCCTGACGTCCCGGTCCGGGAGGGGATTGGCTTTCCCCGGCAGGTTTTTGTATCGTGATGGAACAAAGTAGCCTCCGCCCGCCACTCCCTGACCGGCGGGCGGGGCTGCTTGTCCCCTTCCTGGCCTTTCCGCGTTTTCGCACCCGTTTCCGCGTTCTCGCGTCTCCGTATCCTGCGTTCTGGAGCCCGCCCATGCCGGCCACCGTCCTCACCGCCCGCGCCCTCCTGCTCGACATGGACGGCACCCTGGTGAACTCCGACGCCGTGGTGGAGCGCTGCTGGCGGCGCTGGGCGCTGCGCGAGGGGCTGGACCCGGAGGCGGCGCTGAAGGTGGTCCACGGGCGGCAGGGCTACGCCACGATGGCGGTGCTCCTCCCGGACCGCCCGATGGAGCAGAACTACGCGGACAACCGCGCCATGCTCGCCGAGGAGACCGCCGACACCGACGGCGTCGTCCCGGTCGGCGGGGCGCCCGCCTTCATGGACGCGATCGCCGCGCTCCCGCACGCCCTGGTCACCTCGGCCGACGCGGCCCTGGCCCGGACCCGGATGAACGCGTCCGGCCTGCGCATCCCGGCCGTCCGGGTCACCGCCGAGAACGTCGGCGCCAGCAAGCCGGACCCCGAGGGCTTCCTCAAGGGAGCGGCCGAACTGGGCTTCGCCCCGGCGGACTGCGTCGTCTTCGAGGACTCGGAGGCGGGCATCGCGGCCGGTCGCGCGGCGGGCATGCGCGTCGTCGGCGTCGGCCCGCGCGCCGCGGCCCTCTCCCCCGACGCCCACGTCGAGGACCTGACGCGGGTACGGGTGGAGGCGGCGGCCGACGGCTCGATCCGCCTGCACATCGACGCGCGATAATCACCCGGGCCCGTGGGCCGCACCGGCTTCCATCCGCCGGGCCGCCCGGTGGGCTCACTCCTCCCGGTGCAGCCACCCCCGCGCCACCAGTTCGAGCACCGTCGCGACGGCCGCCGCCTGCACGGCCATCAACGCCACCAGCACGAACAGCTGCACGGCCCCCGCCTGCACCGGTGAGGCGCCGCCGAGCAGCATGCCCACGAAGGCGCCCGGCAGGGTGACGAGCCCCACCGTCCGGGTCTGATCGAGCCCCGGCAGCAGGGCGTCCGACGCCGCGGGCCGGGCGATCTCCAGCCGCGCGTCGCGGTCGAGCAGCCCGAGCGCCATGCCCGCCTCCACCTCGCCGCGCCGGCTCGTCAGCTCGTCCAGCGCCCGCCTCCCGCCGAGCACGGTCGCGGTCAGCGCGCCGCCGATCAGGATGCCGGTGACCGGGATCAGGGCGATGCCCCGGACCGGGAGCAGTCCGGTGAGCAGCAGCAGGGCGACCACGGGCACGACCCCCACCGCGATCGGCAGGGCCGCCCACCACCAGGTGCGGTTGGGGGTGATCCGGCGCCCCGCGGTCCGTACCGCCACGGCGTACATCAGTGCCACGAACGCGAGCAGCGGCGGCAGCGCGTGGACCACCCAGCCGATCAGCAAGGAGACCGCGGCAAGTTGGACCGCCGCCCGCAGCCCGGCCAGCAGGATCTCGCGCGACCGGCCGAGCGAGGCCAGGGCCGCGATCGCGGCGGCCGCCGCGAGCAGCAGGGCGAGGACCACCCCGAGCGTGACGTCGACCGGTAGCAGCACCCCCCAACCCTACGGCCGGCCCGCAGCGGGCCACCGTCGCGAACCGGTCGCCACAGCCGTCCGCCTGGCGTCGCGTCAGCCTTCGGGACGGCGCGTGCGCCCGCGCAGATGTGGACGTACGCCCCCATGCTCCAGCCATGTTGGCCAGAACCCTTGATGTGACGTGCCCATGTCGCCACTCTGTTACCTGGTGCCCACCCCACGGAAACCTGGTGCCGTCACGATGGCCGGGCCCCACGGGTCACCCGTCCAAGTTCCCCCCACATCAAGGGAGTTCGCATGTCAGGTGTCTACGCGCGTCGCCTCGCCGTCGTCGCCGCATCCGCCGCGTTCGCCGCAACCTCCGCCCTGCTCACCGCCCCCACCGCCCAGGCGGCCATGCCCACTCCGGTCTCCGCCTCGACCGCCCGCTCGTACCTCAGCGACCTGACCGTCTCGCCCGAGGGCTCGTCCACCGGCTACAGCCGCGACAAGTTCCCTCACTGGATCACCCAGTCGGGCGCCTGCAACACCCGTGAGGTCGTGCTGGAGCGCGACGGCACGAACGTGGAGCAGAGCTCCACCTGCGCCGCCGTCAGCGGCAGTTGGTACTCGGAGTACGACGGTGCCACCTGGACCGCCGCGTCCGACCTGGACATCGACCACATGGTCCCGCTCGCCGAGGCATGGCGCTCGGGCGCCAGCAGCTGGACCACCGCCCAGCGGCAGGCGTTCGCCAACGACCTGACGCGCCCGCAGCTCATCGCGGTCACGGACAACGTCAACCAGTCCAAGGGCGACAAGGACCCGGCCGACTGGCTGCCCTCGCGCACCTCGTACCGCTGCACGTACGCGCGGGCCTGGGTGCACGTGAAGCACTACTACGGCCTGAAGGTCGACTCGGCGGAGAAGAGCGCCCTGCAGGGCATCCTCAACAACTGCTGATCCGGGCGCCGGAGACGGGGCGCACACCACCGGCGGGAGACCGCCGGCCGGGCCGCTCCTCCTCCCCCCGCCCCATGCGTACGGAGCCGCGCACCCCGCGCGGCTCCGTACGCATGTGCGCGCAGAACCCCGTAACCGCACAACTCCGCACGCGCCTGCACACGGGGCGCTCCCGCGACGCCCGGCGGCACGGGCGTGTTTTCGGCCGAGTCCGGCGACGCGCGGTGGACACGCGGGGCGTCGACGCCCCGGCACCCGGCCGCGGTCGGCGTCCGACGCCAAGACCGCGGGCCGGAACCGCGCGCGGGCCCCGCCGGCCCCGGACCGGACCGGGCCGCGACGGACGCCCCCGTCGACACCGGCGCACCGGAGCGCCCCGGCCCCCGCGCACCCCGGCGGCGGTATGTGCGCCGTCGGGCGATGTGCTCCCCCGCGCCCGCCACGAAGTCCGCGGCCCCCTTTCGCGACGGCCGGCCGCGCCCCGTGCCCCGCGCCGCGCGGCTGACCTGCCCCCGCCCGCGCGCGAACCGCCCCCGGCCCGCCCCGGACAGGATTCCGCTTCGCCCCCTCCCGGCGCACCGGCGCCCCGACGCCCGAAGTCCGGTCCGCCGCACCCCGATCGCACCCCGGCCGCACCCGCACCGCGTCCCGGCCACCGGACCATGGCGTTCCTCACGGGTGGCCGGAAAGTTACGCCGCCATTGGTTCAGGCCAAGGCGCCTTGTCAAGGACCGCAGATGGAGGCGGTATCACCTCACGGGCTGGCCGACGAGCACATGACGCTTTTCGGACACTTGCAGGATGTTGAAGTTGCAAGCATTGGTGAGGTTTCCCTAATCTGTGCCACTCAATCGGTTCACGTCCCCACCAGACCGAAGGAGCACGCCCCCCATGAACACACGCCTGAACCAGGCTCAGCCCTATGCCCTCTGCCTGTTCCGAATAGTCATCGGCCTGCTCTTCGCCTGCCACGGCGCCTCATCGCTCTTCGGCCTCTTCGGCGGCACCCACTCGGTGTCCGTCGGCGCCTGGCCCGGCTGGTACGCGGCGGTCATCCAGCTCGTCGGCGGCATCCTGGTGATGCTCGGCCTCGGCACCCGCGTCGCGGCCCTGATCGCCTCCGGCTCCATGGCGTACGCCTACTTCAAGGTCCACCAGCCCGAGGCGCTGCTCCCGATCCAGAACGAGGGCGAGCCCGCCGCCGTCTTCTGCTGGGCGTTCTTCCTGCTGATCTTCACCGGCCCCGGCGCCCTGGCCCTGGACCAGCTGTTCAGCCGGCGCGGTGCGGAGAGCGGCGACGCCGGGACCCGCGAGAAGACGGCGGCCGTCACGGTCTGATCCGCCCGCGGAGACCGGGGCCCGCCCCCGGGACCGACGGACGAGCCCGTCGCCGCTCACCGTGAACCGGCTCCACTCGCGGCCGACCGGCCCGTCGCAGACCGCTCCCCTTCCCTGCGACAGCCCCCCGTCCGGCTCCATCACCGGGTCCCTCGCCCCGGACCCGCCCCGGGCCCGCTCCAGAAGCCGCCGGAGGCTTCACGGAAGGCCCTGGAGAGGACCCCGAAGAAAGACCCATTCCTCACGTACATCCGGATGCGCGCCCGGAACCGAGGCTTCCCATTTACGGGTGTACGTGAGGTTCCCAACATCATCCGTATTTTATCGATCACCGGATAAACGGCAGGCGTACGCTTTGCAGCCGACCCTGCCGCTCCTGCCGCTCCCCCGCGACGTCGCGGCGTTGTTCCGAATCGGGGAGTAGTAGGTGCTTGAGAGTGTGGGTGCACTGACCGGCAGCCCATGGATCTACGTCGTGGTGGCCCTCTCGGTGCTCCTGGACGTCTTTCTGCCCGTACTGCCCAGCGGCGTACTGGTGATCACCGCTGCCACGGCCGCCGCCGCCGGTTCGACCACGGTCGCGGGTGCCGCCTCCGCGGCGGGCGCGGGCGAGCAGGTGCCCCAGGTGCCCTCGCTCCTCGCCCTGATCCTCTGCGCGGCCACCGCCTCGGTGCTCGGCGACCTCGTCGCGTACCGGCTGGCCTGGCGCGGCGGGGCGCGCCTGGACCGGGCCATCGCCCGCTCCCGCCGTCTCACGTCCGCGCAGGAACGCCTCGGCGCGGCCCTGTCCCGCGGCGGCATCCTCGTCATCATCGCCCGCTTCGCCCCGGCCGGGCGCTCGGTGGTCTCCCTGGGCGCGGGCGCCGCGCATCGCGACGTCAAGGAGTTCCTGCCCTGGTCCGCCCTGGCAGGTGTGGCCTGGGCCGGTTACAGCGTGGGCCTCGGCTACTTCGGCGGCCAGTGGCTCGGCGCGACCTGGGTGGCCACGGGCATATCCGTGTTCGCCCTGTTCATGGCGGGCGCCCTGGCCGCGTACCTCATGCGCCGGCCGGCCGCGGAAGCCGCCGCGGCGACCACTACGACGCCCTGACGCCGCCCCGCACCTCCAACCCGTCCAGGAGTCTGGCGGTCGCCCCGGCGATCTCGTCGACGGCCCGGTCGAACACCTCCTGGTTGTGCGCGGCCGGGGCGCGGAAGCCGGACACCTTGCGCACGAACTGCAGGGCGGCGGCGCGGATCTCCTCCTCGGTGGCTTCCTCGGGGAGGACGGGCGGGCGAAGGGTCTTGATGCTTCGGCACATGCCCCCAGTGTGAACCGGGCCACTGACAACGCCCCGCCGTTCCGTCGCCCCGCCTCCGCTCAGACGATCGCCTTCGAGCGGTCCGTGCACAGGGCCCAGATCACGAACGTGTCGACGGCGATCGAGATGATCGCCCAGATCGGCTGGTACGGCAGCCAGACGAAGTTGACGATCAGGCTGATGGCGGCGATCACCACACCCGTGGCGCGGGCCCAGAGGGCGCCCCTGAGGATGCCCCAGCCGACGAACCCGAGCACGATGCCGAGCACGAGGTGGATCCAGCCCCAGGCGGTCACGCTGAATTCGAACGTGTAATTCCCGACGCGCGCGTAGACGTCGTCGGAGGCGATACCGGCGATGCCCTTGATCACCCCGAAGGCACCGTCCACGAGGAGCAGGACGCCCGCGAACATGGTGCCTCCGGCCGCCCAGGGGTTGCCGTCCCCCCGAGTTGCGGAACCGGACCGGTCGGACATGGGTGCCGAGTGAGCCATGGGAACCTCCTTGGCCGTGACGGGACGGCGAACAGAACCGACCCTGCGCGGCACCCTCCCCCGCGACCACTCGGGCACCCCCATGGGAGTGAGGCCCGAAACGCCCGGCACCACGCTCCCGCCCCGCCGCGCGACCACCCCACGAACGCCATCCCGCCGACACCGACGGCGACGCGGCCGTCCCGCGAACGCCGCCCCGGAGCGCGGTCGCCACTCCCTCCGGCCCTCCCGGAGCGTGCCCTACGACGACGGCAGCCGCGTCACCTTCGAGACCCGGCAGGTCATCTTGCCCGGAACCTTCCCCAGCCCCTGGGCCTTCTCCACCGACTTCTGCCCGGCCGCCAGATCGGTCGCGGTCGCCAGCCCCGAGGCCCGGCGGGTGCCCTCCCCGTCCACGAACTCCACGGACACGATGTAGGACGCCCGGTCCTCGGAGTGGTTCACGATCTCCACGTCCGCGTCGGGCCACTCGGTCAACGAGTCGATCGCACACCTGGTGATCCGCACGTCGCCCGTGGCGTCCGCGCCCTCCCGGGCGGGCAGTTCCGTGGGGGCGTCGGACGCGTCGGACGTCCTGTCCGGCGCGGGCGTGCCCTCCTTCGCCGGCGCACTGCCGTCCGAGGCCCCGGCCACCGGCCGCTTCGAGCCGTCCGACGGCGAGTCGTCGCTGCCCAGGACCGCGATCAGTGCCCCGAGCGCCAGCAGGACGGCCGTACCGCCCACCACGGACAGCGTGACGATCAGCCCGGTACGGGACTTCTTCGGCGGCTGCGGGTAGCCGTACGCCCCGGGGCCGGGCTGCGGCCAGTGCTGGTACGGCGCCCCCTGCGAAGGATCCTGGGCGGACGGGAACGGCGGCGAGGGCGGCTGCTGCCCCGGCTGCGGCGGCGGATAGCCGTACGACATGGATGATCCCCCCTGGGACAGGACCTGCTCGAACGGACATACGGTACGGCCAGGGCCGGCCCGCCCTTCGAGCAGGGGGAGAAACAGGAGAGAGCGGGGTAAAGACAGAAGGAGTCGCCCGCACCCGATCCATCGCCACGCCCATCACCCTCGTTGCCACCACCATCACCACCGCCGTCGCCATCACCGCTGATGCGGCGGACACAGGTCGAACCTAAACTGGCGTGAACGCGAAGATCCCGGACAAGGGAGACACGTCATGGCCAAGCGCGGAAACAAGCGACGCGCCCGCAAGAAGAAGAACGCCAACCACGGCAAGCGTCCCAACGCCTGAGCCGAATCCCCCGAACTCCCGAGCTCTCGAACCGCCGAGCCCCCCGAATCGCTCCGCGCCCCTCCCGCCCCGTGCGGGAGGGGCGCGGCTTCCGCGCGCACCGGCACGGCCGCTCCGGACCGGCCCGATCGGACCCGCGCTTTCCCACACGTACAACACCCCGTCGCCGTCCTGTAATCGGACCGGGGGGTCAAGGGTGCGAACCCCGCGTCCACCCGCGCGAGTGCGGTGTGGGATCACTTCCGTACATCGGTGGGCCGCGTGCTCACAGGGTTCCTACTGTCAGCGGTATTGCTCGACGACCGCAACGGGGGGTTACCCGTGACGATGACAACCAAGGCGTACGAGGTCGACCGGCAGGACCTCGTACGCGCCCTACGGCAGGGGGCCGGGGCCGTCCTTCCGGTCCGTGGATCCGGACCCGGGCCCGTCCGCCGCACGCCCGGACCGCGCGTACCACCGCCGCTGCCGGGCCGAACAGCCGTGACCACACCCGACATCGGCCCCGGGGACACCACCGGGGGCAGCGCCGGGGCCCGGCCCGAGCCGCACCGCCCGGACACCCCCCGATGACCCCCTCCCCGACCGCTCCTGCCCCGACGGGACGACGCCCGGGACGGGGCACCACCCATCCATCGGAGAGGAGGACGGCACCATGCGATGCAGCAAATGCGGCGCCCAGATGAGCCAGACCGCCGGCGGCTGGTGGCAGTGCTGGGGCTGCGGCAACAGCCAGCCCGGCTATGCGGAAGCCGACGAACGGCCGTACGCGGACCGGCGCGCCCCGACCGGACGACCGCCGGACGGACATCCGGGCCGAGGAGCGGGCCGAGGGGCGGCCGAACCCCGCCCGGTGCTCGTACAGCTGACAGTCCGTACACGTTTTCGACCCCCCAGTCGAGTCCGACCGCCGTCACCGGGGTATGGAACCCGTACGGGTCGGTCGTCACCGCGGAGCAGCCCGCGTTCGCGCGGACACCGACGAACGGCATGAAGTACGCGGTCACGGCGGCGGATCACCACCGGCGCGGCCCCGTGCTCACGGGTGGAGAAGATGGAGCGGATCGACAACACGGCGCACGTGCCCCGCCGACGGGGTTCGCAACGTTACGTACACCTCGGGCTGAAGGGGAGGAACACATGGCACAGCCCATGACTGCCGCGCGGGTGCTGTCCGCACTGCGCGCCGAGGGTGTCCGCGTGGTGGAGGTCGGCAACTGGCGCACGCACAACCGGAATTCGAAGGGCCCCTGGGGCCCGGTCAACGGCAGCATCGTGCACCACACGGTCACCAAGGGGACGGCGGCGACCGTGGCCATGGTCCGGGACGGATACGCGGCCCTGCCCGGGCCGCTGTGCCACGGGATGATCGCGAAGGACGGCCGGGTGCACATGGTCGGCTGGGGCCGCGCCAACCACGCCGGCGGCGGCGACCCCAAGGTGCTGGACCAGGTCGTCGCCGAGTCCTACGGCACGCGCCCGACCCCGCCCACGAAGGGCAACGCCAACGGGGTCGACGGCAACGCCCGGTTCTACGGCTGGGAGTGCGAGAACCTCGGCGACGGCAAGGACCCCTGGCCCAAGGCACAGTACGACGCGATCGTCCGGGTGCAGGCCGCGTTGTGCCGGGCGCACGGCTGGTCGGCGAAGTCCGTGATCGGCCACCTGGAGTGGTCGAACGACAAGGTCGACCCCCGTGGTTTCACGATGCCCCGGCTGCGTTCCGACGTGGCCGAACGCCTCAAGCACCCCGCGAGCTGGAACCCGAACGAGGAGGACCCCATGGCAGGCATCACCAAGCGCGACATCTTCGACGCCGTCTGGAAGACCGACGCGATCGGCGGTCCGTCGGACGCGGCGGACCACGCGACGAACCCCACGTGGCAGCCGCAGTCCATCCTGAAGGACATGCAGGCCCGCATCCGTTCCATGGACAAGCGCCTTGCCGCGCAGACCGCCGCGATCACCGCCCTCGCCGGTCAGCTCGGCAAGGGCGCCGACACCGCGACCATCGTCACCGCGGTCCGGACCGCGATCGACCAGGCCGTGGTCGACGACAACGCCGCGGCCGACGCCAACGGGGCCTGACGGCACCGGATCACGTCCGGGTTCCGGCCCGGGGCCGCGGTACGCGCCTCGCGTCCCGCCGTCCCGGGCCCGCTCGCGGCACCCGGCCCGAATGCCTCACGGGTCCTGCGGACCCTCGGCCGGTTCCGGCCCTGCGCGGCGCCCGTACGGGCCCGCCCCGGTCACCGGCCGCGGCCCGGGGTGCCGACCGCGTCCAGGGCGAGGTGCCAGGGAAAGCCCTCGGGCCGGCGCTCGCCCGGCTGGTTCGGCTCGAATCCGCCCGGCCCGTAGAGCACCGTCACCCCGGCGCCCCGCAGCGTCGCCACCGACAGGTCGAACCGGGGGTGCCGCGCGTAGGCCGCGTTCAGGCACGGCATCACCACGGTCGGGATCTCCTTGCCGATCGCCTCCGCGGCCACCCCCACCACGAACTTGCCCGTCAGGCCGAGGGACCACTCGTTGACGGTGTTGAAGGTGGCCGGCGCGAACAGGATCGCGTCCGCCTTCGGCCATATGTCCGGCTCCCCGGGCAGCTTGTACTCCCAGCGCACCGGATGCCCCGTCAACCGCTCCAGCTCCGGCAGCCGTTCGGCCAGCCACCGGGCCGAAGCCGGGGTTAAGCCGAGGCACACGTCCCACCCGCGGGCGCGGGCCTCCGCGATGGCTCCGTCGACCTCGAGAACGGGCGGGGCGGCGGATCCGAACAGGTACAGAGTCGTCATGCCGTCATACGACCACACCCGTGACCACCCCCGGACCGGGTGGAATCGAGGTGACACGAGGACGGGGGCACAGGCGGATGAGTACGGTCCGGATGACGATTCAGGAAAGGAGGCCGGCATGCCCGGACCGGACGACCACACAGGTGCCCGCATCAAGGAACAGCGGAAACTCGCCCGGCTGACGCAGCGGCAGCTGGCCGAACGGCTTCCGTACTCGTACAGCCTCCTGAACCAGGTCGAGTGCGGCGCCAAACCGGCGAACCTCGACTTCGTCGCGGCGGTGGCCCAGGCCCTGCGCATCGACGTCACCGCGCTGACGGGGCAGCCCTACGTGACCGAGCTCCAGCAGGACCGCCTCACCGAACTGGTGCGTCCCATCCGCGAAGCGCTCGACCTGTACGACCTCGGGCCCGACGACGCCATCCCCGGCAGGCCGGCCAAGCAACTGATCGCGGCCGCCGAGGACCTGTGCGCCCAGGTCAGGGCCACGCGTCTGCGCAGCGCCGCCCGGCTGCTGCCGGCCGTGATCGCGGAACTCACCACCGCGGCCTGGCGCACCCGGTCGACGGAGCTGTGGCGGGCGCTCGCCTCGACGTACCGCACCGCGCACGACATCGCGGTGAAGCTCGGGTACTACGACCTCGGCTCGGTCGCCCTGGACCGCATGTGCTGGGCCGCCCACCGGGCCTCCGACCCCTGTCTGGCCGCCATCCGCCAGTACATGCGGGCCCTGGCGTACTTCCGGGAGGGCGAGTACGCCATCGGGCAGCGCCTGGTCGCCGCCGGTCACGGCATCGTCGGCGCGGCGGAGCAGACCCGTGAGGCGGTCGCCGTCACGGGACAGCTCCATCTCGGGGCCTCCGTCATCGCAGCCCGCGCCGACCAGCAGAACGTGGTCGACACCCACATCGCCGAGGCGAAGCGGTGCGCCTCCCGGACCGGGGACGCCTCCGAGATCCACTGGCTCTCCTTCGGCCCCACGAACGTCGCGCTCCACAAGATGTCGGCGGCGGTCGAGATGCGGCAGTACGACGAAGCCCTCGCCCAGGCCAGGAACATCGCGCTCCCGCCCACCCTGGCCACCTCCCGCCGCGCCCATTTCCTCATCGACAGGGCCCGCTCGGAGATGGAGACCGGCCGCACCGAGGCCGCGCTCGGCAGCATCGTCGACGCCCGGCACACGGCCCCCGAACAGACCCGCTACCACCCCGGCGCCCGGGAGACCATCAAGGGCCTGGTCCACGCCTCCCGCCGCACCCCGGACACCCTCGGCCACATGGCCGCCTGGATCGGCCTGTAACCCCGCCGACGCTCACAGATCTGTGAGCGTTGGGCCCCTCCCCGCCCGGCATCCTGGTTCCACCTGAAGAGCGACGAGCCGGGGACACCATGACAGTGAGGGACCTGCCACCAGTCGACGAGCTGACGGGCCAGCAGCAGCGCGGCGCGCACTGCTGCTTCTGCGGCGCCCCCCTGCTCAACGGAACCGCCCACGACCTCGGCCCCCGCCCGGTGGACGCCCACGGCACCTCGGCCCTCTGGTTCCCCCGCTGCTGCCCCCTCTGCTGGAAGGACCCCGGGTAACCGCCCCCGGCCCCCGCAAAGCCCCTCACGCATACGCCGAAGGCCCCCAGCCAGGATCGGCTGAGGGCCTTCGTACCGGTGGGCGCGGACGGTTTCGAACCGCCGACATCTGCTTTGTAAGAGCAGCGCTCTACCCCTGAGCTACGCACCCGTGGATGAGGCAACAGCGTACATGGCCCGAGGCTCCCGGTCACAAACGGTTTCCGTCGGTGGTGGGCGGGTGAGGGGCGGGGAGGCTGTGCGGGGGTTATCCCCACCCCTCATACGGTAGCCGTCCGCATTCTGTGCGGGCGGGCGGCTTCGTACGGTGGAGCCACCGCGGCGGAGTGCACGCCGTACACATCCGTCCCGCCTTGGGGGAAGATCATCGTGACAGTCCGTACCCGTACTCTCATCGCGTCCGGTGGGGCCGTGCTCATGGCCCTCGTGCTCACCGGCTGTGGCGGTACGGACGTCAGCGACGCGCCTGCCGAGCACAAGTCGTTCGCCTTGAACGGGAAGACGCTGACCATCCATGCCGGCCACTCGTCGCTGGAACTCGTACCGGCCGATGTGCAGAAGGTCGAGGTGACCCGGCGCGTCGACGGATGGGTGATGTTCGGGAGCGGGCCGGAACCGCGGTGGGGCATGGAGGACGACACGCTCACCCTCGGGGTGAAGTGCGACGCCCTGGTCAGCGACTGCGTCTCGGAGCACCGGGTGAAGGTGCCGCGCGGGGTGCGGGTGGTCGTCGAGGGGGACGACGGGAGGATCACCGCGTCCGGCTTCGACACCCCGCTCTCGCTGACCGCCGACAACGGCAGGGTGACGGTCCGGGACTCCAGCGGTCCGCTGGAGCTGAAGAGCGACAACGGGCGCATCACCGCCGAGCGGGTCTCGGCCCCGTCCGTGTCGGCGCAGTCCGACAACGGCAGGATCCGGCTGGAGTTCACCTCCGTGCCGGACCGGGTGGACACCGTGAGCGACAACGGGGGGATCGCCGTCGTCCTGCCGGGCGGTGCCACGAAGTACGCCGTGGACGCCTCCGCCGACAACGGTCGCGTCTCGGTGGACGTGCCCCGCGGCGAGGGCAGCCGCCACGTGGTGAAGGCCCGGAGCGGCAACGGCGAAATCGACGTCCGCAGCGCGAACTAACCGGCCCGTGTGTTCGTCCTTACCTGGTGGGAGAATGTACCGGGCAGGGCGAGACGGCACGGGAGAGGGATGTGACGGCGACACACGCGCAGCCGCGGACGGGAGCGGGTGGGAATTCCGCCGTCAGGGATGTCCTCGGGCTGATGCTGTTGCCGGTGCCGCTGCTCGTGGCCGCGCTGCCCGCCGCCTTCGCCGGGGGTGGCACGAGACGGTGGTTCGGCGGGCGCGGGGAGGGCCAGCGCGCCGACGCGCAGGCCGCGAAGGACGCCGCCGCGGCGGCCTTCTACGAGCTGGACACGGCCCAGCGCGACCTGCGGATCTCCATCGAGACGATCACCGCGGTCGACAGTTCCCCCCGTGCCCGCAAGGCCGTGGACGACTTCGCCGCTCTCGGGCAGCGGATCGACGCGGTCAGTCATCTGTACATCACCGCCGTCGACGCGTACGACCTCGACCGGGACGATCTCGAACCGTCGGTCGCGGCCCGCGCCCGGACCGAGCTGACCACGGCCAGGGACGAGCTGATACGGGTCAAGGGCGAGCTGGACCGGTTCGCCCAGGGGCTCGGTCCGCTGCTGGGCAGTGCGGAGACGCAGCTCGCCCGGCTCGCGCCCGCCGTGGAACGGGCCCGGCAGGCGCTGCTCGGTGCGAGCAACGCGCTCGACGCGGTGCGGGCCTCCGGGCTGCGGGCGGATCATCTCGCCGCGCGGCTGGCCGCCCTCGCCCCCGAACTGACCAAGCTCAACGAGGGCGCGGGCCGGCACGGCGTCCAGGAGACCCTGCAACGCGCCGACCGCGTCCTGCGCGACGCCGAGGCCGTACGGGCCGAGGCGGACGAGCTGCCCGCGCGGGCCGCCGAGATCGACCACCGGCTGGTTTCGCTGCGCACCCGGGCCCAGGCGCTGACGAACCGGGCCGGCTCGGTGGAGCCGGTGCTGAGCGAGCTGCGACGGCGGTTCTCCGCGGCCTGCTGGCAGGACCTCCAGCCCGTTCCGGAGCAGGCGGTCGTCAATGTGCGGCGGGCCGAGGAGAAGCTGGAGGAGGCCGCTCGGGCCAGGGACGAGCAGCGGTGGGCCGACGCGACCTCCCGGCTGAGCACGGTCCGCGCCCTGCTGAACGCCACGGACGAGGCGGTGTCGGCGGCCGGTGACCGGCTGCAGCGGCTGGACGGCGTGGCCAAGGACCCGCAGCAGGAGATCCAGCGGACCCGGTTCGCGGTCCGCGACGCCCAGCGCCTCGCCATGGAGGGGCGCAGCACGCCCGATCCGCGCCATGCCCGTCCGCTGGACGACGCGGTGGCCCGGCTGGACCGTGCCGTCACCGCGCTGGAGGGGCGGCACCCCGACTACTGGCACTTCCTGACCGAGACCGAGACGGTACGGCGGACCGCCGCGCGGGTGGTCTCCGAGATCCGTGAGGAGCGCGGGGCCGGGACCGGGACCGGGGGCTGATTCCGGAACCTGATGTCGAGGTCCGGTCCTGGGGCCGGTTCCGGGACCCGGTTCCACGGGCCGGTTCCGGAGCCGGATTCCCGGGGCTGAACTCCTGGGGCCGAGTTCCCCGGGCCGCGTCTCGGGCCCGGGACCGGGGCTCTGATGTGCGGCGGCCGAGGCGTGGGCGGATCCTGGTGGTAGTACGCCCGAAGGAGGCCGGCATGGCCACCCACGCACTGCACCTTCCGGGGCGGCGCACTCCCCGTCGCCGCAAGACCACCGCGCTCGACAAGCACCTGCCGGTCGACCACCGGCTCAGCCGGGTCTACCGGGTCGGGGCGGGCCTGATGGGGCTGGTGCTGTTCGTCTTCGGGGTCCTGGGGCTGATCGACAGGATCGGCTTCTTCAGCACCGGCGGGGCCACCGTCGCGGGCCTCAACACCAACGGCGCCCTCAGCGTCCTGTCCATCTGCGTGGGCCTGCTCCTGTTCATCGGGATGGTGATCGGCGGCAACTTCGCCTCGACGCTCAACATGGTCCTGGGCGTCGCCTTCCTCCTGAGCGGCTTCGTCAATCTCGCCCTGCTGGAGACCGACTACAACTTCCTCGCCTTCCACCTCCAGAACGTGCTGTTCAGCTTCGTGGTCGGGCTGATGCTGATGGTCTTCGGGATGTACGGGCGGGTCAGCGGCGGTCTCCCGCACGACAACCCGTACTGGCGGGCCCGCCACCCCGAGGAGGCCGAGCGGGAGATGCGGCTGAGCCGGCGGGCGGCGACCTCGATGCCGGTGGTCCGTCGCCGTTAGCCTGGGGCCATGCCTCGTTACGAATACCGCTGCCGCTCCTGCGGAGACACGTTCGAACTCAGCCGCCCGATGGCGCAGTCCTCGGACCCGGCCTCCTGCCCCGCCGGGCACGAGGACACCGTGAAGCTGCTGTCCACCGTCGCCGTGGGCGGGTCGTCCGCCAAGTCCGCGCCCGCCGCTCCGTCGGCCGGTGGCGGGGGCGGGGGCGGTTGCTGCGGCGGGGGCTGCTGCGGCTGAGAACGGGTGGCCCCGGGGTCGCTCCCCGACGCGACGGCTCCGGGGCCGCGTGCCGAGGCGACGGCTCCGGGGTCGTCACCGTTCGCCGTTCGTCACCCGTCCGCTCACTTCCTGCGCGAGAGCGTCAGGCCGTCGGAGACGGTCAGCATCACACTGTCCATCCGCGGATCCGCGGCCACGTGCTCGTTGAATTCCTTGATCGCCGCCGCTCCGCCGGTGGCCCGCGGGTCGGTCACCCCGCCGTGGAAGAGCACGTTGTCCGTGACGAGCAGGCCGCCCTGCCGCATCCGGGGCACCAGCTCCTCCCAGTACGGGATGTAGTTGCCCTTGTCCGCGTCCAGGTAGGCGAGGTCGATGTGCGGCTCGGCCGGCATCGCCCGCAGCGTGTCGAGCGCGGGGGCGATGCGCAGCTCGATCCGGTCCGCGACGCCCGCCTTCTCCCATGCCTCCCGGCCGTACGCGGTCCACTCCTCCGAGATGTCGCAGGCGATCAGCCGACCGTCGGCGGGCAGCGCCTGCGCCATCGACAGGGCGGAGAACCCGGTGAACGTCCCGACCTCCACGATGTGCCGGGCCCCGGTCAGCCGGACGAGGAAGGCGAGCAGCGGGCCCTGCTCCTGCGCGGACTGCATGCCGGCCTGTTCGGGCAGGCGTGCGTACGTGGTCTCGATCAGTTCGCGCTGCACCGCGTCGAGCGGCGGGTTGTGCGCCAGCATGTAGGCGTACAGCTCGTCCGTGATCTTGGTTTCGTTGCCCTTGGTCATCCTGTGCTCCTCGTGCCTCGATCGGCCGGTGTGCCGGTTCCCGGCGCCAGGATGATCTTCCCTCCCCGGGGCCCGCAACGCCGCCTACACCCGGCGCGCCGCCTGTCCCCGGAGCGCCTCCGGTTCCTGGAACTCTTCCGGCACCCGGGTCCCGCCCGACGTCCGGAACTCCTTCGCCGTACGGAGGAAGCGCCGCAGGATCTCCTCGCCCGCGGCCACCCCGCGCTCGTCCGTCACCTCGACGTGCGGGGCGCTCCAGCCGGTGTCGGCCAGTTCGCCGTGGGCGGGGCGCCAGGCGCGGTCCGCGGCCAGGAGCAGATCGGCGTCGAGGAGGCTGTCGCCTGCGGCGAGGGTGAGCGCGGCGCCGGTTCGGCGGGCCACCTCGTCCATCGCGGCGCTCTTGGTGAGCGGTCCCGGTACGGCGTAGATCTTGCGGCCCTGGAGGGAGACCGTCCAGCCGCGGGTCCGCGCCCACTCCCCCAGTTCCTCGACCCAGCCCCCGGGCAGCAGCGCGCGTTCCACGACGAGGTAGGCGAAGAGGTCCTCGGCGACCCGTTCCTTGAGCAGCCAGGCGGGGTCGGCCGCGGCCAGGAGGTGTGCGCGCACCTCGGCGAGCGGGGCGCATTCGTCGGCGAGCCCGCGGGTCACCCGTCGCTGCCAGTCGGGGTCGGACTCGCCGTCGACGAGGAGGTGCCCGCCGTTGGCGCAGATCGCGAACCGCGGTGCGGGGCCGGGCAGATGGACGCGCCCGTACTGTTCGCGGGTGCGGGTGGTGGTCGGTACGAGGACCGTGGTGCGGGCCAGTTCGTCGAGCAGCGCCGCCGCCGTCTCGGTGAGGTAGGAGAGCGGCTTGTGGTCGTACACCTCCACACAGAGCAGCCGGGGGGCCTCGGCGTCCGGCACGGTGAGCTGGAGCGCCCCCGTGGAGTAGATCAGCGTGCGGTCGAGATCGCTGGCGACGAGCACCACGGGAGCGGAGGCGGAGGCGGAGGCGGGGACGGAGGCCGGGGCTCCGGCGGGCACCCGTGCGGCCGGGGCGGCGGTCACTTGGACTCCACCGCCCTGCCGTCCGCTCCCGTCGCTCCCCTGGTGTACTTCGGGTGGATCAACCCGACGCAGGAGTACGGGAGTTCGTCGACCTCTTCCACCGGTACGCCCCGCTGCTCGGCCAGCAGCCGGATGTGGTCGAGGTCCGCGCCCGCGCCGCGCTTGGCGAGGATCTTCCACGGAACGCGGCGCAGCAGTACCCGGGTCGTCTCGCCGACGCCCGGCTTGACCAGGTTCACGTCGTGGATGCCGTACTCCTCGCTGATGCGTTCCACCGCGGCCCAGCCCTCCCAGGTGGGTGCCCGGTCGGCCGTGAGCAGCTCCTTGGCCTCGGCGTCCACGGCGTCGGCGACCTCGTCGAAGTGGGCGGTGACGGTGTCGAGGAAGCGGCCGGACACATCGGCGTCCGCCAGCTCCCGGTAGAACTTCGCGCCGTGGAAGTCCTCGGGGCCGACCAGGTCGGCGCGGAGCACGGTCCGCGAGATCAGCCCGGAGACGGTGGAGTTCAGGCAGGCGGACGGGATGAGGAAGTCCTCGCGCGTGCCGTAGGTGCGGACGCAGCCGCCCGGGTCGGCGAGCACCGCGATCTCGGGGTCGAAGCCCTCGAACCCGGCGAGCGCCTCGGACAGTTCGCGGGTGATCGCGCCCTTCCCGGTCCAGCCGTCGACGAAGACGACCTCCGCCGGGTCGTGGTGGGCGGCCAGCCAGCGCAGGGCGTTGGCGTCGATGCCCCGGCCCCGGACGATGGAGACGGCGTAGTGCGGCAGGTCGATGCCGTGCCGGTGGCGGGCCCAGCGTCGCATGAGTACGCCGACGGGCGTACCGGCCCTGGCCAGCGAGACCAGGACGGGGCGGGGGCCGCGCTCGGCGAGCACCGTCTCGGTGACGGTGCCGACCGCGCGGGCGACCCGGGCGGCCGACAGCTCCAGCGCCGTCCCGAACAGTTCCTGGTACCGCTCGGACGGCTGGTACTCGACCGGCAGCGACTCGGCGTAGTGCGCGCCACCGCTCTGTATCGCCTCCTCGCGCTCCTCGGTGGGCGCCTCCAGTTCGGTGTCCGAGAGGTCCTGGAGCAGCCAGCCGACCTCGTCCGGCGCGTAGGAGGAGAAGGCGGGGCCGCGAAGGGGCTCGGGCAGCACGGTGGTTTCCTGCCGTTCGGATCCGTCGGAGGAGTGGGGGGCGGGAGGGGTGCCCTTCCGGGGGACCGGGGGCACGTACGAGGGGACGACTGCCAGCAGGACGTGGTCGGTGTGCGCGGCGAGCTGCGCCAACAGGCCGTCCGGTGCGTGCAGTTCGGGGGTGTCGGCGGCGGAGTCGACGGTCAGCACCACGGCGTCGAACCCGGCGCCCGCGACGTTGTACGCGTACCGGTCGCCGGGCCCGTCCGCCGGGTTGTCGTGCGCCGGGAAGACCAGCCGGCTGCGTATCGCGTAGCCGGGGTCGTCCACGGCGAGGACGGGGGACCGCGTCGTGGTGGAGTAACGCACCTCGGCGTCGAGGCGGTCCTCCAGCGCCGTGCCCAGGCGCAGGGGGGCGTACATCAGTTCCTCGAAGCCGAGGACCAGTACGCGGCGGGCGTCGCCCAGCGCCTCGGCGACGCGGTCGGCCATGGCGGGCAGGGCCGGTTCCAGCGCCGCGCGGTGGGCGGGGGTGAAGCCGTGCCGCCCGCCGTCGGGGACGCCCGCGGGCCACCGGAGGTCCACCCGGGTGCAGGGCCGGACCTCGGCCGCGGCAGAGGCCGGCCCGGCGTTCCGCGCGCGCCCGGCGCCGTCCGCCGATTCCGTTTCCGGCCCTTGCGCGGGTTCCGGTTCCGGCTTCCGTTCCTGTTCCGGCTCGTGGGCCTCGACCAGGGCCTGGCCCTTCTCCAGGACGCCCTCCGGGAGGAGGACCGTGCCCGCGCTCCGTGCCACCAGGTCGATGCGCGCGCCCGTCTCCTCGGCGAACCCGGTCAGCCTTTCCCGGTCGGCGGGTGACCGCATGTCCACGAGGGCGACGATGACGTAGCGGCTCCGCGGGTAGCGCTCGTGCAGCGCGCGGATGGTGTTGAGCACGGTGTTGCCGGTGGAGAACTCGTCGTCCACCAGCACCAGCGGCCCGTCGGGGGCCCGGTCGGCCGACGGGGCCGCCAGCAGCTCCGGGTCCTCCGGGAGCAGCAGGTGCGAGGTGGCGTGCGAGTGGGACTCCTCGAAGCCGGCCGCCCGCACCACGCCCTCGACGGGGCGGCGCGTGGAGTGGAGGTACGGCGCCGGGCCCAGGCCGTCGGCGACCGCGTGGCCGAGGCCGGTGGCCGTCTCCGCGTAACCGAGCACGACCGCCCGGGCCGCCTCGGCGTCACCGAGGAGTTCGCGCACCCGTCGGCCGAGCTCGAACCCGGCGCCGTACACGATGGAGGGCTTCTGCGGCACGTGCTTGCCGAGCACGTTCGAGACGAGGAGGTGGGCCCGCTTGGGGTTGCGGCGCAGGGCGAGGCCCAGCAGTTCTCTCAGCTCGCCGTCGCCGTCGGGCCTTCCGTCGCCGACGAGCTCCACGCCCAGCCGCTCCGTCACCCAGCTGCCCGACCACACCACGTTCGCCGTCTCTTTCCTCGCCGCGCGCTCGCTCATCGAGACACGCCCGTTCGCCGCCGGACTCCCGTACCGCGCCCTACGCCCGCGCCCGGCCGCATCGCTGTCCCCGGCCGCGCGGCTGCGCCTCGCCGGGTGCCCGCTTCTCGCCGTACGTCCGTCCCCCGTCGTGTCCCCGCCGCGCGTGCCGCGCTCATTCCGCGAGGCCCGCGGCCAGCAGTTCCACGAAGCCGACGTCCGCCTTCGCCACGCCGAACACCTCGGCCCGTCGCAGGGTCCGCTCGGCCCAGGCGCGGTGCGGCTTCACCTCGTTCATCTTGTTCGTGTAGGCGGAGCGCATCACTCCGCCGCCGCCCCGCTCCGGCCGCAGGATGTCCTGGGCGTCGCTGTACTCCTCGTGGCTGACCACGGACAGCGCGTGCACGGGCGCCACGTGCGACGGGTGGATGCAGGTCTTGCCGAGCAGGCCGTTCGCCCGGTCGAGCTCGATCTCGCGCAGCAGCCCGTCCAGGTCGTGCTCGATCAGCGCCGTGCGCAGCTCCTCGGCCCGGCCCTCCAGGAAGGGGCTGCGGCGCAGCTGCGGTTTGAACATGCGCTCCTGGAGCCGGAAGTACTCCCACACCGGGCCGGTGATCGTGAAGCCCGTGCCGTCCGCCCGGCCCAGCACGTTGACCACGTCGGCGATCACCGAGCCGACGATCTGCACGTCGTACGCCGTCATGTCGGGCGCCCTGCGCAGCCCGTACGCGGAGCAGAAGTCGGTGACGCCGAGCCGCAGCGCGAGGACCTGTTCGCGGTACGCGTCGACGGTGCGGGCTATCCCCCGGAGCGTCTCGCTCCGGCTCTCCAGGTACAGCAGCTCGGGCGACTCCAGGACGGGCATCGCGAACAGTCTCTGATCGCATGCCTTTTCGGCCTTGGCGAGCGCCTCCAGGAAGGGCACGCCACGCTCTTCCGTGAACTTGGGAAGTACAAAACCAGACAACATTCGGACAGTACGGCCGAGCCGGTGCACCAGGTCCACGATCTGGCCCGGCTCCCGGACCCGGATGAAGAGCAGCGGCCCCTCGACCCCGCGCGCGTCCAGCTCGGCGAACTGCCTGACCAGGTTCTCCTCGGCGTCGACGACCTCGGAGTCGTCGATGGAATCCTCCAGGCACAGCACCATGGAGACGACACCGCGCCCGGCCTGCTTGATGATGTCGTCGGCGAGCCGCGGCCTGGTGGCGGGGCTGTACAGAGTGGCACCCAAGGCCGCCGAAAGCATCCCGGGCGGCGATTCCGCCCCGAATTCGCACGGTTCCCGGAAGAACAATGCCTCCCTCACCGCGGGCGTGATATGCCCGAAATGACGCATGTAACTCCCCCGAACTGCCTGACCGGCCGGACAACGTATGGCCGGTAATAGTACGTACGGACGGGTGTCGGCAGTTCCCCACGTGCATGAATTCCGGGTAACTCGTCCATTTCCCGACGTGCCGGAGCCCGGCGGAGGGCTTGCCTCCGGAAGATCCGGTACGACCCCGCGTTGTCCGCGCGGGCAGCCAGCAGGCAGGATGACGGGCATGACGCACGCGATGGTGAAGGGCTCGAACGTCCCTCTGGACGCCATGGCCGTACGGGCCGTGCTGCGCTGGACCCCGGGCACCGGCGTCCCGGACGTGGACGCCTCGGCACTGCTGCTGGGAAGCGGCGGCCGCGTGCGCTCGGACGAGGACTTCGTCTTCTACAACCAGCCCCGCCACCCCTCCGGCCTGGTGCGACGGCTCCCGAAGCGCAGCGTCCCGGAGGGCCTCACGGACGCCATCGAGGCCGATCTGAACGGGCTCGACCCCTCGGTCGAACAGGTGGTGGTCGCCGCCTCCTCCGACGGGGCCACGTTCGCCCAGGTGCACGATCTGCGCATCCTGCTGTACGACGCGGCGACGGCCGACGGGGAGCCGCTCGCGGTCTTCGACGTGCGGCCGGAGACCGGTGAGGAGACCGCGATCATCTGCGGCGAGCTCTACCGGCGCGGTGATGGCTGGAAATTCCGGGCCGTGGGGCAGGGCTATCCGACCGGGCTGATCGGCCTGGCGACCGCGTTCGGCATCTCGGTCGACGAGGGGGAGGCCACGGCGGAGCCCTCGGCGGCCCCCGCACCCGGCTTCCCGCCGCCCGCGCCCGACTTCCCGCCGGCCCCGGCGCCCGACCCCGACTCGCAGGCCACGGTGCAGCACCAGCAGCCCGCGTACGGGTACCCGCCGCCCGCGGCGGCGCATACGACCCACCCGGCCGCTCCTCCCGTCCACCAGCCGGGGTACGGCTATCCGCAGCCCGCCCCCGCCCAGCAGCCCCCGGCCCGGCCCCCCGCCTACGGCTATCCGCAGCCCGCCGCTGCTGCGGCGCCCGCCCCGGACCCGAATTTCGTGCTGCCGCCGCAGGGCCCGCAGTTCGTCAGGTCCTGAGCCGCCCCGTCCGGGCCGGAATCCGGGCTCGCCCGCGCGAAGCCCCGAGGACCCGAAGACCCGAAGCCCCCGGGGCGGCCCGGCTGTCCGGTCTCAGGTCCGGGACTTGTAGCCGCGCCCCCACTGCATGCCGAAGCCGTACATCCGGTCCAGCTCCGACTGGAAGCCGTACACGAACTTCACCTCGCGCCGCACGATCAGCTCGCCCTTGACGTTCTCCACCGTGAACACGGCGCAGGAGCGGGCCTGCGGGGCGCGCTCGTCCAGTTCGATCTCGATCCGCGGGCCGCTGCCCGTCGGATAGAGCGTCACCATGGCGTGCGTGCGGTCGAACGCCGGCGTCTGGTCGTAGATGTAGACGAAGAACAGCAGCCGCTTGATCTCCTCGTGGTGGTCGAGGTTGACGTAGACGGTCTCGCCCGAGGGGGCCCCGAAGCGGTCGTCGCCGCTGAGCCGGATGTACGGCGGTGCGTTCAGGTCGCCGATGAGGTTGCCCAGCGGCTGGACGACGCCCTTGGTGCCGTCCTTCAGCTCGTACATGCAGCCCAGGTCGAGGTCGACGTTGACCATGCCCTGGGTGTGCGCCTGGACCACGTCCGGCTGGAAGAGCTTCAGCGGGCGCAGCAGCCGGCCGCTCTGCCGCGACCTTCCCTCGATGTCGGACGTGCGCATCCGCCAGGAGAGGTTGACCCGCAGCGTGCCGGCCACCGTGCCCTGTTTGCTCAGCGAGACCGTGGCGTGCCGTCGGGAGAGCACGATGGAGTCGGTGATCGCACCGCCCGAATCGAACGGTGACTCCCGCCCCGGCCACAGGTTGTCCCAGAACCCCATCCCCAGCCCCCACACGTATCGGTAGAAAAGTGCCCCGGTCCCACGGCCGCCCCGCACGTCGTACGGGGCGGCCACATCACAGCGGGGCGGCCGCCGGGCCGGGTCCGGATGTCTCCGGAGAACCGTCGCCGTACGGACCGCCCCGCTGAGAGCGTTCCTCAATCCCTACCGGGTCACACCCCGGACGGGACTTCCTCCTTGGAACCTTCGCCGCCCTCGGCCTCCAGCGCCTTGTTGCGCCGGACCGAGGACCAGAAGGACAGACCGATCAGCGCGACACCGATGAAGCCGGTGATGAGCTCGTTGATCTGGTACTGGATGGTGACCAGCAGGAGCACCGCGAGCGCGCCGATGGCGTAGTGGGCGCCGTGCTCCAGGTAGACGTAGTCGTCGAGCGTGCCCTGGCGAACCAGGTAGACCGTGAGCGAACGGACGTACATGGCGCCGATGCCGAGGCCGAGGGCCATCAGCACGATCTCGTTGGTGATGGCGAAGGCGCCGATGACACCGTCGAAGGAGAAGGACGCGTCGAGCACTTCCAGGTAGAGGAACATGAAGAACGCGGCCTTGCCGGCGAGGGCGACGGCCGAGACCTTCTTGCCGCTCCGCTTGGCCTCTTCCTCGGCCTCGTGCTCGCGCTCTTCCTCCTCCTCCAGCTTGTTCTCGAAGAAGCCGGAGAGGCCACCGACGATGAGGTAGGTGATCAGACCCGCGACACCGGAGAGCAGAACGGTTTCCGCCTTGTCGGCGTGGCCGCCGCCGTGCTGGTGCGCGCTGGTGGCGAAGGTCATGGCCGCGACCAGCAGCACGATGAGCGCGATGCAGACCGACAGCATGTCGACCTTGCCGAGCTTGGCGAGCGGACGCTCGATCCAGCGCAGCCACTGAATGTCCCGCTCCTCGAAAATGAAGTCGAGGAAGATCATCAGCAGGAACATGCCACCGAACGCGGCGATCGCCGGGTGGGCGTCGGTGACGAGTTCCTGGTAGCGCTCGGGCTGGTTGAACGAGAGGTCGACCGCTTCGATCGGGCCGATCTTGGCGGTGATCGCCACGATTACGACGGGGAACACCAGTCGCATACCGAAGACCGCGATGAGCACACCGATCGTCAAGAAGATCTTCTGCCAGAAGGCATTCATCTTCTTCAGGATCCCGGCGTTGACCACCGCGTTGTCGAAGGACAGCGAGATCTCCAGGACGGAGAGGATCGCGACCACCCCGAAGGCTTCCCACCCCCCGTAGAACGCAGCTGCGGCAAGGCCTAGCGCGGTGACCGCGAACGACCAGCCGAAGGTTTTCAGAAGCACTGGCTACCCCATCGTGTAAGTAACGGGTCTCCCCCGGTGTGTACGGGGCTCCCCCGCGCCGTGCGCGGTTTTACGAAACGTTGACCCCGAAGTCTAGAGCGATGCCCCGCAGCCCGGACGCGTACCCCTGTCCCACCGCCCGGAACTTCCACTCGCCGTTGTACCGGTAGAGCTCGCCGAAGATCATCGCCGTTTCCGTCGAGGCGTCCTCGCTGAGGTCGTAACGCGCGAGTTCCTGACCGTCCGCCTGGTTCACCACGCGGATGAACGCATTGCTGACCTGGCCGAAGGTCTGCCCGCGATTGTCCGCGTCATGGATCGAGACCGGAAAGACGATCTTGTCGCAGTGCGCCGGCACCTGCGTGAGATTCACGATGACCGACTCGTCGTCGCCGTCGCCCTCACCCGTGAGGTTGTCCCCGGTGTGCTCCACGGAGCCGTCGGGGCTCGTCAGATTGTTGTAGAACACGAACCATTCGTCGCCGAGCACCCGGCCCGACTGGCACAGCAGGGCGCTGGCGTCGAGGTCGAAATCCGCGCCCGTGGTGGATCGTGCGTCCCAGCCGAGCCCGATCAGCACCTGGGTGAGGTTGGGTGCGGCCTTGGAGAGGGAGACATTGCCTCCCTTGGCGAGCGTGACGCCCATGGTGTGTCCTCCCCGATTTGTTGAACCGTCTGTTGAGCCGCATCCGGCGCCGCACGGAAGTGCGGCGCCGGACGGAGTGTCTACTGGCGTGGACCGGGCCGCGCCCGGAGGGCGGGCCCTGTCGCGTCTTCTCAGACGTTGACGCCGAAGTCCTGCGCGATGCCGCGCAGGCCCGAGGCGTAGCCCTGGCCGATGGCGCGGAACTTCCACTCACCCGCGTTGCGGTACAGCTCGCCGAAGACCATGGCGGTCTCCGTCGAGGCGTCCTCGCTGAGGTCGTAACGGGCCAGCTCGGTGTTGTCGGCCTGGTTGACCACGCGGATGTACGCGTTGCGCACCTGGCCGAAGCTCTGCTGGCGGGTCTCGGCCTCGTAGATCGAGACCGGGAAGACGATCTTCTCGACATCGGCCGGCACACCGGCGAGGTTCACCTTGATGACCTCGTCGTCGCCCTCGCCCTCACCGGTGAGGTTGTCACCGGTGTGCTCCACGGAGCCGTCGGGGCTCTTGAGGTTGTTGAAGAAGACGAAGTTGCCATCGCTGCCGACCTTGCCCTCGGCGTTCGTCAGCAGGGCGCTGGCGTCGAGGTCGAAGTCACCACCGGTGGTGGTACGGGCGTCCCAGCCCAGACCGACGATGACCGCGGTCAGGTTGGGTGCGGCCTTGGTCAGCGAGACGTTGCCGCCCTTGCTGAGGCTGACTCCCACGAGTCCTCCCATTGGTTTCCTTGGGGGCCGGCGGACGCCGGCGCCTCCACGTTGCGTTGGCATCCGATCAACGACTGGATCCTAGTGACCGGTTCCCGGCCAAAGCAGGCTTTTGGCCGGGTCGGCCGCAGATCCGGCGGTCCCGGACCGCCGGATCTGCGGGATGAGGACCGCGGACCCGGACCCGGCCGGGAGTCCCGGTTCGGAAGTCGCCGATCGGGGGTTCGGTGGTTCCCGGCCGGGGTGCCCGTCCGGAGACCTCCGATCAGAGCGCGTCGAGCGCCTTGATGTAGTCGTTGAGGTCGCGCGCGTCGGGCAGACCGTTGACGACGGTCCAGCGCACCACGCCCTCCTTGTCGATGATGAAGGTGCCGCGCACCGCGCAGCCCTTCTCCTCGTCGAAGACGCCGTAGGCCCGCGAGGTCTCGCCGTGCGGCCAGAAGTCCGAGACCAGCGGGTACTCCAGGCCCTCCTGCTCGGCGAAGACGCGCAGGGTGTGGATGGAGTCGTTGGAGACGGCGAGCAGCTGGGTGTCGTCGTTCTCGAACTTCGGCAGCTCGTCACGGAGCGCGCAGAGCTCACCCGTGCAGACGCCGGTGAAGGCGAACGGGTAGAACAGCAGCACGACGTTCTTCTCGCCACGGAAGTCGGAGAGCTTCACGGTCCGGCCGTGGTTGTCCTTCAGCTCGAAATCCGGGGCCTTGGTGCCGACCTCGATCGCCATGAAAAGCGTCCCTTCGCTACGTTGACCGGGCTGGGCTGTCCGGGTGGCCCCCACCCTACGCAGAGCCCGTGCCGAGCCACACGGAGCCCACGGCCGACCGGCTCGGCCCCCGGGACCCCGAGGGCCGCGAAGACCGCGGAAATGCCCTGGGGCGGTACGGAAGACCCGCGAGGCCGTACGAAGACCGCCGCGGACCGCACGGAAGGGCCCGCGGACCGTGCGGAAGGGCCCGCGGACCGTGCGGAAGGGCCCGCGAAGAGCCCCGGCCCATACGAAGGCCCCCGGCCGGCTCTGTGCCGTCGGGGGCCTTTCGGGGCGAAACGCCCGGCGAGCGTGGCTCAGCGCTTGGACTTGGCAGCCTTCGGCGTGACCAGACGGCTGCCCGTCCAGTCCTTGCCCGCACTGATGCTCTTGGTCTGGGAGAGACCGGCCGTCTGGGCGGCCTCGTTGATGTCGCTCGGTTCGACGTATCCGTCACGGCCGGTCTTCGGCGTCATCAGCCAGACCGTGCCACCGTCCTCGATCAGACCAATGGCATCCACCAGCGCGTCCGTAAGGTCGCCGTCCTCGTCCCGGAACCACAGCAGCACGACGTCGGCGACGTCGTCGTAGTCCTCGTCGACGAGATCCTGGCCGATTGTGGCCTCAATGCCCTCACGGAGCTCCTGCTCGACGTCGTCGTCGTAGCCGATCTCCTGGACCACCTGTCCGGGCTCGAACCCCAGGCGTGCAGCCGGGTTGGTCCGCTCCTCCGCGTGGTCCGCGGTCGCGCTCACGGGTTGCCTCCTGATCATGTTTCGGAAAATGCTTCAGCCACGCGCGTGCGCGGGGCGTTGGCCGTAGTCCACACGGGAGCGGCGGATCGCGCAAGTACCCGGCGTGCGAGACCGCCTAAACGGTGACGTTCCCTACCACGTCGCCGCACTGTCGGCGGATCCTTCCGCGGGGTCCGGCACTGCCGTCCGCTCCCATTTACGTCCTTCCACAGCTTATGCCGTTTCGGTCCCCCATTCGGAGTCGAACATCCTTTGGGAACGCTTGGACGCCTTGGGCGTATGGTTGCGGTTTGGACCAGGCCATCCCCGTACTGCGGTCGCGATGTCTCACAACACGGCGGTTACCCCTCGGTAGAGATGACGTTTGCGCCCCCGCGGTACACGATGGTGATGGCGTACATGCATATATCCCGGGGGCGTGTTCTCCCTCAATCAGGCCCCGTAGAGCACCACCGAACAGCGAAGGAACAGCGTGGCTTCCGGATCCGATCGCAACCCGATCATCATTGGCGGCCTGCCGAGCCAGGTCCCGGACTTCGATCCCGAAGAGACCCAGGAATGGCTCGACTCGCTCGACGCCGCGGTCGACGAGCGCGGCCGCGAGCGGGCCCGTTACCTGATGCTTCGGCTCATCGAGCGCGCGCGCGAGAAGCGCGTCGCCGTGCCGGAGATGCGCAGCACGGACTATGTGAACACGATCGCCACGAAGGACGAGCCGTTCTTCCCCGGCGACGAGGAGATCGAGCGCAAGGTCCTCAACGCGACCCGCTGGAACGCGGCCGTGATGGTGTCGCGCGCCCAGCGTCCGGGCATCGGCGTCGGCGGCCACATCGCCACCTTCGCCTCCTCCGCCTCGCTGTACGACGTGGGCTTCAACCACTTCTTCCGGGGCAAGGACGACGGCCGCGGCGGCGACCAGATCTTCTTCCAGGGGCACGCCTCCCCCGGCATCTACGCCCGCGCCTTCCTGCTCGACCGGCTGAGCGAGGCGCAGCTCGACGCCTTCCGCCAGGAGAAGTCGAAGGCGCCCAACGGCCTGTCCAGCTACCCGCACCCGCGGCTGATGCCGGACTTCTGGGAGTTCCCGACCGTCTCGATGGGTCTCGGCCCGCTCGGCGCGATCTACCAGGCCCGGATGAACCGCTACATGGAGGCGCGCGGCATCGCCGACACCTCCGACTCGCACGTCTGGGCGTACCTGGGCGACGGCGAGATGGACGAGCCCGAGTCGCTCGGCCAGCTCTCCATCGCCGCCCGCGAGGGCCTGGACAACCTCACCTTCGTGGTCAACTGCAACCTGCAGCGGCTCGACGGCCCGGTGCGCGGCAACGGCAAGATCATCCAGGAGCTGGAGTCGCAGTTCCGCGGTGCCGGATGGAACGTCATCAAGCTGGTCTGGGACCGCTCCTGGGACCCGCTGCTCGCGCAGGACCGCACGGGCATCCTGGTCAACAAGCTGAACACCACGCCCGACGGCCAGTTCCAGACGTACGCCACCGAGTCGGGCGCGTACATCCGCGAGCACTTCTTCGGGGACGACCCGCGGCTGCGCGACATGGTCAAGGACATGACCGACGACCAGATCCTGCACCTGGGCCGCGGCGGTCACGACCACAGGAAGGTCTACGCGGCCTACGCGGCGGCCAAGGCCCACAAGGGCCAGCCGACGGTGATCCTGGCGCAGACGGTCAAGGGCTGGACCCTGGGGCCGAACTTCGAGGGCCGCAACGCGACCCACCAGATGAAGAAGCTCACGGTCGAGGACCTCAAGCGGTTCCGCGACCGGCTGCACATCCCGATCACGGACAAGCAGCTGGAGGACGGCCTGCCGCCGTACTACCACCCGGGCCGTGACTCGGAGGAGATCCAGTACATGCACGACCGCCGCAAGGGCCTGGGCGGTTACGTCCCGACCCGTGTGGTGCGCGCGAAGCCGCTGGTCCTGCCCGGGGACAAGACGTACGCGACCGCGAAGAAGGGTTCGGGTCAGCAGTCGATCGCCACCACCATGGCGTTCGTCCGCATCCTGAAGGACCTCATGCGGGACAAGGAGATCGGCAAGCGCTTCGTGCTGATCGCGCCGGACGAGTACCGCACCTTCGGTATGGACGCCTTCTTCCCGAGCGCGAAGATCTACAACCCGCTGGGGCAGCAGTACGAGGCGGTGGACCGCGATCTGCTGCTGGCGTACAAGGAGTCGCCGACCGGCCAGATGCTGCACGACGGCATCTCGGAGGCCGGCTGCACGGCGTCGCTGATCGCCGCCGGTTCGGCGTATGCCACGCACGGCGAGCCGCTGATCCCGGTGTACGTCTTCTACTCGATGTTCGGTTTCCAGCGCACCGGTGACCAGTTCTGGCAGATGGCCGACCAGCTCGCGCGCGGCTTCGTGCTGGGTGCGACCGCCGGCCGTACGACGCTGACCGGTGAGGGCCTCCAGCACGCGGACGGCCACTCGCAGCTGCTCGCCTCGACCAACCCGGGCTGTGTCGCCTACGACCCGGCGTTCGGCTACGAGATCGCGCACATCGTCAAGGACGGTCTGCGCCGGATGTACGGCGGGACCCCCGAGGAGAACGAGGACGTCTTCTACTACCTCACCGTCTACAACGAGCCGATCCAGCACCCGGCCGAGCCCGAGAACGTGGACGTCGATGGCATCCTCAAGGGCGTGTACCGCTTCAAGGCCGCCGACCGGGGCGAGATCCCGGCCCAGATCATGGCGTCCGGCGTGGCGGTCCCGTGGGCGGTCGAGGCGCAGCGGATCCTCGCCGACGAGTGGAACGTCCGGGCGGACGTCTGGTCGGCGACCTCCTGGAACGAGCTGCGCCGCGAGGCCGTGGAGGTGGAGCGGTACAACCTGCTGCACCCGGAGGAGGAGCAGCGCGTCCCGTACGTCACGCGGAAGCTCTCCGGCTCCGAGGGCCCGTTCGTGGCGGTCTCGGACTGGATGCGTTCGGTGCCGGACCAGATCGCGCGCTGGGTGCCCGGTGCGTACCAGTCGCTGGGCGCGGACGGCTTCGGCTTCGCCGACACCCGGGGCGCGGCCCGCCGGTTCTTCCACATCGACGCGCAGTCGATCGTCCTGGCGGTGCTCACCGAGCTCGCGAAGGAGAACCGGATCGACCGTTCGCTGCTGAAGCAGGCCATCGACCGGTACGAGCTGCTGGACGTCACGGCGGCCGACCCGGGCGCGGCGGGCGGCGACGCGTAAGCGCCTCCGACATGTGAAGGGCGGCGGGACCTCCTGGGTCCCGCCGCCCTTCGGTGTCCGGGGCCGGTGCTCCGGTTCGCCGACTTCCCGGTGCTCCGGCCCCGGCCCCGTCCCCGGTCAGTTCTCCCAGATCTTGAAGGCCCTGACCTGGTAGGGGGACCGGGGCGTCCAGGTGCCGCCGCCGGGATAGGTCTCGAACTCGCCGGTCTCGGCGCACTCCGCCGACTGGTAGGTGGTGACGGGGCGCCCGGTGCGGTTGGCGAGCGACTGGACGGCGGCGCCCTCGGGCAGCGGGACGCAGCTCTCGATGTCGACGGTGGACAGTTCGTGGGTCTGCCGGGCCCCGGTGAAGTCCGGCTTCGCCCAGAGGCAGAGCTGGCCGCTCCCGCAGCTCCCGAGCCCGGCGGACGCCGCGCCGTGCGCGGTGTGGGCGCTCGCGGGGCGCGGGGCGGTCTGCGGACCCGCGAGGCGGTCGGCGGCCGGCGGGATCAGGGCGGTGGCGGCCAGGGCCGCGGCGAGGAAGGTCGTACGCATGGTCATCAGCCCCCGTGGCTTGTGGATCGGTGGATCAGTCGTATGCACCCTGACCTGCGACGCGGCGCCCGGGGAAGGGGCCCCGGAGCACACCACCCTGATAGGCGACAGCCCCGCCGGAAGGCTCCGGCGGGGCTGTCGCGCACGCTGTGTTGACGTACGGGAACCCGGCGTCGGTGTGCGGACGCCGGGTTCCGGGGCGGGGCGGGACCGGTCAGATGTGGCCGGCGCCCGCTCCCGCGGCGGCGTTCTCGCCGCGCTTGGTGAGGGTGGCGACCACAGCGGCGCCCGCCGCGACGATGCCGGCGACCATGAACGCGGTGCTCATGCCCGACACGAAGGTGTCATGGGCGACGCCCGCGATCTTCTGCGCGATCTCCGGCGGGACGTCGCCGCCCACCGGCGGGATGCCGACCTCGACGGCCGAGGACGCCTGGTCCAGCTGCTCCGGGCTCAGCGGCGGAAGCTGCGCGGCCTTCCAGTTGCCGTCCAGCTTCGAGTCGACCTGGGAGGCCATGACCGCGCCCAGCACCGCCGTGCCGAGGCTGCCGCCGACCTGCATGGCGGCCTGCTGGAGACCGCCCGCGACGCCGGAGAGCTCCATCGGGGCGTTGCCGACGATGACCTCGGTGGCGCCGACCATCACCGGGGCGAGGCCGAGGCCGAGCAGACCGAACCAGATCGACATGGTCAGGGTGCCGGTGCCGATCTCCAGCTGGGACATCCCGAACATGGCGACCGCCGTGCACACCATGCCGCCGACCAGCGGGACCCGCGGGCCGAACTTGGTGATCAGGACGCCCGCGAGCGGCGAGGCGACGATCATCATGCCGGTCAGCGGCAGCAGGTGCAGACCGCTGTCGACGGGGCTCAGACCGTGCACGTTCTGGAGGTAGAAGGTGACGAAGAACAGGCCGCCCATGAAGGCGAAGGCCATCAGCACCATCAGGACCGTGCCCGCGGACAGCGGCAGGGAACGGAACATCGCGAGCGGGATCAGCGGCTCCCTGACGTTCTTCTGGGAGAGCGCGAAGACCACGAACAGGACCAGCGCGCCGCCCAGGAAGCCGATCGTCTTGTAGTCGCCCCAGCCCCACTCGGCACCCTTGATGAGCGCCCAGATCAGGCAGAACATCGCCTGCGACAGCAGCACGATGCCGCCGATGTCGAAGGAGCGCGGCGCGTTCTCGGCGCGGTGGTCCTTGAGGATCACCAGGCCCAGCACGAGCGCGATCACGCCGACCGGCACGTTGATGAAGAAGACCGACTGCCAGTTGACGTGCTCGACGAGCACACCGCCGAGGATCGGGCCGCCCGCGGTGGAGGCGCCGATCACCATGCCCCAGATGCCGATCGCCATGTTCAGCTTCTCGGCCGGGAAGGTGGCGCGCAGCAGGCCCAGCGCGGCGGGCATCAGCAGGGCGCCGAAGAGGCCCTGGAGCACCCGGAAGACGATCACGAGGGCGACGCTGTCGGAGAGGCCGATGGCCCCCGACGCCGCGGCGAAGCCCACGACGCCTATGAGGAAGGTCTGGCGGTGGCCGAACCTGTCACCGAGCTTGCCCGCGGTGATCAGGGAGACCGCGAGGGCGAGCATGTACCCGTTGGTGATCCACTGGACGTCGGCGAGCGATGCCTTCAGGTCCTGTTGGATGGCGGGATTGGCGATCGCGACGATCGTGCCGTCGAGCGCGACCATCATCACGCCGATGGCCACGGAGAAGAGCGTCAGCCAGGGGTGGCCGCGCAGCCCCTTGGCAGGTGCGGGATCGACGGAGCCGTTCGGCTCCCGCGACGCCTTTTCGACGGTGGTCTGACTAGTCATGCCGGGGACATTAGTGTCAGCCTCTGACAGTTGACAAACCAATTCACAAGCCAGTAACTGTCACGTAGCTCACAGGTACGCTGAGTCGGACAGAGCAGGAGAAAGAGGACCTTTCACGTGAGTACTGGGCAGCAGGCCGCGCGTTCGACCGGGCTGCGCGAACGGAAGAAGCGCCGCACCCGGGACGCCCTGCTGCACACCGCCCTCGATCTTTTCACCACCCGGGGGTACGAGGAGACCACCGTCGACGAGATCGTCGACGCGGTGGAGGTCTCCCAGCGCACCTTCTTCCGCTACTTCGCCAGCAAGGAGGAGGCCGTCTTCGCCATCCAGGAGATGGTCGAGTCGCGCTTCCTCGCGGAGCTGCGCCAACGCCCCGCCGAGGAGACCCCGTTCGAGGCGCTGCGCGGCGCGGTCCTGTGCGCCTGGAACAGCATCGGCGAGGTGATCGAGGCGATCGTCACGGTCGAACTCCACATGCGCACGTACCGGATGATCGAGTCGACGCCCTCGCTGCTCGCCGCCCACCTGCGGCGGAGCTGCCACCTGGAGAACCAGGTGGCGACGCTGATCGCCCGGCGCGAGGGCCTCGACGTGGACGAGGACCCGCGCCCCCGGGTCGCCGTGGCCGCGTTCTGCGGGGTGCTGCGGGTGACCGGACAGCTCTGGGGGCGGGGCCGGGACGCCGACGTGGACTCGCTGCGCGCGCTGACCGAGACGTACCTGGACCAGCTCGGCCCCGCCCTGGCGGGGGACTGGCGGGCCGGGGCCCGGGCCGTCCCGGGCGCCCGGCACGGCGAGCAGCCGACGCCGGCCGGACGGTGCGCGAGCGCCGAACGGCCGACGCCCCGCGACCGGTGGCGGACGGACGGGCCACGGACGGACGGGCATCCGACGGCCGGTGGTCGGTGACGGAGCCGGGCCACGGGCGACACGCGGCAGCGGCCCGGGCCGCCGCCCCGTGAACCGCCCGATGTGCCGCACGCCTCACCGCCGCACCATGACCGACCTCACAACAGCCGCGCCCCGGCGGCCACATGCGGCACCCGGGGCGCGCTCCGCGCACCTGAGCGTGCCCGCGACGACCACGCAGCGTGAGATCGGCGACCCCGAATTCCCTGCAGCCGAGTGATGTGCGTCACCCTCTCCACGCCTGCTGACGCGCGTCTCCTAATGTGGGCCTGAGTGACTTCCTTCGACTCCTCCCCCACGCTCACCGCCTGGCGCGCGCTGCTCGCCGTCGCGGTCGTATTCGTGATGCTGGCGACCACCGGCTGGACCGCCGTACGCCATCAACGCTCCGACGAGCCGCGCGAGATCGCGCTCGCCTCCTGGGCACGGGGCACGGTGGCGGGCCACGCGCTGCCGGGCGTCGACGCCCCGCCGTACCGGCTGGCCCACTTCTTCGCCTCGCTCACCGCCGCGCAGCGCACCGCACTGGCCGACAGGTATCCCTTGGTCGTGGGGAACCTGAACGGCGCCCCGGTCACGCTGCGCTACCGGGCCAACCGGCTGGCGCTGGTGCAGGCGCGGAAGGTCGAACAGCGGCGCACGCACGACGCGCGGCTCTCCCCCCAGGGACGCGAGGAGGCGGTCCGGCGGGCGCACCGCTTCACCTCGATGCTCTCCCGGGGCCGGCACTTCCTCGCCTTCGACCCGTCCGGAAGGGGCCGCGCCGCCGAGGTGTTCGGCGATCTCGACCGGGCCGAGCGGGTCTCCGTGATCGTCCCCGGAGTCGACACCGGCCTGCTCACGCTGGAGCGGTCCGCGCCGAGGACGAACGCCGCGCCGGTCGGCATGGCGAAGTCGCTGTACGCGGCCGAGCGCACCGCGCGGCCCGGCGTCCGTACCGCCGTGATCGCCTGGGCCGACTACACCACGCCCGCCGGCATCGGCGTGGACGCGGCCCTGGGCAACCTCGCCGCGCGCGGGGCGGTGCGGTTGAACGCGCTGATGGACGCCCTGCCCGGCAACGCCCCGGTCTCGTTGTTCTGCCACAGCTACGGCTCGGTGGTGTGCGGGGTCGCCGCGCGCGAACTGCCCTCCAGGGTCGACGACATAGCGGTCGCGGGCAGCCCCGGCATGCGGGTGGAGAGCGCCCACGAGCTGCGCACCGATGCCCGGGTGTGGGCGATGCGGGACCGCGGCGACTGGATCGCGGACGTGCCGAACCTGCGGCTCGGCATCCTGGGACACGGCGCCGACCCGGTCGATCCCGGCTTCGGCGCGCGCATCGTCTCGGCGGGCGACGCGATCGGGCACAGCGGCTATTTCGAGCCGGGGACCGAGAGCCTCGACAACTTCGCCGCGATCGGTGTGGGGGCCTACGAATCGGTGAGCTGCGCGGAGTCCGACGAGAGCTGCCGGGAACGAATCGCCGGATCCCAGGACATCTGACGGTCGCGGTGTACCGCAACCGTCCTGCACATCATGGTCTGCTCCGAGAGGGGACGAGTGAGCAAGTGCCGCATACGATGAGGCACATGGGTGATGTGCTGGCCGGAATTCAGGCCACCTGGGAGTTCGACGCCGACTCCGTGCTCATCCGCTTCGAACGGGGGATCCGCACACCGAAGCTCTTCCAGAGCCTGCGTGAGCGTCGCGTTCCGCACGCGGCGCTGTCATCGGTGACGCTGACCCCCGGCAAGCGGGGCACGGTGGTCCTGCGCGCCGTGCCGAGACCCGGTGCCGATCCGCTGATGGAGGCCGCCGCCGGGCAGCTGAAGGACAGCTGCGATCCGTACCGGCTGGTGCTGCCCGCCGAGCGCGAGACACTGGCGGAGTACTACGCGGACGCGCTGCGATCCGTGCTCGACGTGGACGCGGCGGAGCCCGCCGAGCGGTTCCTGGTCGCGGCCCCCGAGGCGCCGATGCAGTTCAAGGCGTACGACGGACGGGCCGGCTTCGACGGGCAGCGGGTCTCCTTCCGCTGGTTCTGGACGGGGGCCTCCACGGCGAAGTGGAAGGCCGGCGACCAGACGTTCGGGGTGACGGAGCTGAGCGGTGTCGAGTGGCGCTCGCCGGAGGGTGCGGAGGGCTATCTGCGCCTGGTCCCGAGGGGCTCGGAGAGCCTGGCGCCGGACGGCTGCGCCGGTGCCGGCCCGGGCATGGAACCCGGCCCGGTCGGCATGGGTGCGCAGCCGGGCCCGGACGGCACGGGTGCGGGGCTGCGGGGCCCGCAGTCGATGTCGCCCCGCCCCATGCGGGCGGACCAGGACCCGGCCGCGGTGGTCTTCGGCCTCGGCTACGGCCCGGTGCACGAGTCGCTGCCGTTCGCCGCGGCCGTGCTGGAATCCGTGCGCAGAAACCATTCGGCCGCCGCCCCGGTCACCGTCCTGGCAGGCGCGGGACGGCGCGACCCCTCGGACATCGCGGACCGCATCCGGCACCTCGGGGAGCTGCACCGGGCCGGTCTGGTGACGGACGACGAGTTCAGCGCCAAGAAGGCCCAGCTGCTCGCCGAGCTGTAGGACGGCCAGGACGTCCGGCGCCGAAAGGCCGCGGCCCCCGGACGGCGCGGGCCTTTTGCCGGGTCCTCCCGGGCCTCGCGGGCCTTCCGGTCCGGCCGGTAGTACCCCCGTACGAGAAGCCCGGCGGCGAACCGGAACCCGGGTATGACGCCACCGGGCCGGTCCGCTGCCTAGGCTGCTGCGGCCATGACCACTTCCCCTTCCCGCACCCCGGCCGAGGTGTCGCCGCGCCCGCAGCCCGCCGCCGACGGTCTGGTGAGTGCCGCCCGGCGCAATCTGCGCGAGATCGCCCACGGCCTGCGCCACCCCTCCCACCCCCCGGTCCCCCCGCTCGCGAACGCGTCCAAGCGGTGGCGGAGGCTGCTGCCGTACGTGGTCGTCGTCGCCCTCACGGCGCTCTTCCTCCCGGTCACGCTCAACATGCTGACCAACGAGTACGGGGTGGACGAAGCGGTGGCGGGCCTGCTGGCCGTCGCCCAGGCGGCGCCGCTGCTGATGCTGGCGCACCGCCCGTTGCAGGCGTGGTGGATCATCTTCCCCGCCGACGTCCTGGGCGCGCTGGTGCTGCTCGGGTACCCGGACCCGCTGCAGGGCATCTGGCCGTGGCCCCCGCCCACGCTGATCTCCTACTTCTTCGTGATGCTGGCGGTGGCCCTGCGCGAGACCCGGCGGACCGCGATCTCCGTCTGGGCGCTGACCGCCTCGGCGAGCCTGGTGCTGCACCTGGCCGCCACGGACCGCAGCAACGGCACCTCGGCGCTGCTCCCGGCGGTCGGCGCGCTGCTCATGGTGATCGGCGCGGTGATCCGGGAACGGGGCGACGCCCAGCGCCGGCTGGCCGAGCAGGAGACCATCAGCGAGGCCGAGCGGGCGCAGCGCACGCTGCTGGAGGAGCGCGCCAGGATCGCCCGCGAGCTGCACGACGTGGTCGCGCACCACATGTCCGTGATCACGGTCCAGGCCGACTCCGCGCCCTACCGGATCGACGGACTGCCCGAGGAGGCGCGCGAGGAGTTCGAGGCGATCGCGGCGAGCGCGCGGGAGTCGCTCACGGAGATGCGGCGGCTGCTGACGGTGCTGCGCAACGACGGCACGGAGGGCGAGCGGGCGCCGCAGCCGGGGCTCGACCGCCTCCAGCAGCTGGTGGAGGCGACGGTACGGGCCGGGCTGCCGGCCGAACTGTCGGTGCCCGCCCGGCTGCCGGACGTACCGCAGGCGGTGGACGTGTCGGCGTACCGGATCGTGCAGGAGGCACTGGCCAACGTGGTCCGGCACGCGCCCGGTGCGCTGACCCGGGTGTCGGTCGCGTCCGACGGCGCGCATCTGACCGTCCTGGTGGTCAACGACCGGGCGGTGCGGCCCGTCTCGCCGCTGGAGACGACCGGGACGGGGCACGGTCTGGTCGGCATGCGGGAACGCGTACGGTTGACGGGCGGCACGCTGGACACCGGACCACTGCCCGGCGGCGGCTTCCGGGTGGCCGCACGGCTGCCCCTGACCCCTGCGACGTCCAAGGCCCCGGAGGACTCTTGACCATCCGCGTGATCATCGTCGACGACCAGGCCATGGTGCGGGCGGGGTTCGCGGCGCTGCTCTCGGCGCAGAGCGACATCGACGTGGTCGGTGAGGCGCCGGACGGACGCCGGGGCATCGAGGTCAGCCGGGCCGCCCTGCCGGACGTGGTCCTGATGGACGTCCGGATGCCCGAGATGGACGGCCTGGCGGCGGCCCGCGAGCTGCTGAACCCGCCGACGGGGGTGGCGCACCGGCCGAAGGTCCTGATGCTGACCACCTTCGACGTGGACGACTACGTGTACGAGGCGCTGCGCGCCGGGGCGTCCGGCTTCCTGCTGAAGGACGCGCCGCCCGCGGACCTGATCTCGGCGGTGCGGGTGGTCGCGGCGGGCGAGGCGCTGCTCGCCCCGTCCGTGACCCGTCGGCTGATCGCCGACTTCGCCCGGCAGGGGCCCACCGGCGTCACCCGGAGCGGGCACGCGCTGCGGCTGAACGGGCTGACCCCGCGCGAGACGGAGGTGCTGGAGCTGATCGCGCGGGGCCTGTCCAACCAGGAGATCGCGGGGAAGCTGGTGCTGGCCGAGCAGACCGTGAAGACGCACATCGGACGGGTGCTGGCCAAGCTGGACCTGCGGGACCGGGCCCAGGCGGTGATCTTCGCGTACGAGTCGGGAGTGGTGGTGCCGGGCGAGGCGTAGGGCCTTCGTCCGGATCGCGCGGGCTTTCCGGTCCGGGCGGAACGCGGGTCCTTTCGCCCGGTTCGTACGGGTCCGGTCCCGGCCGGGCTCAGGACCTTTCGTCCGGATCGTGCCGGTCCGGTTCGGCTGGGGCACGGCTCCCGGACGCCTGCTGGTTCGTCTCGGTCCGGTGTCCTCCGGGCCGGTCTCGTAACACCCAGGTAGCACTTCGCACTTGGCTCCCCGGTGTGACGCCTCCGGCCCCGCCGACCTCCTAGTTTTCTCTCCGTCGCACCAGTTCGGTGTGCGGGAGTCCGGGTCGGCCGGAGGGGGAGAACGGGATGCGCCGTTACGCGAGGTCCCTGATATCGATCGCGCTGGCGATCACCACGGTGACGGGTACGGCCGGCTGGGCGACCGGGAACACGCAGCAGGCCGTGACCGGGCCGCCGCCCGGTACCGCCGCCTGGCGCGCGGACCGGTTGCCGGGCCTCCGGCTGCCCGACCCGGAACGGGCCACCCCCGCCGAAGTGAGCGGTTTCTTCCGGCGGCTGACCGCGGATCAGCAGCAGACCCTGGTGACGCGGCATCCGCTCGTCGTGGGCAATCTGGACGGGGTCCCGGTGCGGCTGCGCTACCGGGCCAACGCCCTTTCCCTGCGCGCCGACCACGACCCCCGGTACGCGCGGCTCGCCGCGCCGGGCCGGCAGATCCTGGCCTTCGACCCGCGCGGCCGCGGCCAGGTCGCCGAGGTCTTCGGGGACCTGGGCACCGCGCGTCACGTCGCGGTCGTGGTGCCGGGCTCGGACATCGACGCCGGGACCTTCGACCGTACGAACGACGTGTACGGCACCCCGGCAGGCATGGCGAAGTCGCTGCACGCCCGGACCGGTCCCGGCAGCGCCGTCGTCGCCTGGGCCGGGTACACCACCCCGGTGGGCGTCGGCATCGACGCCGCGACGGGCTCGCTCGCCGAGGCGGGGGCCGACCGGCTGACCCGGTTCGCGGACGGCCTCGCGGCCGACGGGGTGCCCGAGCCCGCCGTGTTCTGCCACAGCTACGGCTCCGTCGTGTGCGGGCTCGCCGCCTCCCGGCTGCGCGCCAGGGACCTGGTCGTGCTCGGCTCGCCCGGAATGCGTGCGGACGATGTCGCCGGTCTGCACACCGACGCCCGGGTCTGGGCCGCGAAGGACGCCACGGACTGGATCGACGACGTGCCGAACGTCGAGGTGGTGGGGGTCGGCCACGGCCCCGACCCGGCCTCCCCGGAGTTCGGCGCGCGTCACGTCCCGGCCGACGACGCCCGCGGGCACACCGGTTACTTCGCCCCGGGCACGGACTCCCTCCGCGCCTTCGCCGCGATCACCGAGGAGAGGGCGCGGTGAGCCCCGGCGGCCCACCGCCCGCACCGGACGCCACGGGGCCGGCTACTCGCGCGCGGCGGCCGTCGAGCTCATGTCCGGGTAGCGGTCCCCCTCCACCCGGTCCGCGATCGGCTCCAGCAGCGCCAGTTCCTCGTCCGTCAGCGTGAGCCGGGTCGCCGCCACGTTCTCCAGCAGCCGGCTGCTCCTGCGGGTGCCCGGGATCGGCACCACGGCCAGGCCGTGCACCCGGGCCCGTTGCTGCACCCAGGCGAGCGCCACCTGCGCGGCCGACGCGCCGTGCGCCGCCGCGATCTTGTGGACGGGTTCCAGCAGGGCGGCGTTCCGCTTCGCGTTGTCGCCGGTGAAGCGCGGCTGGTACGCACGGAAGTCCCCGGCCGACAGTTCCTTGGCCGCGTCCGTGAACGCCCCGGTGAGGAAGCCCCGGCCGAGCGGCGAGTACGGCACGAAGGTCACCCCGAGCTCGGCCGCCGCGGGCACGGCGCTGATCTCGGCGTCCCGGCTGAAGAGCGACCACTCGGACTGGATCGCGGCGATCGGGTGCACGGCGTGCGCCTCGCGCAGCTCCGCCCCGGTGACCTCGCTCAGCCCGAGCTGCTTGACCTTGCCCTGCCGCACCAGCTCGGCCATCGCCCCGACGGACTCGGCCAGCGGGACGGCCGGGTCGCGGCGGTGCATGTAGTAGAGGTCGATGACGTCGGTGTCCAGCCGACGCAGGCTGTCCTCGACGGCCCGGCGGATGTACGCGGGGTCGTTGCGCACGCCCCGGTAGTGCGGGTCGTCGTCCTTCCGCTCGATGGCGAACTTCGTGGCGAGGGTGATCTCGTCCCGGTGCGCCCCGACGAACGGGGCGAGGAAGGTCTCGTTGGCGCCGCTGCCGTAGACGTCGGCGGTGTCGAAGAGGGTGACGCCCGCCGCCAGCGCCGTCTCCAGCGTCTCGCGGGCGGCCTGCTCGTCCGTGGCACCGTAGAACTCGCTCATGCCCATGCAGCCGAGCCCCTGCACGCCGACCTGCGGGCCGCCCCTGCCGAGCTCCACCGTGGTGATCTTGTCCTCAGTCATCAGACGCAGGGCCTTTCCGGCGCCCTCCGGGCGCTCGCATAGAAGTCGATCTTGTAGTCGAGTACGGCGAGGGTGTCCTGGAGCTCCGCGATCCGCGTCCTCACGTCGCGGCGGGTCGCCTCCAGCAGCTCCTGCCGTTGCTCGAAGGTGTGCTCGCCCTCGCGCAGCAGTTCCGCGTACCGGACCATGTCGGCGACCGGCATCCCGGTCAGCCGCAGCTTGCCGACGAAGGTCAGCCAGTCCAGGTCACGGTTGGTGAAGCGGCGCTGGCCGGTGTGGGACCGGTCGACGTGCGGCATCAGCCCGATCCGCTCGTACCAGCGCAGGGTGTGCGCGGTGAGCCCGGTGAAGGCGGCGACCTCGCTGATGGTGTAGCGGTCCTGGCCGTCGGGGCGCGGGTGCGTCCTGGGGGCCGATGCGCATGCGTCCGTCCTCGTGGAAGTGCTCTCCATCACCGTCATGCCCTCCACGCTAGAACCTTGGAGTGCACTCGAAGCAAGTGCGAAAGGCAGCCGGTCGCTCCCGTTCCGCAACCGGGCGGGCCCGCGCGCGGCGGTGGGCGGGCCGGACGCGGAGCTCCCGGGCCTCAGGGGACGAGGACGATCCGCCCGCGCAGACCGCCTTCGGCCAGGCGCGCGTGGGCCGCGGCCGCCTGGGCGAGCGGGTAGGTCGCGGCGACGCGGGCCAGCACCTCGCCCCGGTCGGCGAGGCGGGACAGCGCGGCGAGCCGTTCGGCGTCGGCCCGTACGTCCAGGGCCCCGACCCGGATGCCGCGTCCGGGCGCCGGTTCCCGGCCGGGCCACAGGCCGACGTGGGCGCCGCCGTCGCGGACCGCGGCCGACGCCTCGTCCCCCAGCTGCGCGGCGTCGAGCACCCCGTCCCAGCCGCCGGGCGCGGGCTTCTCCCCCCGGGGCAGGAAGTGGTCGGCGCCCCTGGACCGGAGGAACTCCTCGTCGGCCGGCGAGGCGAGCGCGGTGACGACCAGCCCCCGCAGGTGCGCGAGTTCCACCGCGTGGGCCCCGACCGCCCCGGCCGCCCCGGTGATCAGCAGACTCTGCCCGGGGCGCAGCGCCAGGAGGGCCAGTGACTGGTCGGCGGAGAGCGTGCTGAGGGGGAGCGTCGCGGCGTGCGCGTCGTCGAGGCTCGCGGGCGCCGGGGCGACGGCCTCCGTGTCGAGCACCACGTACTCGGCGTGCGTGCCGAGCGGGGTGCGGTGGCCGGTGGACATGCCGATGACCCGGTCGCCGGGCCTCGCCCCCGCCCCGGGGCCCACGGCGTCGATCGTTCCGGCGACGTCCCAGCCCAGGCCGATCCGCTCGCCCTCACCGCCGAAGACGCCGGAGCGCATGGCCGCGTCCACCGGGTTCAGCGCTGCCGCCGCCACCTTGATCCGCACCTGGCCGGGCCCCGGGACGGGAACCGGGACCTCCGTGATCTCGACCGCCTCGGGACCGCCGAAGCGGGACACGGTCGCGGCATGCATCAACATCGTCGTTCTCCTGAAATGGCCGGTGAGAGGGATGGCGCGGGCGGGGAACGGGCCGTGCGTCCGGCCCCGCGCCCCGGGCCGGTTTTCCGCGCCCGTCGCCCGGCGTCATGATGGAACAGCACGGAATCCGTCACAAAAGGCACACGCGTGTGCGGAAGAGGAAGGCCGTACGCCATGGAAGCCGACCCCCGCCCCGTACCGCCGGGCCCCTGCTCCCGCTGGCCGGCCGAGAAGGGCGAGGTCATCCGGCAGATCGTCGAGCGGGCCGGCGACAAGTGGGCGGTGTTCGTGATCAGCGCCCTCCAGGACGGACCGCTGCGCTACACCGACCTCCAGCACGCCGTCCCGGGCGTCTCCCAGCGCATGCTGACGCACACCCTGCGCCAGCTGCGCCGCGACGGCCTCGTCATCAGGACCTCCTACCCCGAGGTGCCCCCGCGGGTGGAGTACACGCTGACCGGCCTGGGCGCCACCCTGCTCGACGCGGTGACCTCCCTGATCGACTGGGCGGGCACCCATCACGACGAGATCGCCGACAACCGCTCCCGCTTCGACGCCACCACCGCGACCTGATCCGCCCCCGGCCGCCCGGGGCCCGCCCGTCCGCGCCCGTTACGCTCGTACGCATGCAGAGCCTGGCGATGATCGACAACTGGCCCGTCCCCACCGCGGCGGCTGCCGTCGTACGAGCGGACGGCACCGTCGTCGGTACGCACGGCCCGACCGCGCACCGCTTCCCGCTCGCCTCCGTCACCAAGCCGATCGCGGCCTACGCGGCGCTCGTGGCGTACGAGGAGGGGGCGGTGGAGCTGGACGAGCCGGCCGGGCCCGAGGGGTCCACCGTGCGGCACCTGCTCGCGCACACCAGCGGGCTCGCCTTCGACGAGCACCGGACGACGGCCGCGCCGGGCACCCGGCGGCTCTACTCCAACGCGGGCTTCGAGGTGCTCGGCGACCACATCGCCGAGGCCACCGACATCCCGTTCCCGGAGTACGTGCGCCAGGCCGTGCTGGAACCGCTCGGGATGACGGCGACCGCGGTGGACGGCTCGCCCGCCAAGGACGGCGTCTCGACCGTCGACGATCTCGTGCGGTTCGCGGCGGAGGTGCAGACCCCGCAGCTGCTCGACCCGCGTACGGTGCTGGCCGCACAGACCGTCGTGCACCCCGGGCTGAAGGGCGTACTGCCCGGCTACGGGCACCAGAACCCCAACGACTGGGGGCTCGGCTTCGAGATCCGGGACTCCAAGTCGCCGCACTGGACCGGGAGTTCGTCGTCGCCCGCGACCTTCGGGCACTTCGGCCAGTCCGGCACCTTCCTGTGGATCGACCCGGTCGCGGGCGCGGCCTGCGTCGCGCTGACCGACCGGGCCTTCGGCCCGTGGGCGGTGGAGGTGTGGCCGCCGTTCACGGACGCGGTGCTCGCGGAGCTGGGCTCCGCCCGCTGACGTCGGCGAAGGGGCCCGGGGCGACCGCCGTCGCCCCGGGCCCCTTCCGTTTCCCCCGTCCCGTGCGGGACCGCCCTTCCCGGACCGTCCCGCACGGGCAGTGCTGTGCGGGCAGTGCTACGCCGAGTAGCCCCGCAGCGCGATCCAGTCCGCGAGCCGCTTCGTGGTCATCGTGTAGCGGTGGGTCTTGGAAGAGCTGATCGCGATGTCCTCGATGACCGCGTGGTCGCCGTTCTTCGCGTAGCCGACCACGGTGAGGTAGTGGCCCTGGTTGTAGGAGTGCTGCCGGTCCGCGGTGTCGGTCGCCGTGCCGTAGACGTTGGCCACGATGGCGCGGCCGTTGTTGATGTCGAACCTGATGTCCTTCTTCAGCAGCGCGACCTGGGCCTTGGTGGCCGTGTTGCCGCGGATCCACTTGTTCTCGTACCAGGAGCTCGACAGGCGCTTGTTGAGAACCTTGGTGACCAGACCGATGTTGTCGGTCTGCTTGCCGTTCTCCTCGACCCTCAGGTCCTTCGCCAGGGTCTTCTGACCGACCGTCCTGCCCCGCTGGGTCAGTGCGAGGCGGGTGGCGGCCGGACCGCAGTAGTAGTACGTCGACTGCGTCTCGAACTTGTACGTCGACAGCTTCTTGCCGACCGGGTAGTCGCCCGGCGGCGGCGGGAGGGCCGCCGAGGCGGTGCCGGCCGGGACGAGGACGCCCGCCGTGGCGAGCGCGGTGATCGTGAGCGCGGTGAACCGGGCGCCGCGGCGCGAGGCGGCCGTGCGCTTCCCGCCGGTGGTGGTGATGGTGTTCATGGACAGGTCTTCCTTCCCCCGTGCCGCGCCGCCGTCGTCAACGGCGGTACGGCATGCGTGCGTTGCTCCATTCATGCGTCGGAAGGCGCTGCTTCGTCCCCCTCGTCGCCCCCCGGCTGCCGTACCAGCATCGGGGCACCGGGCCCTCGGCGACGACGGCGTTCGGGCAGAACCGAATTCCGCCGGTCAGGCAGCGTCCCGCTGTTCGGTGACGCCGTGCAGCAGGGCTTCGCCGAGCGGGGTGAGGCTGTGGATGACGCAGCCGCCCACCCGGTTGCCCTGGACGAGTCCGGCCTCCCGCAGCGCGCGGACGTGCTCGCTCGCCGAGGCCGTCGAGATGTGCAGCACCCGCGCCAGTTCGCCGGTGGTCGCCGAGCCCTGGAGGGCCGTCAGCACCCGGGCCCGGGTGCGCCCGAGGAGGCCGCCGAGCTGTTTGAGCCGCCCGTCCGCGCCGAACGGCGCCGCGTCCGGCCCCTCCGTGCGCGCGATCGGGTACACCAGCACCTGCGGCAGCTCCGGGTCGGCGAGCGCGACCGGACCGCCGTGGCAGAAGAAGGACGGGATCAGGCACAGTCCCCGGCCTTCGAGGTGGATGTCCCGGTCCTCCGGGTAGCGCATGTGCAGCGTCGGCGCCCGCCAGTCCAGCGCCGGACGCAACGAGTCCAGCAGCCCGGCGACGCCCCCGTCGCGCAGGGCCCGCGCCCGGACCATCCGGTCGGCCTCCACCGTCGCCGCGGCCCGCGTCCAGTCCGGCCGGATGACGGCCTCGTACACGCACCGGATCGCGTCGGCCAGCTCGTCCAGATGCTCCCGCTCGCCCGCGGCGAGGCCGGCGAACCAGCGGGGCAGGCGGCGTACGTTCGCCGTCAGCGCCAGTTCCCGGCCCAGCCGGTCCGGCGGGGTGGCCCGCAGCGCCTCCAGACCGGCCGAGAGTCCGTGACGGCCCTCGGCCGGGGTCAGGAAGTCCGGGAAGTAGCTCGCCGGCGGTGCCGCCGCGCCCACCAGCCGGGCCGAGCCCTCGACGCCCCTGCGCCGCAGTTCCGTACGGGCCCGGCGGCGCCATTCCCCGAAGGATCTCGGACCGTTCCGGCACATCGGTTGTACCCCCAGGACCGTCTCCCAGAGCGGGTCCGGACCCGGTGCGACCCAGATCTTCGCCAGGTCCGCATCCGTGAAGTGCAGCCGTAACACATTGCCCCCGACATTCCGTGTGATCACCCGGGGAACGTCGCCAAGTGGCCCTCCGCTCCCCGTGGTTGAGGATCTTCGGCCCGCCCTCCGCGGTTCCCGGGACAGGTGCGAAAGCCCTCGTCCCGCGGAACGGGGGCGCCGCGGCCGGGCGCAGGGCCTACACTGCCCCGCCATGGCCGACATAGTCCGCGCGACCGCCGCCGACGTCCCCGCCCTCGCCGCCGTGCTCGCCGGTGCCTACGCCGAGGACCCCGTCTGGAGCTGGCTGATGCCGCGTGACCGGGACCGGCGGCTGCGCCTGCTGTTCGCCGCGCACCTGGCCCGGCAGGTTCCGGCCGGGCGGGTGTGGACCGATCCGGAGCGCACGGTCGCGGCGGTGTGGGCGGAGCCCGGGAAGTGGAAGCTGCCGGTGACGTACCTGCTGCGCAACACGGGCCCGCTGCTGCGCGCGGCGCGCACCCAGCTCCCGCGCACCGCCGGGAGGTTGTTCGCCATGGAGCACCGCCACCCGGCCGGGCCGGAGCACTGGTACGTCGAGTACATCGGCACCCGTGCGGACGTGCGCGGCACGGGACGCGGGGCGCGGGTGCTGAGCGGGCTGCTGGAGCGGGCGGACGCGGACGGGCGGCCGGTCTTCCTGGAGTCCAGCAACCGCCGCAACCTCCCCTTCTACCGGCGGCACGGTTTCGCCGTGCACGAGGAGATGACGTTCCGTGCCGGGCCGCCGATGTGGTCGATGTGGCGCCGGGACGGCGGCCGGTAGTCCGGCCGGTGGTCCGGCCGGGCGACTCAGGCCGGCAGTTCCCAGACCAGCACCTCGGCCGGTCCGGTCGCCACCAGTTCCGGCCCCGCCTCGCCGGTGATCCGTACCGAGTCGCCCGGCCCCAGCGCCTCGCCGCCGTCGCCGAGCCGTACCGAACCGGCCGCCACGTGCACGTACACCAGCGGCGCGGCCGGCAGCGCGACCCGCTCCCCCGTGGCCGGCCGGTGCACGCGGAGCGCCGCACCGGCCGCCGGGAGCGCGTACGGGGCGGCGTCGGCGAGGCCGGGGACGATCGTGTACGCGGGTTCGCCGCCCGCCTCCAGCGGTGCCAGCCACATCTGGACGAACGTCAGCGGGGTGTCCCCGTCGTTCCGTTCGACGTGGCGCACCCCGGACGCGGCGCTGAGGTGCTGGAGGTCGCCGGGCCGTACGACCGTGGCGCGACCGGTGGAGTCGCGGTGGGTCAGCTCGCCCTCGACGACCCAGGTGACGATCTCCGTATGGCTGTGCGGGTGTTCCTCGAAGCCCGCGCCGGGGGCGAGCCGTTCCTCGTTGACGGCCATGACCGGGCCGAAGCGGAGGTTGTCCGGGTCGTAGAAGGTCCCGAAGGAGAAGGCGTGCCGGGACAGGATGCCGGCGTCCCGGTCCCCGCCCTGGAAGCGGTCGTCGGCGCGGTGTACGGAGATCACGGGGCCACGGTAGCCGGGCGGGAGCGCGGGGGAATCCCCCGGCCGCTACCCGCCGGTACGACCCGCGGCGGCCCCGGCCCTCCGTGCCTGTCGCCCGATAAGGCAGTCTTGTTCTCGTGCCCCGACCCGATCCTGAGCAGCCCGCTGCGAACGACGCCCATCTGCATGCCGCGACCCTGAAACGGCTGGAGCAGTCCTCCGGCCGACTGGCCGCCAACGCGATCGCCCGCATGGACGAATCGCTGCCCTGGTACCGGGCGATGCCACCGGAGAACCGGTCCTGGATCGGCCTGGTGGCCCAGGCCGGCATCGCGGCGTTCACCGAGTGGTTCCGGCATCCGGAGACCCCGCAGGCCATCTCCACCGACGTGTTCGGCACCGCTCCGCGCGAGCTGACCCGGGCGATCACCCTGCGGCAGACCGTCGAGATGGTGCGCACCACGATCGAGGTCATGGAGGCCGCGATCGAGGAGGTCGCCGCGCCCGGTGACGAATCGGTGCTGCGCGAGGCGCTGCTCGTCTACGCCCGGGAGATCGCCTTCGCCACCGCCCAGGTGTACGCGCAGGCCGCCGAGGCCCGCGGGGCCTGGGACGCCCGGCTGGAATCGCTCGTGGTCAACGCGGTGCTGTCCGGCGAGGCCGACGAGGGCGCCGTGTCACGCGCCGCCGCGCTCGGCTGGAACTCCCCCGAGCACGTCTGCGTGGTGCTCGGCACCGCCCCGGACGGCGACAGCGAACTGACCGTGGAGGCGATCCGGCGGGCCGCCCGGCACGCCAAGCTCCAGGTGCTGACCGGGGTGCTCGGCAACCGCCTCGTGGTCATCGCGGGCGGCAGCGACAGCCCGCTGCACGTCGCCAAGTCGCTGATCGGCCCGTACGCGGCGGGCCCCGTCGTGGCCGGGCCCGTGGTGCCCGACCTGCTGGCGGCCACCCGGTCCGCGCAGGCCGCGGCGGCCGGGCTCCGGGCGTGCGGTGCCTGGCAGGACGCCCCGCGACCGGTACTGGCCGACGACCTGCTGCCGGAGCGCGCGATGGCGGGCGACCCCGCCGCGCGGGACCAGTTGGTGGAGGAGATCTACAGACCGCTGGAAGAAGCGGGTTCCGCCCTCCTCGAAACACTGAGTGTGTATCTGGAGCAGGCGAGCAGCCTGGAGGGCGCGGCCAGAATGCTCTTCGTTCACCCCAACACCGTGCGCTACCGGCTCCGACGTGTGACAGACGTCACCGGATGGTCGCCTTCCGACGTCCGCTCGGCGTTCACGTTGCGGATCGCCCTGATCCTGGGACGCTTGGCCGCCAGAGATCCACAGTCCTAGACTTTTGTCGGACATCAACAATTCCCCATACGGTTCTTGGTCCCTGTCCCCACGGGTGCTCCGGACCGTTCACAAGAGAGAGTGTGAGGGTGCTCGTACTCGTCGCTCCCGGCCAAGGCGCTCAGACGCCCGGCTTCCTGACTCCCTGGCTCGACCTCCCCGGTGCCGCAGACCGCATCGCGGCCTGGTCCGACGCCATCGGGCTCGACCTCGTCCACTACGGCACCAAGGCCGAAGCGGAGGAGATCCGTGACACCGCGGTGGCGCAGCCGCTGCTGGTCGCCGCCGGTCTGCTCTCCGCTGCCGCGCTCGACGCCTCCCCGGCTGTCGTCGCAGGTCACAGCGTTGGTGAGATCACCGCAGCCGCCCTCGCCGGAGTCATCGGCGACGATGCCGCGCTGCGCCTGGTGCGGACCCGCGGGCTCGCCATGGCCGAGGCCGCCGCGGTCACCGAGACCGGCATGTCGGCGCTGCTCGGCGGCGACCCCGAGGTGTCGGTCGCGCACCTGGAGAAGCTCGGACTGACCCCGGCGAACGTCAACGGCTCCGGCCAGATCGTCGCCGCCGGCACCGTCGAGCAGCTCGCCGCGCTGGCCGAGGACATGCCCGAGGGCGTGCGCCGCGTGGTCGCGCTCAAGGTCGCCGGCGCGTTCCACACGCACCACATGGCGCCCGCCGTCGACCGGCTGCGCGAGGCCGCCGCCGGGCTCGACGTCTCCGACCCGACCGTGACGTACGTCTCCAACGCCGACGGCAAGGCCGTGGCCACCGGCGACGAGGTCATCTCCAGGCTGGTCGGCCAGGTGGCCAACCCGGTCCGCTGGGACCTGTGCATGGAGACCTTCAAGGAGCTGGGCGTCACGGCTCTCATCGAGGCGTGCCCCGGTGGCACGCTCACGGGGCTCGCCAAGCGCGCGCTGCCCGGCGTGAAGACGCTCGCGCTCAAGACCCCCGACGACCTCGAAGCGGCCCGCGCGCTCATCTCCGAGCACGCGAGCGCCTAAGGAGCCCCGAAAGAGCATGTCGAAGATCAAGCCCAGTCAGGGCGCCCCGTACGCACGCGTCCTGGGTGTGGGCGGCTACCGTCCGACCCGGGTCGTGCCCAACGAGGTGATCCTCGAGACGATCGACTCGTCCGACGAGTGGATCCGCTCACGCTCCGGCATCGCCACCCGCCACTGGGCCTCCGCCGAGGAGACCGTGGCCACGATGTCCGTGGAGGCGTCCGGCAAGGCCATCGCGGACGCCGGGATCAGGGCCGAGCAGATCGGTGCCGTGATCGTCTCCACCGTCTCGCACTTCAAGCAGACCCCGGCCATCGCGACGGAGATCGCCCACAGGGTCGGGGCCGGCAAGCCCGCCGCCTTCGACATCTCGGCCGGCTGCGCGGGCTTCGGCTACGGTCTGACCCTGGCCAAGGGCATGATCGTCGAGGGCTCGGCGGAGTACGTCCTGGTCATCGGCGTGGAGCGGCTCAGCGACCTCACCGACAAGGAGGACCGCGCGACGGCCTTCCTCTTCGGCGACGGCGCCGGCGCGGTCGTCGTCGGTCCCTCCGACGTCCCCGCCATCGGGCCGACCGTCTGGGGCTCCGAGGGCGACAAGTCCGAGACGATCAAGCAGACCGTGCCGTGGGACGACTTCCACACCGGCGACGCCTCGAAGCTGCCGCTCGACCGGAACGGCGAGATCAAGTTCCCGGCGATCACGCAGGAGGGCCAGGCGGTCTTCCGCTGGGCCGTCTTCGAGATGGCGAAGGTCGCCCAGCAGGCGCTGGACGCGGCCGGGGTCAGTCCGGAAGACCTGGACGTCTTCATTCCGCACCAGGCCAACATGCGGATCATCGACTCGATGGTGAAGACCCTGAAGCTGCCGGAGAGCGTCACCGTCGCCCGCGACGTGGAGACCACCGGCAACACCTCCGCCGCCTCGATCCCGCTCGCCATGGAGCGGCTCCTGGCGACCGGTCAGGCGAAGAGCGGGGACACCGCGCTCGTCATCGGCTTCGGGGCGGGTCTCGTCTACGCCGCGACGGTCGTTACCCTCCCCTAGGCACACCAGGCCATTCCGGCCCGGACGTCCGAAACCCTGTAAATACACACCGAAGGAGCCATCATGGCCGCCACCCAGGAAGAGATCGTCAGCGGTCTCGCCGAGATCGTCAACGAGATCGCCGGGATCCCGGTCGAGGACGTCCAGCTGGACAAGTCCTTCACCGACGACCTGGACGTCGACTCGCTGTCCATGGTCGAGGTCGTCGTCGCCGCCGAGGAGCGCTTCGACGTGAAGATCCCCGACGACGACGTCAAGGGCCTCAAGACGGTCGGCGACGCTGCCGACTACATCCTCAAGCACCAGGGCTGACCAGCCCCGGCTCCTGTGTCGCCACCCAGCGGTGGCGCCGCTGATTCACGACCCTCTACACGTGGAGAAGATTTTCCAGTGAACTCGACCAATCGCACCGTGGTCGTCACCGGTATCGGCGCAACCACTCCGCTGGGTGGCGACTCGGCGTCGACCTGGGAAGGTCTGATGGCCGGTCGTTCCGGCGTCAAGCCTCTCGAGGGCGAACGTTTCGCCGAACTCCCTGTCCGGATCGCCGCCCTCGCGGCCGTCGACCCGGGCGAGGTACTGCCCCGCCCGCTCGCCCGCAAGCTGGACCGCTCGGCGCAGTTCGCGCTGATCGCGGCCCGCGAGGCGTGGGCGGACGCCGGCTTCACCGGCAAGGCCGGTGAGGACGAGAAGATCCAGCCCGAGCGGCTGGGCTCGGTCATCGCCTCCGGCATCGGCGGCGTGATCACCCTGCTCGACCAGTACGACGTGCTGAAGGAGAAGGGCGTACGCCGCGTCTCCCCGCACACCGTTCCCATGCTGATGCCCAACGGCCCGGCGGCCAACGTCGGCCTGGAGGTCAACGCCCAGGCCGGTGTGCACACGCCGGTCTCCGCCTGCGCCTCGGGCGCCGAGGCGATCGGGTACGCCGTCGAGATGATCCGCACCGGCCGCGCCGACGTGGTCCTCGCCGGTGGCACGGAGGCGGCGATCCACCCGCTGCCGATCGCCGCGTTCGCCAACATGATGGCGATGTCCAAGAACAACGAGGAGCCCGAGAAGGCCTCCCGTCCGTACGACACCGGCCGTGACGGCTTCGTCCTCGGCGAGGGTGCGGGCGTCGTCGTCCTGGAGTCCGCGGAGCACGCCGCGAAGCGGGGCGCCAAGGTGTACTGCGAGGTGCTGGGCCAGGGCCTGTCCGCGGACGCGCACCACATCGCGCAGCCCGAGCCGACCGGCCGCGGCATCGCCGCCGCGATGGAGAACCTGCTGGAGCAGACGGACCTCAAGCCGTCCGAGGTCGTGCACCTCAACGCGCACGCCACCTCGACGCCGCAGGGCGACGTCGCCGAGCTGAAGGCCCTGCGCAAGGTGCTGGGCGACGACCTCGACCACGTCGCGATCTCCGCGACGAAGTCGATGACCGGGCACCTCCTCGGTGGCGCCGGCGGCATCGAGACCGTCGCGACGGTCCTGGCGCTGCACCACCGGATGGCCCCGCCGACGATCAACGTGGACCACCTCGACGAGGCCGTGGAGGCGGACATCGTGCGCGACGAGCCGCGACCGCTGCCCGAGGGTTCGATCGCCGCGATCAACAACTCGTTCGGTTTCGGCGGCCACAACGTGGTCCTGGCGTTCCGCAGCGTCTGACCCCCGGCCCCCGGCCCGGTCACCGAAGAGGCCCGCCTCCCCCGAATTCGATTCGGGGGAGGCGGGCCTCTTCGGTCATGTCCGCGGTCGTGTCCCGTCCTGCCCCCGGTCGCGCCTTCGGTTGCACCGGAGCGTTCGGGGGCGCCCGGCGGGGATTTCTCCGGTTCCGCACGCCCCCGGGACCCGTTCCGGGCCGTTCGCGGCCCTCACACCACCTGGTGCAGCCACCGCACGGGCGCGCCCTCGCCCGCGTGCCGGAAGGACTCCAGCTCGTCGTCCCACGGCTTGCCGAGCAGTTTGGCGACCTCGGCCGCCAGCTCCGTCTCGCCCCGCGCGGAGCGCGCGAGCGCCGCCCGCAGCCGGTCCTCGGGCACCAGGATGTCGCCGTGCACCCCGGTGACGGCGTGGAAGATGCCCAGGCCGGGGGTGGAGCTGTAGCGCTCGCCCTCCGCGGCGGAGCTCGGCTCGGCCGTCACCTCGAACCTCAACAGGTCCCAGCCGCGCAGCGCGGAGGCCAGCTCGGACGCCGTGCCGGGGCGGCCCTGCCAGGAGAATTCGGACCGCCAGGTGCCGGGGGCCGCGGGTTGTCTGATCCAGTCCAGCTGGACCCGCACCCCGAGGACACCCGCCACCGCCCACTCGACGTGGGGGCAGAGCGCGCGCGGTGCGGAGTGAACGTACAGAACTCCACGTGTCGTCACCGGGACCTCCAGTGTGGGACGAAGTTCGCCTTCCCCAGCGGCCTCGCGCCCGTGCCGCCTCTTCCCGGCCGGCTCCCGAGGTCGTCATCAGTAAACAGCATCGGGGTGAAACTCCTGAAAAGGGAAAGTATGTGACGTGGTGTGATTTCCGGAATGCCACCCGAGTGGAGCCGGGCCGGGGAGGCGTCGCCGGTTCGACGAGGAAAAGCTACCGCGCGGGGGCGCCCGGGGTGTGACGTACGGTCGGTCCCGGGCACATCATTCGCGCAGCTTTCACCCGCCGGGGCGGCGGGGCCTTCCGACCGGTGCCGCGCAGAGGTGCCGGGGGCATGAGCGAAAGGACCCGAGGATGCAGGATCGTTCCGTCCGCCGTCGGTCGCGTACCGCGGCGGTCGTCCTGGCAGTGGCCTCACTGCTGGGCACGGCCGCTCTGTCCGGCTGTGACTCCGGGCACGACGGGACGACGAAGGGGGCGGCGGCCGGCCGGAAGCCGTCGGCCAGACCCGCTCCGGTCTGGGACCGCAGCCCCGGTTCGGTGGCCGCCGTGGGCGACTCCATCACCCGGGGCTTCGACGCCTGTTCGGTGCTGACGGACTGCCCGGAGGTGTCGTGGGCGACCGGTACGGACGGAGCGGTGCGCAGTCTGGCCGTGCGGCTGCTGGGGGCGTCGGGGGCCGCGGCCCGGAGCTGGAACCACGCGGAGACGGGGGCCCGGATCGCGCAGCTGCCGGAACAGATGGCGCTGGCCGCGGAGGAGAAACCCGATCTGGTGACGGTGATGATCGGTGCCAATGACGCCTGCCGGGACTCGGCGCGGCACATGACGCCGGTGGACGACTTCCGCACGTTCTTCGAGACGTCGATGCGCCGGCTGCGGGCCGGGGCCCCGAAGGCCCAGGTGTACGTGTCGAGCGTGCCGGACCTGAAGCGGCTCTGGTCGACGGGGCGCGGGAACCCGCTGGGCAAGCAGATCTGGAAGCTGGGGATCTGCCGGTCGATGCTGGGCGACGCGGACGACCTGGGCGCGGCGGCGGTGGCCCGCCGGGACTCGGTGCGCGAGCGGGTGGTGGCGTACAACGAGGTGCTCCGGGAGGTCTGTGCGAAGGACCTGCGCTGCCGCTACGACGGCGGGGCGGTCTTCGCCTACCCGTTCACCGGGGCACAGCTCAGCCGGTGGGACTGGTTCCATCCGGGGCGGGACGGGCAGGCGCGGCTGGCGGAGATCGCGTACCGCAACGTCACGGCGGCCCGGCCGCCCGCGTAGGGTCGTCGAACATGATCACTGGTTCGGGCACGGCTGTGCGCACGGAAGAGTTCGGCACCCTCGCGGACGGCACCCCGGTGCACCGCTGGACGCTGGAACGGGACGGCACGCGGGTGCGGGTGCTGACGTACGGCGGCATCGTGCAGTCGGTGGAGGTGCCGGACCGGGCCGGGGCGCGGGCGGACGTCGCGCTCGGGCTGCCGGACCTCGCCGGGTACGAGACGTTCACCGGGCCGTACTTCGGCGCGCTGGTCGGGCGGTACGCGAACCGGATCGGCGGGGCCCGGTTCGAACTGGACGGGTGTGTCCACCGGGTGACGCCCAACGAGGGCCGCAACCAGGTGCACGGCGGGGCCAGGGGCTTCGACAAGCGCGTGTGGCGGGCGCGGGAGGTGGCCGACGGCGTCGAGCTGCTGCTGGTCGCCGAGGACGGCGAGGAGGGCTTCCCGGGGCGGCTGACGATGTCGGCGGCGTACACCCTGGACGAGGGCGGGGCGCTGCGGATCACGTACCGGGCCACGACCGACGCCCCGACGGTGCTGAACCCGACCAACCACACGTACTGGAACCTGGCGGGCGCCGGCCGCGGCAGCGCGCTGGGGCAGGAGCTGCGGATCGCGGCGGGGCGGATCACCCCGGTGGACGCCGAGTCGCTGCCCACGGGCGGGTTCCTGCCGGTGGAGGGCACCCGGTTCGACTTCCGGGCGCCTCGTGCGCTCGGCCCGGCCTACGACCACAACTTCGTGCTGGACGCGGACGCTCCGGGGCCGGCGGCCGAGCTGTACGACGCGGGTTCGGGGCGCGTGCTGACCGTGACGACGACGGAGCCGGGCCTCCAGCTGTACACGGCGGACCACTTCGACGGGCGGCCGTTCGGCCCGTGCGCCGGGGTCGCGCTGGAGACCCAGCACTTCCCGGACTCCCCGAACCGGCCGGAGTTCCCGAGCACCGTGCTGCGGCCGGGCGAGGAGTTCGTCTCGACGACCGTGTACGGGTTCTCGGTGCGCTGAGCGGGCCGGTACGGCGGAACCCCCGGGCGGCGGCCGGTCGCCGCCCGGGGGTTCTCCGCTACTTCTCGATCTCGACGACCGCGGTGCGGCGCACGTCGCCGAGCGAGTGGGCCGCCTGCACCTCGTACGCGCCGGGGACCAGGACCCAGTCGTACGCCTCCTCGTCCCAGATCTCGTACGCGCGCCGCTCCAGCGCGATCACCGCGTCGGCGCTCTCGCCGGGGGCCGCCTCGACCCGGGCGAAGCCGGCGAGCCGGCGGGCGGGGCGGCCGGCGTCGGCGTGCCGGGGCGCCAGGTAGACCTGGACGGTCTCGGCGCCCGGCCGGGTGCCGGTGTTGCGGACGCGGACAGTGACGGAGTCCCGGCCGGCCACCAGGCTCTCGTACTCCCAGGTGGTGTAGCCGAGTCCGTGGCCGAAGGGGTAGGCGGGCGTGGTGCCGGCCCTCTCCCAGGCCGGGTAGCCGACGAAGACTCCCTCGTCGTAGTGGAGCCGGCCGTCGGTGGGGGTGGTGGAGGAGACGGGGACGTCGGCGAGCGCGACCGGCCAGGTGGTGGGCAGTCGGCCGCCGGGTTCCTCGGCGCCCAGCAGGACGTCGGCCAGCGCGTGGCCGGCTTCCTGGCCGGGGAACCAGCCGAGCAGTACGGCGGCCACCTCCTCGCGCCACGGGAGTTCCACCGGGGAGCCGGAGTTGACGACCACGACGGTGCGGGGGTTGACGGCGGCGACGGCGGCGACGAGTTCGTCCTGGTGGCCGGGGAGCCTCAGATCGGTGCGGTCGAAGCCCTCGGACTCGACGCGTTCGGTGGTGCCGACGACGACGATCGCGGCGTCCGCGCCGCGGGCGGCCTCGACGGCCTCGGCGATCAGCTCGGCGGGGTCGCGGCGCGGGCCGAGGTGGCAGAGGGAGAACGAGACGCCGAGGATCGGTCCGTCCTCGGCCAGGGTCTCGGGGACCTGGCGCAGCGAGACGTGGACGGGTTCGCCGGCGGCGAGGGTGATCCGGCCGCGCTCCAGGGGGTTGCCGAAGAACGCCTCGCCGGGATCGGCGGAGCCGGTGACCCGGTGGACGCCGTCGTACAGGGTCTCGTCCGCGACGGTGAGGGTGAGCGCCCCGGTGCCCCGGGTGCCGAAGACGTGCTCGCCGCTGTCGCGCGGGACGAAGGTGCCGGTGATCTCGACGCTGTGCAGCCGGTCGCGGGTGACGCCGGCGGGAAGGTCGTCGCCGAGCCACTGGAGGGTGCCGTCGTGCAGCGGGGCGGAGCCGATGACGGTGCCGTCGGCGTCGCGGCAGACGGCCCGGAGCTCGAAGCCCTTCTGGGCGGGGACGAGTTCGTCGTTCGGGTCGGCGCCGACCCGGTAGTCGAGCACCCCGTCGGGAAGGGCCGCGGCGAGGCCGTCCAGCGGGGTGACGACGTGGTGCGGGAAGACCTGGGCGGAGCCGCCGCCGAGGACCCGGGCGTCCCGGGCGAGCGCCCCGCTGAGCGCGATCCGGCGGACGGCGCCGGCGGCCAGGGGCAGGGCGGCGCGTTCGTTGCGGACCAGGACGAAGGAGCGGCGGGCGATCTCGCGGGCCAGGGCGTCGCCGTCGAGGGCGCCGGGGTACGCGGCCGGGTCGACGACGGGCGGGGCGCCGTCCAGGAGGCCGACGCGGGCGGCCAGCCGCAGCACGTTGCGCACGGCGCCGTCGACGACGGACTCCTCGACCTCCCCGGCCCGTACGGCGTCGGCGAGCGCCTTCCCGTAGACCGTCCTGGGGCCGGGCATCGCGACGTCGAGGCCGCCGCGGGCGGCGCCGACGGTGGAGCGGGCGGCCAGCCAGTCGGAGACGACGAAGCCGTCGTAGCCCCACTCGCCGCGCAGCACCGTGTTCTGGAGGTGGTGGTGCTCGGTCATGGTGGAGCCGTTGACCCGGTTGTAGGCGGACATGATGCCCCAGGGGTGGGCGTTCCTGACGATCCGTTCGAAGGGGGCCAGGTAGACCTCGCGCAGCGCGCGCGGGGCGACGACGTTGTCGACGGTGAAGCGGTCGGTCTCGGCGTCGTTGGCGACGAAGTGCTTGACGGTCGTGCCGACGCCGCCGTCCTGCACCCCGCGCACGTAGCCGGTGCCGATCTCGCCGGTGAGGTACGGGTCCTCGCTGTACGCCTCGAAGTGGCGTCCGCCGAGCGGGGAGCGGTGGAGGTTGACGGTCGGGGCGAGCAGCACGTGCACCCCCTTGCGGCGGGCCTCCTGGGCGAGCAGCCGGCCGGCCCGGCGGGCCAGTGCCGGGTCCCAGGTCGCGGCGAGCGCGGTGGGCGAGGGGAGCGCGACGGACGGGTTGTCGGCGCTCCAGGAGACGCCGCGGACGCCGATCGGCCCGTCGGACATCACCAGGGAGCGCAGCCCGACGGCGGGTATCGCGGGCAGGGACCACATGTCCTGGCCGGCCAGGAGCCGGGCCTTGTCGTCGAGTCCCAGCGCGGCGAGCGCCGCTTCGACCGCGGCCTCGCGGACCGCCTCGGGGTTGCTGGGTGTGGACGTGTCCGCCACGGCCGTACCTCCTCGTCGGGTTTTCTGCGCTGAACGCCTCCATACTCGCCCCCGCAACCGGTAGATCGGTAGGTTTCGTCATCGTTCCGTTATTTTTCGGGATGGCGTACGGTGCGGTCCGGGGGACGGGACCCATGGCGTGCCGGAAGGGGCCGGGGAGATGGCGCGGGCCAGAAGCGCGGAGCGGCGGGCGGAGATCGTCCGGGCCGCTCTCGAAGTGATCGCCGAACGCGGCTACCGCGGCGCCTCCCTGAGCGCCGTCGCCGAGCGGGTCGGCCTCAGCCAGCAGGGCCTGCTGCACTACTTCCCGACCAAGGAGGCGCTGCTCGTCGCGGTGCTGGAGGAGCGGGACCAGTGGGACACCGGCGGCGGCACGCGGAGCGACGGCGTCTGGCGGATCGAGCTGCTGGCCTCCCTCGTCGAGTACAACGCGATGCGCCCCGGCATCGTCCAGACGTTCTCGGCGCTGCTGGGCGAGAGCGTGACGGAGGGTCATCCCGCGCGGGAGTTCTTCACCCGCCGCTACACCCAGGTCCGGGCGAGCATGGCGGCGATACTGCGCGCCGAGTACGGCGAGCGGCTGCCGGGCGGGCTGACGCCGGAGCGCGCGGCGCCGCTGCTCGTGGCGGTGCTGGACGGGCTCCAGTACCAGTGGCTGCTGGACCCCGACTCGGTGGACATGCCCGCGGCGTTCGAGGACTTCCTGGCCCTGCTGCGGCCGGACGGACCGGCGGCGCCGCAGCCCCCTCCCCCGTGAAGTGCCCCTCGGGGGGAGTCAGTACGGCGAACCCGACGGAGCACCTGCGGGTGATTTCCGGCCGGTCAACGCGCGTCCGGGAGGCGGTCCGCCCGGATCGGCCACGGCGCGGCGCCCGAGGTGCTGCTCGAATTCAGCCGCCGCCGACGGGAGTTCGGAGGGAAGTGCTGAAGGGCCGGACCGGAGCGGATCGAGGGGGCGCCGGAGGCGCGCACCACCCAGGAGGCGCCGGGGCGGGGCGGTTCAGTCCCGGTCGGGGGCGTACGGGTTCGGCGCCGCGTTCCCGCCCCGCGGCCGATCCCCGGGGTCGTCGGCCCTGTCGTCCCCGGCCGCGCCGTCGGCCGGCACCAGGTCCCGTGCCAGCAGGGTGGCCCCGGCGACGGCGCCCGGCATCAGGAACACGGCGACGAACGGGATCAGGAAGACCAGCGCCAGCGGCACGCCGAAGCCGAGGACCAGTGCGCGGCGGCTGCGGAGCAGCACGAGCCGTTTCCTCAGCTCCATGCCGCGGCGCTGGAGCGCGACGGCGGTCAGCTCCTCGGCGAGGAAGTAGCCGGTGACGCAGAAGCCGAGCGCGGGGATGACGGTCTGGCCGATGACCGGGATGAATCCGAGGGCGAAGAGCAGCGCCGAGTAGAGCCCCACCCGCACCAGGACCCGGACGCTGTCACGGGCGGAGATCCACAGCTCCCGCCAGAGCGGCAGCCCGGACTCGGGGACCTCGCCGCCCTCGGTGCGGTCCACCTGCTCGGACAGCGACTCGTAGAAGGGCTGGCCCACCAGCAGCGTCACGGCGGTGAACGTGATCACGGCGAGGAACAGGCCGAGGCCGAAGACCAGCACGGTCAGGGTGGTGCGCAGCAGGCCCTGCCAGGGTGATGACCAGTCGTCGGCGAACGGGGTCGCCCAGCCCACCAGGTCGTCGGCGCCGTACCCGAGGCCGATGAACGCCGCCGCGTACAGCACGAGCGTGACGAGTCCGGGCAGCAGGCCGAAGCCGAACCAGCGCCCGTGCCGTCCGACCCAGCGCTGTCCCTTTATCAAGTAGCCGAAGCCCGCCCCAAGATCACGCATGGCGCCAGCGTACTGGGAGCGGCGGGGGCCTTCGAACAGGAAGCCGGGGCCGGGCGGTCCGGGGCTCCCCCGGCTCAAGCGGGCGGACGGGTCAGGCGACCGACAGCTCCACCTTGATGTTGCCGCGCGTGGCGTTCGAGTACGGGCACACCTGGTGGGCCTTCTCGACGAGGGCCCGCGCGGTGTCGGCGTCGACGTTCGGGATGGTCGCGGTGATCGCGACCTCCAGGCCGAAGCCGCCCTCGGCGGTCTTGCCGATGCCGACCGCGGCGGTCACCGTGGAGCCGGAGATGTCCGCCTTCTCCTGGCGGGCCACGACGCCCAGCGCGCCCTGGAAGCAGGCGCTGTAGCCCGCCGCGAAGAGCTGCTCCGGGTTGGTGCCCGCGCCGCTGCCGCCCATGGCCTTGGGCGGGTTGACGACGACGTCGAGGTTGCCGTCGTCGGACGAGACGCGGCCGTCACGGCCGTTCTCGGCGGTGGCGACGGCGGTGTAGAGCACGTTGATGTCCTGAATGGTCATGCTGAGGATTCCTCCTGCTGTGCGCCGCGACTCGCGCCCACGATCGCGACGGCCTGCCGATGAGAGTAACGGGTGTGCCGGAGCGGCTGTCAGGCGAGGGAGACGATCATCTTTCCGGTGTTCTCGCCGCGGAGCAGACCGAGGAAGGCGTCGAAGCCGTTCTCGATGCCCTCGACGGTGGTCTCGCGGTACTTCAGCTCGCCCGAGGCCAGCCAGCCGGCGACCTCCTGGACGAACTGCGGCTGGAGGTCGGAGTGGTCGCCGACGAGCATGCCCTGGATGCGCAGCCGCTTGCCGATGACGAGGGCGAGGTTGCGCGGGCCGGGCGTCGGCTCGGTGGCGTTGTACTGGGCGATCATGCCGCAGACGGTGACGCGGCCGTGCGTGTTGAGGACGGAGATCGCCGCTTCGAGGTGCTCGCCGCCGACGTTGTCGAAGTAGACGTCGATGCCGTCGGGGGCGGCCTCGCGCAGCTGGTCGACCACGGGGCCGTTCTTGTAGTTGAAGGCGGCGTCGAAGCCGTACTCCTCCACGAGAAGCCTGACCTTCTCGTCGGAGCCGGCCGAGCCGATGACCCGCGAGGCGCCCCTGAGCTTCGCCATCTGGCCGACCTGGCTGCCGACCGCACCGGCCGCGCCGGAGACGAACACGGCGTCGCCCTCCTTGAAGGAGGCGACGTCGAAGAGGCCCGCGTAGGCGGTGAGCCCGGTCATGCCGAGCACGCCGAGGTAGGCGGAGAGCGGGGCGACGGACGGATCGACCTTCACGGCGTGCTCGGCCGGGACGTCGGCGTACTCGCGCCAGCCGAGGCCGTGCAGAACGTGGTCGCCGACCTCGATGCCCACCGCGTTCGAGGCGATGACCTCGCCGACCGCGCCGCCGTCCATGGGCCGGTCGAGCTTGAAGGGCGGCACGTACGACTTCACGTCGTTCATCCGGCCGCGCATGTACGGGTCGACCGAGAAGTACCGGTTGCGGACCAGGACGCGGCCCTCGCCGGGGGCGGCGACCGGAACCTCACGCAGCGCGAGGTCCTCGGCCTTCGGCCAGCCGTGGGGGCGGGCGACGAGGTGCCATTCACGGCCGGACGCGGGAAGTGCTGCGGACATGGCTCGGGTTCTCCTCAATGGCTCACGGGGTGGGGGAACGCTCCGCCCGGGGGCCGGGCCCCTGGGGGCCGGGTCCGTGCGGGTCCGGTCCGGCCCGTCACCGGACCGGCGGACGAAATATTTCATGATGTGAAACAACCATGCTCCTGAATATTTCACCTTGTCAAGCAACCGGCTATCCTGGGTGTCATGCCCACCCCTCGCACAGACCCTCTGACCCTTGAGGTGGTCGAGCTCATCGGCACCGTCGTGGCGCGCTACCACGAGGAGTACGACGAGGCCGCCGCCGCCCACTCGCTCACCGGCGCGCAGGCACGCGTGCTCGGGCTGCTCGTGCTGGAGCCGATGCCCATGCGCCGGATCGCCCAGAAGCTGAAGTGCGAGCCGTCGAACGTCACGGGCATCGTCGACCGGCTGGAGTCCCGCGGCCTGGTGGAGCGCAGGCCCGACCCCGCCGACCGGCGGGTGAAGCTGGCCGCCCCGACGGAGCAGGGGGCGCGGATCGCGCGGGAGCTGCGCGAGTCGCTCACCTTCGCGCGGGAGCCGCTGGCCCGGCTGTCGGACGGGGACCGCGCGCTGCTGCGGGACCTGCTGCGACGGATGCTGGGCGGCCCGGCCCTCCTGCCGGAGCAGCCGGGCCCCTCCTGCGGCTGACAGTCTCCCCGCCGGGAGACCGGCTTCTCCCTGCGGCCGACGGATGAACGCGGGGCGGGCCGGTGGCACGGGGCCGACCGGTGGTGCGGGCCGTCGTGTGGAAGCGTGGTGCCATGACCGCGTCCGCGCCCTTCGGCCCCCGTGAGTTCCAGCTCGTCCTGCTGCGCCGGATGGCCGATCACCGGCCCGACCTGGTCGAGGACGCCCGGCGCGAACTGGGCGCCTCGTCCGCCGAGATGCGCGAGGCCAACCGCCGCTGGCAGGCCATGACGCGGGCGCCGCGCGGCCGGGGCGCCCCGCACCGCCACCGTTCGGTGCTCGGCGAACCCGAGTCGTCCGGGCGCCGCACGGTCGGCGACCTGGAGTGCGACGTACTGCGATGGCCGGTGCCGCTCTGGCCGGACCTGCGGTTCGAGGTGACGGTCGCGCCGGGCGGCGCCGTGTGGAACGAATGGCTGGTGCGGGCGCCGGGAGCGCCGGGCCCGCAGCTGCGCGCGATCGCGGACCTGCGGCCCTGGTCGGCCACGGTGGACGAGGTCGCGCGGGCCTTCCCGCCGGCCCGGCCGATGGAGGGCGGCGCGCCCACCAGGTGGGCCCTGGCGATCACCGGTCCGGGGACGGGGCAGCCGTACGTCGCCGAGTTCACCTGGGGGCTGTTCCAGCGACTGCTGCCGGGGTGAACCGGGGCGCGCGGCCCCGGAGCGGGCCGGGCCGGGGCGGACCGTCGCCCTTCCTGTCGGGGCGTCAGCTCCGTACCCTCCTCCGGCGCCTCCCAGCGCGCGCCGCGGCCGCGCAGGGCGCACCATGCGAGAGAGAACCGGCCGCAGCCCGGCCGGTGCCCACCCGTCCGCGCTCCCGGGAGAACCTGCCGTGACCGTCAGTCTTGAGCAGTTGCGCCGTTGCCATGTCGCCGTCGACCTCGGGGCCGCCCGGACCCGCGTGTACGTCAAGGGGCTGGGGCTCGTCGTGGACGAGCCGAGCGTCGCCGCGGTGAACACGCGTACCGGTTCGCTCATCGCGGTCGGCGCGCTCGCCGAACAGATGACGGGCCGCACCCCCGACTACATCCGGGTGGTCCGCCCGGTCTCCGGCGGAACCGTCATCGACATCGAGATGGCCCAGCGCATGCTCCGCCACCTGCTCGGCGAGAAGCTCCGCCGCCAGTTGCGCCGCAAGCCCTGGCTGCGGGCCGCCGCCTGCACCCCGCACGACAGCGATCCGCTCGCCCAGCGGGCCGCCGTGGAGACCCTGGTGGGGCTCGGGGCCCGGCGGGTCGAGCTGGTCGACACCCTGATCGCGGCGGCCGTCGGCTGCGGGCTGCCGGTGGAGCAGCCGACCGCGACCATGATCATGGTGTGCGGGGCGGCGACCACCCAGATCGCGGTGCTCTCGCTCGGTTCGATCGTGAGCGCCGTGCGCATCCCGGTCGGCGGCGACGCCATCGACCACGCGGTCATCCAGCACCTGCGCCAGCACCACGCGCTGATGCTGCCGAGCCAGTCCGTGCGCCCGCTGCAACTGGCGCTCAGCAGCAGCGGCCTGACCTCACGGGGGCCCGCCACGACCGAGATCCACGGCCGGGACGTGGCGACGGGCCTGGCCCGTTCGGTGCGGGTCGAGACGGCGGCCGTGCGCCAGGCCATCCACGCCCCGCTCACCGGCGTCCTGGACGGGCTCGGCAAGATCCTGCGCGACTGCCCGCCCGACCTGGTGGCCGATCTCGTGGACTGCGGGATCATGATGGTCGGCGGCAGCGCCCTGCTGCCCGGTCTCGACCAGATGCTGCGGGACGCGACGGGCATGCCGGTGCACATCGCGGAACGGCCGGACGTCTGCGCGGTGCTGGGGCTCGGCGCCATGCTGGACGGCCGGATCGAGCCGATGGTCCTCGACCCGCTCGCCTGCTGAGCACGAAGGGGGCGCGACCCGTGCCCGACGAGACCGAAGCCCCGCCCGCGGCGTCCGGGCTGCCGATGTTCCTGGAGGCGGTGCTCAGCATCGGTACCGACCTCGGGCTGCGGGCCACCCTCCAGCAGATCGTGGACACCACGACCACCCTGACCGGGGCCCGGCAGGGCGCGCTCGGCGTGCTCGACCAGGAGCGCGGCACCATCGGCGAGTTGTTCACCTCGGGCCTCGACGAGGACGAGCGGCGGCGCATCGGCGACTTCCCGGACGGGCACTCGGGGATGCTCGGCCTCCTCGTCGGCGCGTCGGAGCCGGTGCGCTCCGACGACCTGAGCACCGACCCGCGCTCCTGCGGGGTGCCGCCCGGCCATCCGCCGGCGCGGTCCTTCCTCGGGGCGCCGATCCGGGTGCACGGGCAGGTCTTCGGCAACCTCTACCTCACCAACAAGCGCGTCGGCGTCTTCACCGAAGCGGACGCGGCGGTGCTGAAGGCGCTGGCCTCGCAGGCCGGGATCGCGATCGCCAACGCCCGGCTGTACGAGGCGGCCCGGCAGCGGGAGCGCTGGATCGAGGGGGCCGCCGCCGTCACCAACGCGCTGCTGAGCGGCGGGAACCCGGCCGACGCGCTGACGACCGTCGCCGAGGGCGCCCGGGTGCTGGCCGACGCGTCCGCCGGGGTCATCCTCCAGCCGAACGCGGAGGGCGGCATGGAGATCGTCACCGCGTCCACGCGCGACGACCCGGCCGGCATCGTCGGCACGACCATCGCGCCCGGCTCCGACGTGCTGGTCCAACTGCTCGGCGGGGAGCCGGTGTTCATCGAGGACTCGGCCACCGATCCCCGGATGACGACGCATGTGCGGACCCGGTTCGGTCCCAGCATGATGCTGCCGCTGCGCAGCGGCGGCCGGCTGATCGGCACCCTCGCCCTGCCCCGGCGGCGCGGCGCCCGCCCGTACACGGCCGTGGACCGACTGCTGGCCTCCCAGTTCGCCTCGCAGGCCGCGCTCGCGCTGGTGCTGGCGGCCGCCCAGCACGACCGGGAGCAGCTGGCGGTGTACGAGGACCGGGACCGGATCGCCCGCGACCTGCACGACCTCGTGGTGCAGCGGCTGTTCGCGACCGAGATGATGCTGGAGTCGACCCGTCGCAGGGCCGTCGCCCCGGAGACGGACGAACTGCTCGGCAGGGCGGTCGACGAGCTGGACTCCACCATCCAGGAGGTGCGGACGACAATCTTCGCCCTCCAGCAGCCGCCCGCCGAGGCGCCCGCCACCTTTCGCGGCCGGGTGCTGCGGGAGACCGGGGGCGCCTCCGTCGTGCTCGGCTTCCAGCCGTCGGTGCACTTCACCGGGGCGGTCGACGCCCTGGTCCGGGACCCCTTGGCCGGCCGGCTGCTCACCGCGCTGCGGGGCGCCCTCGCCACCGCGCACCGGCGGGCCGGGGTGTCGGCGATCGAGGTGGAGGTGGACGCGACGGCCGCTCTCCCGGACGGGCGGACCGCGGTCCGGCTGACGGTCGCCGACGACGGCCGCGAGGAGGACGGCTCGCGCCCGGCGACCTTCACCTGGCAGGAACCGCTCTGACCGCCTCCCGCACGAGCACCGTCACGAGGCCCCCGTCACGTCACGCGGCCCCTCATCGTGCGGGCACCGCCGTCTCCTCATCGCGCGGGCGCCGCCCTGAGCGCGACCCGGGTGTTGGAGTGCGCGACGCCGGCCTCCCGCTTGAGCCTGCGCAGCAGCCCGTCCAGGGCCGCGGTGTCGGCGACGGCGGCCCGTACGAGATAGTCGTGGCCGCCGGTCACATGGACCACCTCGGTGATGCCGGGCAGGGCGAGCACCGCCCGCTCGAACACCTCGTTCGTCGTGTCGATCCGCAGCGTCACGTCGATGAAGACGACGAGGCCGGTGCGGGTGTCGGCGGCCGGATCGATGATCACGGTGAAGCCCCGGATGACGCCGTCCCGGCGCAACCGCCGCACCCGGTCGGCCGCGGCATTGGCGCTGAGCCCGACCCGCACGCCCAGGTCGCGGTACGAGATCCGGGCATCCTCCTGGAGGATGCCGAGGATTTCTCTGTCCAGCCGGTCCATACCGCGATTGTCTCAGCTTTGTCCGGTTCGCGACGGTGCGAGCCGCGGCCGGGGAGCCCGTCGACCGGGATGCCCGCCCCCGGCGGCGTTGCCCCGCATGGCCCCTTCCGGCAGGCCCGCGACCGTCGCACGCCCTTGACTGAGGGGGTGGACACCGCCGTCAAGCAGGCTTCCGCCCCGGTCGACGCACCGTCCGCGACCGCCTACCGCAACCTCGTGATGGCCACGATCGGATTCGGGCTGACCTTCTGGGCCTGGAATCTGATCGCGCCCCTGGCCGGGGACTTCAAGGAGCGGCTCGCGCTGTCCTCGTTCGAGCAGTCGCTGCTGGTCGCGGTGCCGGTGCTGGTCGGTTCGGTGGGCCGGGTGCCGGTCGGCGCGCTCACCGACAAGTACGGCGCCCGGCTGATGTTCCCGCTGGTCTCGGCGCTCACCGTCGTACCCGTGCTGCTGCTGATCCCGGCGAGGGACTCGTACGGCGCGATGCTCGCCGTGGGTTTCCTGCTGGGCCTGGGCGGCACCACGTTCGCGATCGGCATCCCGCTGGTCAACTCCTGGTTCCCCCCGGCCAAGCGGGGCCTCGCGCTCGGGGTGTTCGGGATGGGCATGGGCGGCGTCGCCCTGTCCGGGTACTTCACTCCGCGGATCGCCCAGCACGGCGACAACCTGCCGTTCCTGGTGGTCGCGGCGGCGCTCGTGGTCTACGCGGCGCTGGCCGCGGTGCTGGTCGGCGACCGGCCCGACCGGATGGTGCCGAAGGAGTCCCTCGGCCGCCGGCTGGCCGGCGCGGGGCGGCTGCGGGTCACCTGGGAGCTGTCCGCGCTGTACGCGATCGGCTTCGGCGGAATCGTCGCGTTCGGCGTCTACCTCCCCACGTACCTGAAGACCTGGTACGACCTGTCGCCCACCGACGCCGGCACGAAGGCCGCCGGGTTCGCCCTGGTCACGGTCGTCTTCCGGCCGATCGGCGGCTGGCTGTCGGACCGGGTCCACCCGGCCCTGGTCACGGCGGCGGCGCTCGGCCTGGCCGCCCTGATGGCGATCGTCCAGGCGTTCGACCCGCCACTGGCCCCGGGCGGCACGATCGCCCTGCTCTGCATGGCGGCCGGCCTGGGCACGTCGAGCGGCAGCGTCTTCGCCCTGGTCTCCCAGGTGACGCCGCAGGCGCAGGTGGGCAGCGTGACCGGGATCGTCGGGGCGATGGGCGGCCTGGGCGGTTTCGTTCCGCCCCTGGTGATGGGGGCGATCTACAGCGCGAAGGATTCGTACTCGATCGGCTTCATGCTGTTGTCGGACCTGGCGCTCGCGGGATGCGTGTACGCGTACGGCCGGATGCGGAACGTCCGGCGGGAGTGAGCCGCCCGGGGCGGCGGGCCCCGGAACCGCCGGGCGGGTCCGCCCGTCCCGCGCGCCCGCGCACGCGCTCCGGCCGGGGGCGTGTGCGCGGCGTCACGGAACGTACGACGGGTCGTGGGGACCGCCGTCTCGCTAGGGTGCGGTGGGTGACTCCTCTTCTGTCTGTGCCGTCCGACGGTTCGACCCGGGAAGCCGTCCGATTCGGCGAACACGCCATGACCTACGACCAGTTGGCCGCCGCTTCCACCGCGCTCGCCGGGCGTCTCGCGGGTGCCGGACGGGTCGCCGTATGGGCCACGCCCACCCCCGCGACGGTGGTCGCCGTCGTGGCCGCGCTGCGGGCCGGGGTGCCCGCGGTGCCGCTGAATCCGAAGACGGGCACCCGCGAACTCGCCCACATCGTGGCCGACAGCGCCCCGGCCGTGGTGCTGGCCGGGGCTGACGACACGCTCCCGCCGGTGCTCGACGCGCTGGACCGCATCGACGTCGACACGGCCGGCGGGGGCCCGCGCGCCGACTTCCCCGAGCCCTCCCCCGAGTCCCCCGCCCTGATCGTCTACACCTCCGGCACCACGGGCCCTCCCAAGGGGGCGGTGCTGCCGCGCCGCGCGATCGCCGCGTCGCTCGACGCGCTGGAGGACGCCTGGCGGTGGACCGGGGACGACGTGCTGGTCCACGCCCTGCCGCTGTTCCATGTGCACGGCCTGATCCTGGGCGTGCTCGGGCCGCTGCGCCGGGGCGGCTCGGTGCGGCACCTGGGCCGGTTCAGCACCGAGGGGGTGGCCCGGGAGCTGTCGTCCGGCGGCACCATGCTCTTCGGCGTGCCGACGATGTACCACCGGCTCGCCGAGGCCCTCGACGGCGCGGCGCCGGGCGCGGACGCGCTGGCGAAGGCGCTGGCCGGGGCCCGGCTGCTGGTGTCCGGCTCGGCCGCGCTGCCGGTCCACGACCACGAGCGGATCGCGGCGGCGACGGGCCGCCGGGTCATCGAGCGGTACGGCATGACGGAAACCCTGATGAACACCGGCGTGCGGGCCGACGGCGAACCGCGTCCCGGCACGGTCGGCGCGCCCCTGCGCGGCGTCGAACTCCGGCTGGTCGAGGAGGACGGCACCGTCCTCGCCGACCCCGGCGCCATCGGCGAGATCCAGGTACGCGGCCCGAACCTCTTCATCGGCTACCTGAACCGCCCCGACGCCACGGCCGCCGCACTCACCGCGGACGGCTGGTTCCGCACCGGCGACATGGCCACCCGCGACCCCGACGGCTACGTGCGGATCGTCGGCCGCAAGGCCACCGACCTGATCAAGAGCGGCGGTTACAAGATCGGCGCCGGAGAGATCGAGAACGCGCTGCTGGAGCACCCCCGGGTCCGCGAGGCCGCGGTCACCGGCGAGCCGGACCCGGACCTGGGCGAGCGGATCGTCGCCTGGGTGGTGCCGGCCGACCCGGCCGCTCCTCCGTCCGCCGACGAGCTGGCCGACCACGTGGCCGCCCAGCTGTCCCCGCACAAGCGCCCCCGCACGGTCCGCTACCTGGACGCGCTGCCCCGCAACGACCTCGGCAAGATCATGAAGAGGTCGCTCCATGCCTGAGCGGCTGACGGCGAGGGCGGCGATCGCGGCGCTCACCACGGAGTTCGAGGAGCTCACCGGCAACGGCCCCGGCGGCGTCGACGGCACCGGGGACGGGCCGCTGTCCTGGCGCGGGTACGCGGACTCCCGGGCCCGCGCCGCCGCCCGTACCGGCGAGGCCGAGTCCGTCGTGCACGGCCTCGCCACCGTCGGCGGGCAGCGCTGCGTCCTGGTCTCGTTCGAGTTCGGCTTCCTGGGCGGCTCGCTGGGGCAGCGCACCGGGGACCGGCTGGTGGCCGCGTACGAGGCCGCCCGGACCCGGTCGCTGCCGCTCGTCTCGCTCATCGCGACGGGCGGCAGCCGGATGCAGGAGGGCATGGTCGCCCTGACCCAGCTCCAGCGGGTGGCCGGGGCCTCGGCGCGGCTGCGGGCGGCGGGCCCCGCGCAGCTCGCGGTGGTGCGCGACCCGACGACCGGCGGCGGCTGGGCCACGCTGGGCGCGGGCGCCGACGTGATCCTGGCGCTGCCGGGCGCCCAGGTCGGGTTCGCCGGTTCCCGGGTGCGGCCCGCCGACGCCGACCCCCACGCGTACACCGCGGAGGGGCAGCTGGCCGCGGGCCAGATCGACGCGGTCGTCGCGCCCGGGGAGCTGCCGGGGACGGTGGCCGGCTGGCTGCGGGCGCTCGCCCCGCAGTCCGCGTCCCGGCCCGCCCCGGTGCCGGACGCCCTGTCCGCCACCGGTCTCCCGGCGACCGGCTGGGACGCGGTCCGGCAGGCGCGTGCCGCGTCCCGGCCGCGCGCCGAGGCGTATCTGGACGCGTACTTCGAGCACCGGCTCCCGCTGCGCGGCGACCGCTGCGGGGGCACGGACCCGGGGCTGCTGTGCGGTTTCGGGCGGCGCGAGGACCGCTCGGTGGCGTACGTCGCCCAGTGCGGCACCGCGACCCGCCCGGCCGGTTACCGCACGGCGGCCAGGGTGATCCGGCTGGCGGACCGGCTCGGCGTGCCCGTGCTCACCCTGATCGACACCCCGGGCGCGGCGAACGACGCGGCGGCGGAGCGGGCCGGGGCGGGCGCCGCCATCGCCGACGCGTTCGCGGCCGTGGCCGCGGCCCGGGTGCCCCTCACCACCCTGGTGATCGGCGAGGGCGGTTCGGGCGGCGCACTGGCGCTGGCCTCCCCGGAGAACACCCATGTCACCCGGGACAGCTACTTCTCGGTCATCGCCCCGGAACTGGCGGCGGCGATCCTGAAGCGCCCGCCGGAGGAGGTGCGGGCCACGGCGGACCAGCTGCGGCTGCGCCCCCAGGACCTGGTGGAGCTGGGCTTCGCCCGCTCGGTGGTGGGACCGGCGCCGGACGGAGGCGGGAACGGGGGCGCGTCGCGGGGGTGAGACGCGGGCGGGGTGGTCCCCCTCCCGTCCAGCGGCGTCACGGCTGCGGGTTCTGCGCGTCGTACCGTGCGAACCCGCGCCACCGCAGCCCCAGCAGGGTCACGGCGACGACACAGGCGATGCCGCCCCCGGTCACCGCCAGGCCGGGCGAGGCCAGGTCGGCGACCGATCCGGCCAGGAAGTCGCCGAGCCTGGGCCCGCCCGCCACGACGACGATGAACACGCCCTGGAGCCGTCCTCGCATCTCGTCCGGCACGGCCGCCTGGAGCATGGTGTTGCGGAAGACCATCGACGTGTTGTCCGCGCACCCGGCGAGCGCCAGGAAGATCAGCCCGAGCCAGAGCTGACGGGTCAGTCCGAAGACCGCGACGGCCGCGCCCCAGCCGGCCACGGCCAGCAGCACCGCGAGGCCGTGGCGCCGGACGCGGCCCAGCCATCCGGAGAACACCCCGCCGAGCAGCGCGCCCAGCGCGGGGGCGGCGACCAGCAGACCGGTGGTCTTCGCGTCGCCCCCGTACCAGAGGACGGCGACGACGGGGAACAGCGCCCGGGGGTGGGCCAGCACCATGGCGCACAGGTCGGTGAAGAAGGTCATCCGCAGATTGGGCCTGGTCCCCAGGAAGCGCAGCCCGTCCGCGACCGACGCCCGCTTGTCCCCCGAGCCCTCCTCGCGCTGCGGCAGCATCGCGGGCAGCCGCCACATCGCGTACAGCGAGGCGGTGAAGGTGATCACGTCGACGGTGTACGCGGCCCGGTAGCCCCACCAGCCGACGACGAGGCCGCCGAGCATCGGTCCGGCCAGCATGCCGGTGGTGCTGGTCATGGAGTTGAGGGCGTTCGCCGCGGGCAGCTGCTCGGCCGGCAGCAGCCGGGCGATCATCGAGCTGCGGGCCGGTGCGTTGACCGCGAAGCAGGCCGCCTGGAGGGCCACGACCGCGTACAGCAGGCCCACCTGCTCCACCCCGGCGACGGCGGCGGCGAGCAGGACGAGGGAGAGCGCGAACGAGCCGGACGCGCTGACCAGCCCCAGCTTGCGCCGGTCGAGGGTGTCCGCGACGGCGCCGCCGTACAGTCCGAAGACGACGAGCGGCAGGAACGAGCAGAAGCCGATGAGTCCGACCGAGAAGGCCGATCCGGTGATGTCGTAGACCTGGAGCGAGACGGCGAGCGACGTCATCCCCTGCCCGACCCAGGAGACCGTGTTCCCGAACCAGAGCCGCCGGTAGTCGGGAGAGGTCCTCAGCGGCGTCAGGTCGGCGAATATGCGGGTGCGGCGGGCGGGTCCTTCGGTCGTTTCGGTCACAGCGGATGGTAACGAGCGGTGTCCCGGCCGCTGCCGGGCACGGCCCGTTTCCGGCCGCGGGGCCCGCCCGGTCCGTCGGCGTCCCGCGGCGGCCGGCCCGTCGGGGGGTACGGTCCCTCAGCTCCAGTGGACTCCTGACGGTTCGGCGGACCGGGGCCCGGCCCCGTCGTGCTGCCGGGCGCGACGTTCGAAGAGCGTGGCGTACAGGCCGCTGTTGCCGAGGAGCTGGGCGTGTGTGCCGGACTCCACCAGCCGCCCCTCGTCCAGGACCAGGACGCGGTCGGCGTCCGCGGCGAGGGCCAGGTCGTGGGTGATCACGATGGTGGTGCGGCCGCGGGCCAGTCGCCGCAGCGGGGTGAGGATGCGCCGGGCGGCCAGCCGGTCCAGCCCGGTGGTGGGTTCGTCGAGCAGGAGCACGGGGGCGTCGCGCAGCATGGCGCGGGCGATGGCGATGCGTTGCAGCTGGCCGCCGGACAGCCGGGGGGTGCCGGTGGATATGACGGTGTCATACCCATCCGGCAGGGCGCGGATGAACGCGTCGGCATCGGCGGCCCGCGCGGCCTCCACGACGTCGTGGTGGCTCGCGTCCGGGCGCCCGCAGCCGATGTTCTCCTCGATGGTGTCGTGCAGCACGAGCGTGTCCTGGGGCAGCAGCGTGATGTTCCGGCGCAGGTGGGTCAGCGGCAGCCGGTCCGCGGAGACGCCGTCCAGCCGGATGCTGCCGGAGTCGGGGTCGTAGAACCTCAGCAGCAGCGCCGCCAGGGTCGACTTGCCCGCACCGCTGGGCCCGGTGATGACCAGGAGTTCCCCGGGGCTCGCGGTGAACGAGAGGTCCCGGAGCACCGGTTCGGCGCCGTTGGGGTAGCGGAAGAAGACGTGGCACGCCTCCACCTCGCCGAGTGCCCGGCTCCGGGGCGGCTCGGGCACGGAGGAGGCCGGGTCGGTGACGGCGGGCCGGGAATCGAGGATCTCCAGCAGTCGTTCGGCTCCCGCGGTCGCCGCGGTGGCGGTCAGGCCGAGCTGTCCCAGCGAGCGGATCGGCGGGTAGAGGTAGCCGATGAAGGCGGCGAAGGCGAGGAGTTCCCCGAGGGTCATCCGGCCCGCGGAGATCTCCCACGCCCCCAGGCCGATGATGGTCAGGACGCAGAGCGTTTCGAGGACCTCGACGAACTGCTCGTAGAACTCGGTGAGGCGGACGGCCTTCACGGCGGTCCGCAGCCGTACCCGCGCCTTGTCCGCGAGCCGCTTCTCCTCGTCCTGCTGCCGGTTGTACGCCTGGGTCATGACGACGTTGACCAGCGTCTCCTCGACCACCGCCGTGATGGCGCCGTCCGCCGCCCGGCCGCGCCGGGACACCGCGCGCAGCGGCCCGGCGAACCGGCCGGTGACGATCAGGAGCAGCGGGACCATGAGGAAGGTGGCGAGCGCCAGGTCCCAGCGCAGCATCAGGGCGGCGCCGGCGTAGAAGATGGTGCCGAACAGGGCCGAGGCCGTGCCGACGATGCCGGAGACCACCAGGGCCTCGATGGCCTCCACGTCGCCGGTCAGCCGTTCCACCAGGTCGCCGCGGCGGTTGCGCTGGAAGAAGTGCGGCGGCAGCGTCTGGATGTGGCCGAAGACGCGGGCCCGCAGCCGCAGGACGAAGCGTTCGGCGGTCCAGGCCGCGAGGGAGCTGCCCAGGTACCCCACCACGGCACCGGTGACCGCGACGGCGAGCCACTGGCCGGCGGGTTTCCAGAAGGCACTGACGTCGCCCCGTTGCAGGGCGGTGTCGGTGAGTTCGGCGAAGAGCAGGACCGTGATGGTCTCGGCGAGGGCGGCCAGGACGGCGCACACGAAGACCACGATCAGCCAGCGCCGGTCTCCTCTGGTCAAGGGCCAGAAGCGCCGGAACGCCATCATGATGCTGATGGGGTCGGTGCGGATCGGAATGTCCGTCACCGAGTCCTGGGGCGGCTCTTCGGTGCGGGCCGGACGCTGGAGTGAACTGCGAAGGCGCATGGGCGTCACGTCACAGAGGTACTGGGGGTCATGGACCGTCGCCGTGGACGGCGGGGCCGCGGCGCTCCCCCGCGGGCACGGGCCCCAAAAACACGAAGCGGACCCGCGCGATGCGCGCGAGCCTGCCTCGTACCAGGTTTGGCGTCAGGGAAGGGGGGTCAGCAACCCCACCCACGTCCACGGCCGCCATAGCCGTAGTCGTAGTCGTCATAGCCGTAGTCACGGAATCCGCGTCCACGTCCACGTCCGTATCCACGTCCGCGTCCGTATCCACGTCCGCCTCGACCGCGGCCCCTGTCCCTGTGGTCGAAGATGCTGCGTACGTTCATCTTCGTCTCCTTCGGAGGATGCTGTGCCACTCCTTGCTTCTGCAGCGGCACTTCCGACACTACGTCCACCCCCTACGACCAACAAGTCGTACAAGCCACAATCAGCATTAAAAGTCGTGAAACGTCACATTCCATCGGAGAGTTACCCATTGATGACTCTCCGAGCACCACTGCGGGCGGCACGCCCCGCCCCTTCCCACGCGCTTCGCACGGCCCGCGACGCCGCCCGGCCGCGGACGGCGGGACGCCCGGAGCGCGGGGCCGTCACGACGCCCGCGGCGGCCCGGACGGCTCCGGCCGCCGGGCGCTCGCGGCGCGGCCGGTGAAGTCCGGCGCACCCATCGGAAGTTGGCACACCGTCGCATGTGCCGCCGGGCGGCCCCGGCCGAAGTGCCCGTACCCGCCCGGCTCCTCCCCCACGGGCCGCGACGTCCCACCCGCGGGCCGCCCCGGACCCGCGGGCCCGCCGGACACCGGGCAGCCCCCCGCCCCGGGCAACGCAAAAGGCCCCCAGCAGACTGGGGGCCCTTATGTTTCACCAGGTCAGAACGATTCTGCCAGGGGAACTTCGGTGGGGCGGGTGGGACTCGAACCCACGGCCGACGGATTATGAGTCCGCTGCTCTAACCGGCTGAGCTACCGCCCCTTTTCGGCGTGGCGCGTACAAGTGTGCGCGCCGTCTGCCGCAGCATAGCCGGTCATACGATCTCTCGCTCCGGATGGTCGGCTTCGCCTGACCATGAGGACCGCGCCGACGGCTGCCCGGTTCCGGAAGGGGCGAAACAGACCTCGAAAGAGTCACATGCACCCCCCACGCATCACGGCGCCGAACGGCGACGGGCATGCGAAAGAGGACCCCGTGGGGCCCTCTTCCGTTCCGCTCCCCCGACTGGACTCGAACCAGTAACCCTCCGGTTAACAGCCGAATGCTCTGCCAATTGAGCTACAGGGGATCGCGCTCCCCCGACTGGACTCGAACCAGTAACCTGCCGGTTAACAGCCGGCTGCTCTGCCAATTGAGCTACAGGGGATTGCTGCATGTGCACCGAACCCTACCTGCCTGGCGGATGCCGGGCGGCGCGCGTTCGCTGCGACACATACATTAGCGCAAGCAGGGGGGTGCTTTGCCAATCGGTATCCCCGGGGTGATCTCCGGCGCCGTCCGGCAGCCGGACGGCACACGTCCGGCACACGTCGCACGAGCGTCGCACTGAGCAAGGAAGGGTGACAGCCATGCGGTACCGGCTCACGTTCATCGCCGGACTGGCCCTCGGATACGTGATCGGGACACGGGCCGGGCGCGAGCGCTACGAACAGATGAAGGAATCAGCGCGCCGGTTCGCCCGGAACCCGGCCGTGCGCAACACCGCCGAGTCCGCGGCGCAGAACGGCCGGCAGATGGCCGGAAAGGCGTACCACGCGATGAGCGACAAGGTCGGCGCCAAGGTGCCCGCCCCGGTCGCCGAGCGGATGCGCTCGCTGCGGGACCGCGCCCGCGACGGCGCCGAGGACGACTGGGGCACCTCCAACACCTGAGGCCCCGGGGCCGCTCGCGACGATGCCGCGTCATCCGGTACGGAAACGCTCCGGTGGTGCGGCAGAATCTTGTGCATGGGGATAGTCGCGGGCTTGGACAGCTCTTCCGCCTTCACGCACATCGTCGTCTGCGATGCGGACACCGGCGCCGTACTGCGCCGGGGGTACGCCGCGCACCCCGTCGACCCGAAGGCCACCGAGGTCGACCCGCAGGGCTGGCTGCTCTCGCTCGGCGAGGCCGCCGGCGGCGGGCTGCTGGAGGGCGTGCAGGCCATCGGCGTCTCCGCGCAGCAGCACGGCCTGGTGCCGCTGGACCAGCAGGGCAATCCCGTACGACCGGCGCTGGTCGGCAACGACAAGCGGGCGCAGGCCGCCGCCGCGGACCTGATCGACCTGTTCGGCGGGCGGCAGTCCTGGGCCGAGGCGGTCGGCTCGGTGCCGCAGGCGGCGCAGCCGGTGGCGAAGCTGCGGTGGCTGGCGCGGACCGAGCCGGAGGCGGCGCAGCGGGTGGCCGCGGTGCTGCAGCCGCACGAATGGCTGGTGTGGCAGCTGCTGGGGCGCCCCGCCCGGCGGACCACCGACCGGGGCGCCGCCTCCGGCACCGGCTACTGGTCGGCGGGCAGCGGCTCCTACCGGCCCGATCTGGTGGAGCTCGCGCTCGGGCACCGGGCCGCGCTGCCCGAGGTGCTCGCCCCCTCCGGGACCGCCGGGACGACGCCCGAGGGGCTGCTGATCTCCGCGGGGACCGGCGAGACGATGGCCGCGGCGTTCGGGCTCGGGGTCGGGGTGGGCGACGCGGTGGTGTCGCTGGGCGCCTCGGGCTCGGTCATGGCGGTGCACCACGAGGCGCTGTCCGACCCGGCCGGGATGATCACGTCGTTCGCGGACGCCACCGGGATGCACCTGCCGGTGGTGCACACCTCGAACGCGGTGCGGGCGCTGCGCGGGACCGCCGAGATGCTCGGCCTGGAGAACATCGAGGAACTGTCCGCGCTGGCGCTGAAGTCGACGCCGGGCGCCTCCGGGCTGGTGCTCCTGCCGTACCTGGAGGGCGAGCGCACCCCGCACCTGCCGCACACCGCGGGGACGCTGTGCGGGCTGCGGCGCGAGTCGATGAAGCCGGAGCACCTGGCGCGGGCCGCGTTCGAGGGGATGCTGTGCTCGCTGGCCGACGCGCTCGACGTGCTGCGCGGCCGGGGCGTCGAGGTGCGGCGGGTGTTCCTGCTGGGGGCGGCGGCCGAGCTGCCCGCCGTGCAGGGGCTGGCGCCCGCGTTCTTCGGTACGCAGGTGGTCGTGCCGCAGCCCGCCGAGTACGCGGCGCTGGGCGCGGCCCGGCAGGCGGCCTGGGCACTGGGCGCCTCGCAGGGCACGGTCGATCCGCTCGTCCCCCCGGCCTGGCAGGGTGCCGCGGCGCAGGTGCTGGAGCCGGGCGAGGAGCTGGCGGTCGGACAGGCGGTGCGCCAGCAGTACGTGACGACCCGGGACCGGATCCATCCGGGAGCGTTCGACGCCGCGCGCTGAGCACGCTCCGAGCGCGCGCGGGCGCGGTGGAACCGGGGGTGCGGCACCCGGTGGGACCGGGCGCGCGGCGGGGCTCCCACCGACTGTGTACTCGGTCTTTTTTTTGACCTGGTCTTGAGTAAAATTACTCGCAGTCGCGGCCGACGGTGCCGGAAAATGGGTCGACTCCCGCACTCTGCCGACACCCGAGAGACACGCGTGCTCATAAAACTCCTGCGGGCCCATCTCGGTCCGTACAAGAAACCCATCGTGCTGCTGGTCCTCCTCCAGCTGCTGCAGACCTGTGCCAGCCTCTACCTCCCCACCCTGAACGCCGACATCATCGACAACGGTGTCGTCGAGGGGGACACCGGCTACATCCTCGAATTCGGCGCCATCATGATCGCCGTCAGCATCGGCCAGGTGGTCTGCAACATGGGGGCCATCCACTACGGCGCCCGTACCGCGTCCGCGCTCGGCCGCGACGTGCGGGCCGCGGTCTTCGACCGGGTCCAGTCGTTCTCGGCACGCGAGCTCGGGCGGTTCGGGGCACCGTCGCTGATCACCCGTACGACCAATGACGTCCAGCAGGTCCAGATGCTGGTGCTGACGACGTTCACCCTCATGGTGTCGGCCCCGATCATGTGCGTCGGCGGCATCGTCATGGCGCTCGGCCAGGACGTCCCGCTGTCCGCGGTGCTGCTCGCGGTGGTGCCGGTGCTGGGCATCTCGGTGAGTCTGATCGTGAAGCGGATGCGTCCGCTGTTCCGCACCATGCAGGAGCGGCTCGACACGGTGAACCGGGTGCTGCGCGAGCAGATCACCGGCAACCGGGTCATCCGCGCCTTCGTCCGCGACGAGTACGAGGAGAAGCGCTTCCGCGGCTCCAACACCGAGCTGACGGACGTGGCGCTGGCCACGGGCCGGCTGATGGCGCTGATGTTCCCGACCGTGATGACGGTCGTGAACGTCTCGTCGATCGCGGTGCTCTGGTTCGGCGCCCACCGCATCGACAGCGGGGGCATGGAGATCGGCGCGCTGACCGCCTTCCTCGCCTATCTGATGCAGATCGTCATGTCGGTGATGATGGCCACCTTCATGTTCATGATGGTGCCGCGCGCCGAGGTGTGCGCCGAGCGCATCCAGGAGGTCCTGGAGACGGAGTCGAGCGTGGTCCCGCCGGTCGCGCCGGTCCGCGAGCTGCGCGCCCGCGGCCACCTGGAGGTGCGCGGCGCGGACTTCCGCTACCCGGGCGCCGAGGAGCCGGTGCTGCGGTCGGTGGACCTGCTGGCCCGCCCCGGCGAGACCACCGCGATCATCGGGTCGACGGGCAGCGGCAAGTCGACGCTGCTGGGGCTCGTGCCGCGGCTGTTCGACGTGACGGACGGCCAGGTGCTGGTGGACGGCACGGACGTGCGGACGCTGGATCCGGCCCTGCTGGCGAAGACCGTGAGCCTGGTCCCGCAGAAGCCGTACCTGTTCTCCGGGACGGTCGCGACGAACCTGCGGTACGGGAATCCGGACGCGACCGACGAGGAGCTGTGGCACGCGCTGGAGGTCGCCCAGGCCAAGGAGTTCGTCGAGGGCCTGGAGCACGGCCTGGACGCGCCCATCGCGCAGGGCGGCACCAATGTCTCCGGCGGGCAGCGGCAGCGGCTCTCCATAGCCAGGACGCTGGTGCAGCGGCCGGAGATCTATCTCTTCGACGACTCGTTCTCGGCCCTGGACTACGCGACCGACGCCGCGCTGCGGGGCGCGCTGGCGCGGGAGACCGCCGACGCGACCGTGGTGATCGTGGCGCAGCGCGTGTCCACCATCCGCGAGGCCGACCGGATCCTGGTGCTGGACGAGGGCCGGGTCGTCGGCTCCGGCACCCATCACGAACTGATGGCCGGCAATGAGACGTACCGGGAGATCGTGCTCTCCCAGCTGACGGAAGCGGAGGCCGCGTGATGGCCGGTCCTGGCGGACGCATGATGGCGGGCGGGGCGCCGACCGACCGTTCCATGGACTTCAAGGGGTCCTCGAAGCGGCTGCTGAGGCGTTTCGAGGCGGAGCGGCTCTCGCTCTACGCGATGCTGGCGGCCTGCGCGGTGAGCGTCACCCTGTCGGTGATCGGGCCGAAGATCCTCGGCCGGGCGACCGACCTGGTCTTCGCCGGGTTCATCGGCCGGCAGATGCCGGAGGGGGCGACCAAGGAGGAGACCATCGCGCGCATGCGCGCGGGCGACAGCGGCCTCGCCGACATGCTGTCCGGGGTGGACTTCGTGCCGGGGCACGGCATCGACTTCGGCGCGGTGGGCGACGTGCTGCTGGTGGCGCTGGCGATCTACGTCGGTGCCGGGCTGCTGATGCTGGTGGCCACCCGGCTGTCGATCCGGATCATCAACCGGGTCGTGTTCCAGCTGCGCGAGGACATCCAGACGAAGCTGTCGCGGCTGCCGCTGTCGTACTTCGACCGGGCCCAGCGCGGCGAGGTGCTCAGCCGGGCGACGAACGACATCGACAACATCTCGCAGACGTTGCAGCAGACGATGGGCCAGCTCATCAACTCCCTGCTCACCATCGTCGGCGTCCTGATCATGATGTTCTGGGTCTCGCCGCTGCTGGCCCTGGTGGCCCTGGTGACGGTGCCGCTCTCGGTGGTCGTGGCGACGAAGGTCGGCAAGCGCTCGCAGCCCCAGTTCGTGGAGCAGTGGAGGGTCACGGGCAAGCTCAACGCCCACATCGAGGAGATGTACACCGGGCACACCCTGGTGAAGGTCTTCGGGCGGCAGGCGGAGTCCGCGAAGGACTTCGCCGAGCAGAACGAGGCGCTGTACGAGGCGAGTTCCAAGGCCCAGTTCAACAGCGGGATCATGCAGCCGCTGATGATGTTCATGTCGAACCTGAACTATGTGCTGGTCGCCGTCGTCGGCGGGCTGCGGGTCGCCTCGGGCGCGCTGTCCATCGGTGACGTGCAGGCGTTCATCCAGTACTCGCGCCAGTTCTCGATGCCGCTGACCCAGGTCGCCTCGATGACGAACCTGGTGCAGTCGGGCGTCGCGTCGGCCGAGCGGATCTTCGAGCTGCTGGACGCCGAGGAGCAGGGCGCCGACCCCGCGCCCGGCAAGGGCGAGCGGCCCGGGAAGCTGCGGGGCGGGGTCTCGCTGGAGAAGGTGTCGTTCCGCTACGACCCGGACAAGCCGCTGATCGAGAACCTGTCGCTGGACGTCGAGCCCGGCCACACGGTCGCGATCGTCGGCCCGACCGGCGCCGGAAAGACCACCCTGGTCAATCTGCTGCTGCGGTTCTACGAGGTGACCGGCGGGCGCATCGCGCTCGACGGGGTGGACGTGGCGAAGATGTCGCGCGACGACCTGCGCCGGTCGATCGGCATGGTCCTCCAGGACACCTGGCTGTTCGGCGGCTCGATCGCGGACAACATCGCCTACGGCGCCTCGCGCGAGGTCACCCGCGAGGAGATCGAGGAGGCGGCGCGGGCGGCCCACGCCGACCGCTTCATCCGTACCCTCCCGGACGGCTACGACACGGTGATCGACGACGAGGGCACCGGGGTCAGCGCGGGTGAGAAACAGCTGATCACGATCGCCCGCGCGTTCCTGTCCGACCCGGTGATCCTGGTCCTCGACGAGGCGACCAGCTCCGTCGACACCCGGACCGAGGTGCTGATCCAGAAGGCGATGGCGCGCCTCGCGCACGGCCGCACGAGCTTCGTGATCGCGCACCGGCTCTCCACGATCCGGGACGCCGACGTCATCCTGGTGATGGAGAACGGCTCGATCGTCGAACAGGGCACGCACGAGGAGCTGTTGGCCTCCCGGGGCGCCTACGCCCGGCTGTACTCGGCTCAGTTCGCCCAGGCGGTCGCCGAAGTCGACTAGGGCCACCGCCCGTTCGGTCTTCGAGGGCCCGTGCCGCCACCCGGCGGCGCGGGCCCTCGCGCCGTCTCAGTCGAGGTAGCCGCGGAGCTGGTCGGCGAAGGCGTGGTCCCGCAGTTTGCCGAGCGTCTTGGACTCGATCTGGCGGATGCGTTCGCGGGTCACGCCGAAGATCCGGCCGATCTCCTCCAGGGTGCGGGGCCGCCCGTCGTCCAGCCCGTAGCGCAGCTGGACCACCTTCCGTTCGCGTTCGCCGAGCGTGGAGAGCACCGCTTCGAGGTGCTCGCGCAGCAGCAGGAAGGCGGCGGACTCGACCGGGGACGCGGCGTCGCCGTCCTCGATCAGGTCGCCGAGGGCGACGTCCTCCTCGCCGACCGGGGCGTGCAGCGAGACGGGTTCCTGGGCGAGCCGCAGGACCTCGCCGACCCGCTCCGGGGTGAGGTCGAGCTGGGCCGCGACCTCCTCGGCCGTGGGTTCGCAGCCGCGTTCCTGGAGCAGCCGGCGCTGGACGCGCACGACGCGGTTGATCAGTTCGACGACGTGCACCGGGACCCGTATGGTCCGCGCCTGGTCGGCGAGGGCGCGGGACATGGACTGCCGGATCCACCAGGTCGCGTACGTGGAGAACTTGTAGCCCCGGGTGTAGTCGAACTTCTCGACCGCCCTGATCAGCCCGAGGTTTCCCTCCTGGACCAGGTCGAGCATGGTCAGCCCGCGTCCGATGTAGCGCTTGGCGACGGAGACGACGAGGCGGAGGTTGGCCTCGATGAGGCGGCGTTTGGCCATCCGTCCCATGACCACCAGCCGGTCGAGGTCGACGGCCAGCCGGGTGTCGGGGTCCGGGGTGCGCGCGAGCCGTTCCTCGGCGAAGAGCCCGGCCTCGACGCGGCGGGCGAGCTCCACCTCCTCGGCGGCGCTGAGCAGGGGTATCCGGCCTATCTCCCGCAGGTACTGGCGGAGGAGGTCGGAGGAGGTGGTGCCGGTCTCCGGACGGTTCCGCGCCCCTTGTCCGGGCCCCGGTTCCGGTTCCGGGGCTTCGGACTCCTCCGTGAGCGCCTCCGGCGGTTCCTCGGCGAGCGCCTCGGGCGGGTCCGGCGGATCGACCGGTGCGGGCGGGGATCCCGCCGCGGCCTCCGGGTGCCGTGAGGCCCGGTGCTGCGCGGGGATGGCCGAGATGTGCTCGGTTTTGGTCCGGGTCTGCACGGGGGCGACCTCCAGGTGATCGCTGCCGGACCGCGGGTGCGGGCCACCGTTCGGTGGACCGGCCGCGTTCCGATGACTCAGGCACCGCCCTCAGTGTGGGGCACGACACATCTCCGTCACGAGGGGCGTGCGGGGACTTTCTGAGTCCGGTCCGTGACCGGGCGGTTACCCCGGGAGCACCCCGGGGGGCCTCAGAGCGCGGCGGCCCCGTGGCCGCGCAGGTTCTGGGCGTACTGCTGGAGGACCCAGACCTCGTTCTGCGCGGCGGCCAGGTGGTCCGGGGCGACGTTGCTGCCGAGCCGGGCCAGGCTGCTCTGGACGTCGGCGATCCGGCGGTCGACGGCGCGCAGCCGGACGTGGACGAGCTGCATGCCCGCGTAGGTCTCGTCGATGCTCTTGCCGTGGAAGACCTCGACGGCCAGTTCGGTGACGAGGTTGCGCACCGTCTCGTCGGGGGCCGCGTCGAGCACCCGGACCAGGTACTCGCGGCTGTCGGCGAGGCCCTGTTCGGCGCCGCCCGCCTCCTCGATGCACCGGCGCACGGCGGCATAGGGCGGGGCGGTGAACTCGTCGGCCCCGTAGGCGTCGAACGCGGGCGAGACCAGCTCGGGCTTCTGGAGGGCGAGCTTGAGCAGTTCGCGCTCGGTGCGGTGGGCCGGGCTGCGGAGGTTGAGCGCGGGGCCCGACGGGGGCGCGGGGGCCTGTGCCTCCTGGTGCTGTGCGCCGCCCCGCGCGGCGGGCCGGGCGCCGCCGCGCCGGTCGCCGCCCCGGCCGCGGGCCCACTGGGCGAGCTGGTTGACCCGGTGCACCACGTACTCCTGGTCCAGGATGCCGACGAAGCCGGCCAGCTGGACGGCGACCTCGCGCTGCACGCTGCCCGTCTTGATCTTGGCGACGACGGGCGCCGCCTCGTCGAGCGCGGCGGCGCGGCCCGCCGGGGTCTCCAGGTCGTACCTGGAGACGATCTGGCGGAGCGCGAACTCGAAGAGCGGGGTACGCGGCTCGACCAGGTCGCGCACGGCGTCGTCGCCCTTGACCAGCCGCAGGTCGCAGGGGTCCATGTTGTCCGGGGCGATGGCGATGTACGTCTCGGCGGCGAACTTCTGGTCGTCCTCGAAGGCGCGCAGGGCGGCCTTCTGCCCGGCCGCGTCGCCGTCGAACGTGAAGATCACCCGGGCGCTGCCGTTGTCCATCAGGAGCCGGCGCAGGATCTTGATGTGGTCGCCGCCGAAGGCCGTGCCGCAGGTGGCGATGGCGGTGGTGACCCCGGCGAGGTGGCAGGCCATGACGTCGGTGTAGCCCTCGACGACCACGGCCCGACTGGCCTTCGCGATGTCCTTCTTCGCCAGGTCGATGCCGTACAGCACCTGGGACTTCTTGTAGATCGCGGTCTCGGGGGTGTTGAGGTACTTCGGCCCGTTGTCGTCCTCGCGCAGCTTGCGGGCGCCGAAGCCGACGATGTCGCCGGAGGTGTCGCTGATCGGCCACATCAGCCGGCCGCGGAAGCGGTCGATGGGGCCGCGCCTGCCGTCCTGGGAGAGGCCGGAGGCGATCAGTTCCTTGTCGCTGAAGCCCTGGCCGCGCAGGTAGCGGGTGAGGTGGTCCCAGCCGGCCGGGCTGTAGCCGACGCCGAAGTGGGCGGCGGCGGCCTGGTCGAAGCCCCGCTCGGCGAGGAACTTCCGGCCGATCTCGGCCTCGGGGCTCTCCAGCTGCTCGACGTAGAACCGGGCGGCCGCCTTGTGCGCCTCGACCAGCCGGATGCGCTCGCCGCGCTGGTGGGAGGGGTTGTACCCGCCCTCCTCGTAGCGCAGGGTGATGCCCGCCTTGGCGGCGAGCCGCTCGACCGTCTCGGAGAACGAGAGGTGGTCGATCTTCATCACGAAGGCGATCGTGTCGCCGCCCTCCTGACAGCCGAAGCAGTGGAAGAGACCCTTGCTCGGACTGACCTGGAAGGAGGGGGACTTCTCGTCGTGGAACGGGCAGAGCCCCTTGAGGTTGCCACCGCCCGCGTTGCGCAGCTGGAGGTACTCGGACACGACGGCGTCGATCGGGACCGCGTCCCGTACCGCCTTCACATCGTCGTCATTGATCCTGCCTGCCACGGGTGAATTCTACGGGTGGGGGACGGACAGCCGGACCGCGCGGCACCGTGATCCGCGGAACCAGCCGGTCCGGTACGCCGGGCGCGGCCCGGGGGCCGGGCGGGGGCCGGCGTACCGGGCGCGGCTCAGCCCAGCGAGTCCAGCGGCACCGACGGGTCCGCCAGCGCGTCCGGGTCGACCTGCCGGCCGGACCTGATCAGCCCCTGCACGGTCTCGGTGACGTCCCACACGTTGACGTTCATGCCGGCCAGCACCCGGCGGTCCTTCAGCCAGAAGGCGATGAACTCGCGCTTTCCCGCGTCGCCGCGGATGACCACCTGGTCGTAGCTGCCCGGTGGCGCCCAGCCGGAGTATTCGAGGCCGAGGTCGTACTGGTCGGAGAAGAAGTACGGCACCCGGTCGTAGCTCACCTCCTGGCCGAGCATGGCGCGGGCCGCGGCGGGGCCGCTGTTCAGCGCGTTCGCCCAGTGCTCCACGCGCAGCCGGGCCCCGAGCAGCGGATGGGCCACGTTGGCGACGTCACCGGCGGCGAAGATGTGCGGGTCGCTGGTGCGCAGGGAGGCGTCCACGGCGATGCCGCCGCCGTCCGCGCGGGGGGCCATGGCGAGTCCGGCGGTCTCGGCGAGGGCGGTGCGGGGGGCGGCGCCGATCGCGGCGAGGACGTCGTGGGCGGGGTGCTCCTCGCCGTCGTCGGTGCGGACCGCGAGCACCAGGCCGTCCTGGCCGATGATCTCGGTGAGGCGGACGCCGAAGTGGAACCGGACCCCGTGGTCGCTGTGCAGGTCGGTGAAGATCTGGCCGAGTTCGGGGCCGACGACCTGGTGCAGCGGGGTCGGTTCCGGTTCGACGACGGTGACCTCGGCGCCGTATCCGCGGGCCGCCGCCGCGACCTCCAGCCCGATCCAGCCGGCCCCGGCGATCACCAGGTGGCCGTTGTCGCGGCCGAGCGCGGTCAGGACGTTGCGCAGCCGGTCGGCGTGGGCGAGGCGGCGCAGGTGGTGGACACCGGCCAGCTCCGTGCCCGGCACGGGGAGGCGGCGCGGTTCGGCCCCGGTGGCGAGCAGCAGTTTGTCGTAGTGGACGACGGTGCCGTCGCCGAGCCGTACGGAGCGGGCCGCCCGGTCGAGCGAGGTGACGGGCTGGCCCAGGTGCAGTTCGATCTCGGCGCCCGCGTACCAGGCGGTGTCGTGGACGAATACGCCGCTGCGGTCCTCCTTGCCGGACAGGTAGCCCTTGGAGAGCGGCGGCCGTTCGTACGGATGGTCGCGTTCGTCGCCGAGGAGGATCACCCGGCCGCTGAAACCCTCCGCCCGGAGGGTCTCCGCTGCCTTCGCTCCGGCCAGTCCTCCGCCGACGATGACGAACGTCCGATGTGCGTCGACCACTTGATGCCTCCTCGGTGCTTGCTTCGCGGCGCCGCCAACTGCGAGCGTCCCGCACGCAGCGTGATGACGAAAGAGGGTGTACCCCGATCAGGTCACCCCCAGTGGTCGGTCCCAGTCTGCGCCCGCGGCCCGCGGCCCGGGGTGCGGCTCGCAGGCGGGCCCGGGGGAAACGGTGACCGCCCCGGCCCGGCTGCGCCCGCACGCCGCGTTCTTCCCGGACTTCCTGACCCCGGGGCGGGGCGACACCGGTCCGGAGACCGGCATCGACCGGGTGCTGTCGACCCCGATGGCCGAACTGGACCGGGAGATCTCCATGCTCCACCCGCCGGGCCGGATGCCGGGCGGGGCGGCCGGTCGGCGGCGGGGGCCGCGGGGGCCGGTCAGCGGCGCAGGACGAGCGCGGCGTGCAGGGAGCGGGCCGACGCGTCGGTGAGGGCGGCGATCTGGTCGACCAGGACCCGCTTGCGGGCCCGGTCGTCGGGCGCGGCGTCGAACAGGGCCCGGAACTGCGGCTCCAGCCCCTTCGGGGCGCGCGCGGTCAGTGCGGCGGCCAGCTCGGCGATGACGATCCGCTGGTCGGCCCGGATCGCCTCCTGCTCGGCGCGCTGCATGACGTACCGGTCGGCGACCGCCTTGAGGACCGCGCATTCGTTGCGGGCCTCGCGGGGGACGACGAGTTCGGCGGCGTACCGGCCGAGGCGGCCCGTGCCGTACGCCTGCCGGGTGCCGCGCTCGGCGGCGAGGCAGAACCGGCCGATCAGCTGGCTCGTGGCGTCCTTCAGCCGGGCCTGGGCGACGGCGGTGCCGTCGTAGCCGTGCGGCCACCAGTCCTGGTCGACGAGCCGGTCGAGGGCCTCGGCCAGCTCCTCGGGGTCGGTGTCCGCCGGGACGTAGCGGCCGATGGCGACCGCCCAGATCTCGTCGCGCTCGGGCTCGGCGTAGAGGCAGCCGGGGTCGATGTGGCCGGCGTGCAGCCCGTCCTCGAAGTCGTGCACGGAGTACGCGACGTCGTCGGACCAGTCCATGACCTGGGCCTCGAAGCACGTGCGGTTCTCCGGCGCGCCCCTGCGGGCCCAGGAGAAGACCGGCAGGTCGTCCTCGTACACCCCGAATTTCGGTGAGCCGGGGTCGGTGGGGTGCGCGCCGCGCGGCCAGGGGTACTTGGTGGCGGCGTCCAGGGCGGCCCGGGTCAGGTTGAGGCCGACGCTGACCAGTTCGCCGGTCCGGGTGTCGGGCACGAAGCGCTTGGGTTCGAGCCGGGTCAGCAGCCGCAGCGACTGGGCGTTGCCCTCGAAGCCGCCGCAGTCCGACGCGAAGTCGTTGAGCGCCTGCTCGCCGTTGTGCCCGAACGGCGGGTGGCCCAGGTCGTGGGCGAGGCAGGCCGTCTCGACGAGATCGGGGTCGCAGCCGAGCGCGGCCCCGAGCTCACGGCCCACCTGGGCGCATTCGAGGGAGTGGGTGAGCCGGGTCCGCGGGCTGGCGTCCCAGGCGCGGCCGCGGGTGCCGGGGGTGACCACCTGGGTCTTTCCGGCGAGCCGGCGCAGCGCGGCGGAGTGCAGCACCCGGGCGCGGTCGCGCTGGAAGGCCGTGCGGCCCGGCCGTTTGTCCGGCTCGGTGTCCCAGCGCTCGGCGTCCGCCGGGCCGTAGGGGGTTGTGCGGTGGCCCCGCGTGTCGTCCGTGCCGTGGCCCTGCGTACCGTCCATGGTTCCGACAGTAGACGGCCGGTCCGGTGAACGGGCTCAGGCGGCCGCGCGGGCCGCCCGGCCGAACCCGTCCGTCCGATTCGCAACCCTTCGGGTCCGCCGCTCGTCCGATCAGGTGGGGGCGGCGGCCCCCGGCACGGCAGAAGAAGGGGCTCCCATGCGGATGAAACGGCCGGGACTGCGGTCGCTCGGGCGGTTGCGGCCGAGGTTTCCCCGGACGCGGCGCGGGCAGCGGCGGGCCGTGCAGGGGGTGATGCTCGCGTGCGTGGCCGCGCTGGCGCCCGCGACCTGGATGTACACCGTCGCCGACGCCCGCGTCAGGACTGTCGCGGACGCGCCCGCGCAGCAGGTGGCCGTGGTGTTCGGGGCGGGGCTGTGGCAGGGCAGGCCGTCGCCGTACCTGGCGAACCGGCTGCGGACCGCCGCCGAGCTGTACCGGGCGGGAAAAGTGAAGGTCGTGCTCGTGACCGGCGACAACAGCCGGAAGGAGTACGACGAGCCGGAGGCCATGCGCACCTTCCTCAGGGAGCGGGGCGTCCCGGACCGGCGGATCGTGAGCGATTTCGCGGGGTTCGACACCTGGGACTCGTGCGTACGGGCCAAGAAGATCTTCGGGGTCGACCGGGCGGTGCTGGTGAGCCAGGGGTTCCACATCCGCCGGGCGATCGCGCTGTGCCGGACCGCCGGTATCGACGCGTACGGCGTCGGCGTCGACGCCGTGCACGACGCGACCTGGTACTACGGCGGGACGCGGGAGGTGTTCGCGGCGGGGAAGGCGGCGCTGGACGCCGTGTTCAAGCCCGATCCCCACTTCCTGGGGCCGCGGGAGCCCGGGGTCGGCAAGGCGCTGGCGGCGGAGGGCGGCGAGTAGTCCCGTCCGCGCCACCGGGCCGTCCGCGCCACCGGGCCGTCCGCGCCTCCGTCCGTCCGTGCCGCCGGGCCGGTGTCACAGGGAGGTGAGCGGGGCGGTCCCGGCCGAGACCCAGGCGAGGTAGCGGGCGCTGCCCCGGAGGATCGGGATCGCGATGATCTCCGGGGTCTCGTAGTCGTGCGCGGCCTGGAGGTGCGCCTCCAGTTCGTCGTACCGCTCGGCCGTCGTCTTGAACAGCAGCTGCCATTCCTTCGCCGTCTCGATGGCGCTCCGCCAGTGGTAGACCGAGGTGACGGGCGCGGAGATCTGCGCGCACGCGGCGAGCCTCGCCTCCACCACGCCCCGGGCCAGGGCCTGGGCCTTCTCCTCGCTGTCCGTCGTGGTCAGTACGGTCAGCCATCCCGACGTCGTCGTCACTCTCGGCTCCTCGTGGGTCGGTCGCGGCCGGGCCGCCGCCCGGCGGCCCGGTCCCTGCCCCGATTGTCGTGCGGGAAACGGCCCGGCGCCGCGCGACCGGGACGACGGCCGGGTGCCGGACGACCGGACGACGGCCCGGCGCCCGGCCGTCGTCCGTGGTCAGTGGCCGTACGGGCGCACGGCCTTGGCGTCGCGCAGCGCGTGCCCCCACCAGACCAGCTGGTCGAGCAGCACCTTGGCCGCCGCGTCGCAGCCCGCCGGGTCCCGGTGCCGGCCCTCGTCGTCGAACAGGGCACCCGCGTTGTGGAAGGACACGGTCTCGCGGATGCCGACCGTGTGCAGCTCCGCGAAGACCTGCCGCAGGTGCTCGACGGCCCGCAGCCCGCCGGACACCCCGCCGTACGAGACGAACGCGACGGGCTTGGCCTGCCACTCCTCGCGGTGCCAGTCGATGAGGTTCTTCAGCGGGGCCGGGAAGGAGTGGTTGTACTCGGGGGTGATGACGACGAAGGCGTCGGCCGCCGCCAGCCTCGACGAGACGGCCGCGAGCCGGCCCTGTGCGTCGGGGTCGGGCCGGTGGGAGAGGGCGACCGGGAGGTCGAGCTCCGCGATGTCGACCACGTCGGTCTCGATGTCGGGGCGGTCCGCGACGCGGGAGAGGAACCAGTTGGAGATGACGGGGGCGAACCGCCCCTCGCGGTTGCTGGCGACGATGACCGCGACCTTCAGGGGCGCGGTGGAGCCTGTGGCGGAAACGGTGGACACGGGTGCTTGGGTGAGTTCCATGCGAAGAGACTCGTATGTCAACCATGGTTGAGGTCAAGCTCGTTCGGATCGGGCCGCGGGATTTCCCGTTCCTCCCCCTCATGGCCGGGTTGGCCGACAATCCGCCGAAACACGTGTTCCGCACGGAAGTTGTGCGTACCGTGATGCCCCGTAGAAGCCGGTTCGACGCGCACGACACATCGTCATGTCGCCGTCCGGGATCCGCGAGGGGCTGTCCATGGCTGTGTTACGGGGGAGCGACGCCCTGGAGGCGTCGCAGGCACGGGTGTACGCGGGCGACGGCAGGGTGGTCGGGGCCGGATTCCTGGTCGCCGGGGACGTGTTGTGCACCTGCGCGCACGTCGTCGCCAGAGCGCTCGGGCTGCCGGGGGCCGGGCCCGAGGAACCGCCCGAGCGGGTCGTCGAGGTCGACTTCCCCCTGGTCGCCGGGCATCCCCGGACACACGCGACCGTGGAGTCCTGGCGCGCGGGCGGTGGCGATGTCGCGCTGCTGCGGCTCGACGGGCCGGTCGAGGGCACCCGGCCCGCACCGCTGGTCGACGGGACGGACGTGTGGGAACACCCCTTCCGGACCATGGGGTTTCCCGTCGGCGCGGGGCACGGCGTCTGGGCCCACGGCACCCTGCGCGCCGGACTGGGGTCCGGCTGGGTGCAGATGGAGACCGAGGAGCCCGGTCCGCGTGTCGTGAAGGGCTTCAGCGGGGCGCCGGTCTGGGACGACGCGCAGAACGGCGTCGTCGGCATGACGGTCGCCGCCGACGTGGAGGAGCGCACCGCGTACCTGCTGCCCTCGGCCGATCTGGTCGACGAGGCGACGTTGGTGCCGCGTTGCCCGTTCCGGGGGCTGACCGCGTTCACCGAGGACGACGCCGAGTTCTTCCACGGCCGGGACGCCGACGCGGAGCGGCTGCTCGCCGCCGTCCGGGGGCGTTCCCTGACGCTGGTGGCCGGGCCGTCGGGGTGCGGCAAGTCGTCGCTCGTGAGCGCCGGGGTGCTGCCCCGCCTGCGGGCGGCCGGGGCGGGGGTGACGGAGCTGCGGCCCGTGCCGGGGGTGCGCCCCGCCGCGGTCGTCGCACGGGCGCTGGCCGGGGTGCTGGAGCCGGAACTGCGCGAGGTCGAACGCCTCGCGCGGGCCGAGGAGCTGGCGGACCTGCTGGAGGCGAACGGCGACTTCGCCGCCGAGCTGCGCGCCCGGGTACTGGCCCGGGGCGGGGGCACCGGCGGCCACGTCCTCTTCGTGGACCAGCTGGAGGAGTACGTGAGCGCCGGGCCCGATGCCGGCCGGACGCTCCTCGGTCTGCTGGACGGCCTGGCGGGCGGGGGCCTGCGGGTCGTCGCGACGGCCCGCCCCGGATCCCTCGACGCGCTGATCACGGCCGACACCTCCGACCTCGTCAGCGAGGCCGTCCGGTTCCTCGCACCGCTCGCCCCGGAGGACCTCGGGCGGGCGGTGACCGCACCGGTCGACGCCGTGCCCGGGCTGTGGTTCGAGGCGGGCCTGCCGGAGCGGATCGTCGCGGACGCGGGCGACGAGCCCGGCCGCATGCCGCTGGTCCAGTTCGCGCTGACCGAGCTGTGGCGGCGGCGCAGCCGGGCCATGCTCACGCACGCGGCGTACGACGGACTGGGCGGGGTCGCGGGCGCGCTGGTCGGCTCCGCCGACGACGCCTACGAGAAGCTGTCGAGGTCCGAACGGGACCTCGCCCGGCGGCTCTTCGTCCAGCTCGCCCGCCCGGGCGACGGCGACGCCTTCACCCGCAGGCCGACCCGTGCGGCCGACCTCGCCCCGGAACTCGTCGGGCTCGCGCGCAGGCTCGCCCCGGACAAGCTCGTCGTCCTCTCCCACGCGCCGGGCGGCGACGGGCACGAGGAGATCGTCGACCTGGCGCACGAGGCGCTGACCGTCCACTGGCCCCGCCTCCGGCGCTGGCTCACCGAGTCCCGCGACTTCCGCCTCTGGCAGGAACAGGTGCGCGCCGACCTGGACCGCTGGCGGTCCCAGCAGCGCGAGCCCGCCCGCCTCCTCAGCGGCACGGACCTGGCCGAGGCGGAACGCCGGCTGGTCGAGCACCCCGACCCGGAGGACATCCCGGCGGCCGAGCGGGAGTACGTCCGCCTCAGCAGGCGGCACGCGCGGCGCGGCGTCCGTCTGCGGCAGGCCGCCGTGACGGTGCTGGCCGCCCTGACCGCCCTCGCGGTCGTCCTGGTGTTCACCACGTACCGGAGCCTCCGGGACACCGAGCGGCAGCTGCGCACCCAGGCGGCCGGCCTCCTCGCCCAGACTTCGGAACAGCGCCCGCCCAACGACCCGGGCACGGCACTGCAGCTGGCCCTGGCGGCGTGGCACGCGGCGGACACCCCGCAGAGCCGGCAGGCGCTGGCGAACCAGTACGTGCGGGGGCAGTTCGTCACGGGCTCCCATCCGGCCCTGTGGAGCGGCAACGTCAGCGGCCTGGCCGCGAGCGACGACGGCCGGGTGCTGGTGGTGGAATCGGAGGTGTCGGGCGGTCGGTCGACGCTGACCGTGGTCACCGGTGCTCCGGGCGAGAAGCGCCGCGCGCAGGAACTCGCCGACGTCCCCGAGGGCGAACTGCGGGTCGCGATGAGCCCCGACGGGCGCTTTGTCGCGGCCACTGCCGGCGCCGGGGGTGTCCGCCTGTGGCGGACGGGCGGGGAAGACGCGAAGCGCCCCGCGGTCCTGACGAGCAGCCCCTACGAACTCCGCGGAGGCATGGACACGAGGCTGGACTTCAGCAGCGACAGCAGACGGCTCCTCCTGGGGATCATCCCCGCCGAAGGATGCGTCACCGCCGGGAACCGGTGCAGCAAGTCCCTCGTGGACGTGTGGGGGACCGATCCCGACGACGGGTCGCGGGCGACCCATCGGATCGCGCTGGGGAAGAGCCTGGGCGATGTGGTGTTCACCTCCGACGCGGACTCCGTGGCGGTCATTCCCGCTCCCGGGGAGGGCGAGGGAACCGTGGACGTGCGGGACCTCTCGTCCGGACGTCTGCTGTACTCCAGGAACGTGACCGCTTCGGGGCACGCGAGGTTCCGGGAGGGCGGAAACCTCGTCGCCCCCGACAAGGGCCAACCCGGAAAGGCGCTGGAACTCGGCCGGACACCGGGGCGTACGTACGAGGCGTCCAGCGCTTTCCAGTACGACGTCACCGAGCGCTACACCTACGACATGGTGACCGTCGAACCGGGCACGGGTGCGGAGCTGGAGTACGTGGAGCTCCTTCTGCTCGACGTACGCGGCAGCCACACGTACTACACCCGCATTCCCAGTGCCGGCTTCGGGAACTGGCCGGAGATCGCCGTGGTCCCGGGGAGGGGAAAGGAGCCGACGGTCCTGGCGGCCCTGGGGTCGACCCTGCTGGAGACCCGGGTCGAACCGGCCGGCGGAGAGCGCCTCCGGCCCGGCCAACTGGACGAGAGCGTGGAGACGCTGTCTCCGGACGGAAGGCTCCTCGCCCGTGTGGCGGACGGCCGGATCAATGTCCTGGACACTTCCCGCCGCGAACGGATTCGGTCCTTCCGCCTCCCCCGGCCGGTCCGGTCGAGGGGTTGGGCGGCGAAGTGGACCGCGGCATGGACCGCCGACTCCCGGCGGCTGGTGGTGTGGGGTGACAACGGCCGGCTCCTCCGTTCCCATTCGATGGACGACACCGAGTCCCCAGCCACTCCCCTGAACGACGTGCTGCCGGACTTCGACCGGGTCGAGGCCGTGGTCGGCGTCGGCGGCAGCGAGATCGCCGTCGTCTCCGCCGACGCCCGGCTGGCACGGGTGGACACCGCCACCGGGAAGGTGACGACGCGGCCCTTCCCGATCCACCGGGACGCACGTGACGGTGACAACGGGGACGTCCACTTCGGAGACATCCAGCTCGTCGCACGACCGAAGCATCCCGGGCAGGTCGCAACGGCGACGTTCGGTTCCACCATCGGGCGCAACGCGGTCCTGCTGTGGGACCTGCGCGGCTCCCGACTCGTGACCGCGCTGCGCGGGATGCCCGTCACCACGGCGCCACTCAGCGCCCGGTACCCCGCGTCGTTCGCCTTCGACCCGGCGGGCACGCGCCTCGCGGTCGTCAGCACCGATTCCCGGACAAGGGTCTGGAGCGTACCGAGCACGAAGCCGGTCGCACCGCCCGTGCCGTGGAAGACGGAGGACCAGCTCGCCGCCCTGACGGCGGACGGGCGCGTCGTCGCCTTCCGCGACAAGCGCCTCCACTTCATCGACCCGGAGGAGAGCGGGAACAACCTGTCGATGCCGATACCACCGGGCCTGCTCCACCTCGACGGGCACCGTCTGACCGTCGAGTCGAAGGGCGTGAAACAGCGCTTCGACCTGCGTCCCGAGGCACAGTTCCGGGCGCTCTGCGACGCCGCCGGGCGGGACTACACCGCCGCCGAACGCAAGCTGCTGCCCGAGGGCACGCCCGGCGAACCGCCCTGTTCCTGACCGCATCACGCGCACACCGGGAACCGCCCCGACCGGCCCCGGCCTACGGTGGGGGCATGACGACTCCCCCGCCCCAGCCCTTTCCGTACGCCGAGTTCGACGGGCGACCGGCCACCGAGGAGGACCTGCGGATTCCGGCCTTCCTCGGTTACGGCCATTTCACCGCCATGCAGGTCAGGGACGGGAAGACGCGCGGTCTCGCGCTGCATCTGGCCCGGCTGGACGCCGCGAACCGGGAGTTGTTCGAGCGGCCGCTGGACGGGGAGCGGGTCCGCGGGCTGGTCCGGCACGCGCTGGAGGGTGCCGGAGTGCGGGACGCCTCGGTCCGGGTGCACGGCTTCCTGCCCCCGGGCGACACGGAGACCACCGTCATGGTGACGGTGCGCGGTCCGGCCCGGAAGTCCGCCGAACCGCACGCCCTGATGTCCGTCCCGTACGTCCGCACCGCGCCGCACATCAAGCGTCCCGGGGAGTTCGGCCAGACGTACTACGCGCAGCGGGCCGCACGCGCCGGTTTCGACGAGGCCCTGCTGACCGCTCCGGACGGCACGGTGACGGAGGGGGCGATCACCAACATCGGCTTCTGGGACGGCACTTCGGTGGTCTGGCCCGACGCGCCCTGTCTGCTCGGCATCACCATGGCACTGCTGGAGCGGGACCTGCCCGGTGCGGGGCTGGGGTCCGTGCGGCGGCCGGTGGGGCTGGACGGGCTGGGCGCGTTCCGGTCTGCGTTCCTCACCAACTCGCAGGGCATCGCACCGGTCCGGCGGATCGACGACACGGAGTTCGCGGTAAACGAGGAGCTGATGGCGCGGATCGGGCGGGTGTACGACGCGGCGCCCCGGGACACGATCTGACGTTCCCGGGGCGGCCGGGCGGGACCGCCCCGGGACCAGGTGCGTGCGGGCTACTTCTCCCAGCCGATCGTCTCCGGCAGCGGGCTGTGGAAGATCGTGGCGCCGACGTTGGCGAGGCCCTTCTTCACGCTGTAGGTCGACGGACCGCTGAACAGCGGCAGGAAGGCGTACTGCCGGAGCGCCTTCCGCTCGACCTCGTTGGCCGCCGCGATCTGCTCGTCGAGGTCCGCGATGTCGGCGGTGGCGCGGATCTCCTCGTCCAGGGCCGGGGAGCCGGAGCCGGTGATGTTGGAGTCACGGTCCGAGCAGTAGAAGTCGCACAGGTAGCGGGCGCCGAACGGGTCCATGGAGCGGTTCCCCGACAGGAAGAGGTCGAACCTGCGCTCGCTGAGGACCTCGGAGAAGTCCGCGGGGTCGGCCTTCTTGACGACGAGTTCGACGCCGACCGGCTTCAGCATCGCGGTGAAGGCACCGGCGACGGCCTTGTCCAGCGGTTCGTCGCCGAGGATCGTGTAGCCGACCTGGAGCCGCTTGCCGTCCTTGACCCGGATGCCGTCGTCACCGGGCTTCCAGCCGGCCGCGTCGAGGGTCTTCCTCGCCTCGTCCGGCGAGTGCTTCAGCACGGCCGCGACGTTGTCCCGGTAGCCCTTCTGGAAGCTGTACAGGAACGCCGAGCCGGGCAGCGGCTCCTTGTGGTCCAGCCCCTGGAACTGGATCTTCGCGATCTGGGAGCGGTCGATGCTCTGCTGGATGGCCTTGCGGACGGCCTTGTCCGAGAGGTTCGCCGACTTCGTGTTGAAGTAGAGCGAGTACTCGAAGGGGCTGCCGCCGCTGCGGATCTCGGTCCCCTTGAGCCCCTTCACCTGCTTGAGGCTCTCCGCGTCGACGGCCGAGGTGTAGTCGAGCTGGCCGTTCTTGAAGGCGTTGACCGCGGCGGTCGACTCCAGGTTGACGTAGACGCGCTTGTCGAGCTTGCCCTTCTTGCCCCACCACTTCGGGTTGCGGACGAAGGTGATGCCGCCCGAGTGGGTGTCCCACTTGCCGACCGTGTACGGACCCGCGCCCCACTCCGGGTGGGCCTTCTTGACGTACGCCTTGTTGAAGTTGGCGACGGTGGCCGCCTTCGGGTGCAGGAAGGTGGTGAACAGGGGCGTCCAGGCGGCGTTGACGCCCTTGAACTCGATGACGGCCTGCTTGGCGTTCGCGCCCTTGTGGACCGAGGTGATCTGGTCGTAGCCGTCGGTGGACGAGGCGTCGTACGCCTTGTTCGAGCCGTTGTTGGCCCTCCAGGTGGCCTCGATGGCGGTCCAGTCGATCGGAGTGCCGTCGTTGAAGGCGGCCTTCTCGTTGATGGTCAGCGTGACCGTCTGCCGGCCGCCCTCGACGGAGACCTTCACATCGCTGTAGTAGTCCGGGTTGTACTGCACCTCTCCGGTGGGCGAGTACGTGATCGCGTCGGCGTTGTACCAGGCCCAGATCCGGGCCGCGGTCAGGGTGGCGTTGACGTTGAACGGGTTGCCCTGGTCGTCGAAGGTCCCGGCGGTGGTGTAGGTGCCGCCGTCCTTGATCCGGTCGTACGGCACCGGGTTGTAGTCGGCCGCGGCCGACGCGGTCTTCGGGGTGCCCTTCGTCGAGTCCGTCGCGTCCTTCCCGGCGGAGGAGTCGCACGCGGTGGCGGCGACCGAGACGGCGGCGACGAGGGCGATGGGCAGGGCGAGTCTTGCGCGCATGGCGGAAGGGTTCTTTCTGGTTCGGTGACGTGGGAGGGACGAGCCGTGTTCGTGGGCGGGGACGGCGCCCCGACGTGCCGCGGTCCGGGTCAGACGGCGTGACAGGCGTACCGGTGGCCGGGCCGCCCGGCCACCGCCGTCGGCGCGGGGCGCTCCGTGCGGCAGCGTTCGCGCACGTCCTCGCCGGCGAGTCGGTACAGCGGACAGCGGTCGACGAAGACGCAGCCCGCGGGCGGGCGGGCGGCGCTCGGCTGCTCGCCGCGCAGCACGACGCGTTCGCGGGTGCGTTCCCGCCGCGGGTCGGGCACCGGGATCGCCGACAGCAGGGCCCGGGTGTAGGGGTGCTTCGGGTCGGAGAAGAGGGCTTCCGTCTCCCCGGTCTCGACGATCTGCCCCAGGTACATCACCGCGATGCGGTCGGAGACGTACCGGACCACGGCCAGGTCGTGGGCGACCACGAGGTAGGCGAGGCCGAGTTCGCGCTTGAGCCGGGCCAGCAGGTTGATCACCCCGGCCTGCACCGACACGTCCAGGGCCGAGAGCGGTTCGTCCAGGGCGAGCAGTTTCGGCTCGGTGGCCAGGGCCCTGGCGATGCCGATCCGCTGGCGCTGGCCGCCGGAGAGCGCGGCCGGGAAGCGGTCGGCCACCGAGGCGTCCAGGCCGACCAGGGCGAGCAGTTCGTGGACGCGGGAGCCGATCGACTCGCGGTCCCGCCCGATGGCCCGCAGGGGTTCGGCGAGCAGCTGGAAGACGGGCAGCCTCGGGTTCAGGGCCCCCATCGGGTCCTGCATGACGATCTGCACGTCCCGCCGCAGCTCCCGGGCGCGCGCGGCGGCGCCGACCGTCGCGACGTCGGTGCCGTCGACCTCGATCCGGCCGCCCTCGGGCCGCTTCAGCCGGAGGACCTCCAGCAGGGTGGTGGTCTTGCCGCTGCCCGACTCGCCCACCAGCCCCAGGGTCTCCCCGGCGCGCAGTTCGAAGCTCACCCGGTCGACGGCGTGCAGCGTGCCGACCCGGCGCTTGAGGACGGCGCCCCTGGTGACCGGGAAGGTCTTGACCAGGTCCTCGACCTTGAGCACCACGTCGCCGATGGCCCGATCGCCCGGCCCGTCCGACAAGCCGGCGGGCGGGTCGGCCGGTCCGGTGTCCCCGGTGGGGTCCAAGGTCCCGTCGGCGATCTCGGCCGCGCGCAGGCAGGCCACGTGGCCGTGCCCGGTGATCTCCCGCAGCTCGGGCTCGTCGGCCCGGCAGTCGTCGCGGGCGACGGCACAGCGGTTCGCGAAGGGGCAGCCGGCCGGGAGGTCCACGAGGACCGGCGGCTCCCCGCCGATCGGGACCAGGGGACGGTGGACGCCGCTGTCGACGGTGGGCACGGCGGCGAGCAGCCGCGCGGTGTACGGCATCGTGGGCCGGCGGAACAGCTCGTCGGCGCCCGCCCGTTCCACGATCCGGCCCGCGTACATGACGGCGATGTCGTCCGCGTGCCCGGCGACGACCCCGAGGTCGTGCGTGATGAGGACGAGTCCGGCCCCGGTCTCCTTCTGCGCCAGCCGCAGGACGTCCAGGATCTGGGCCTGCACGGTGACGTCGAGGGCGGTGGTGGGCTCGTCCGCGACGAGGACGGACGGCCGGTTGGCGATGGCCAGCGCGATGACGACGCGCTGGCGCATGCCGCCGGAGAACTCGTGCGGGAACGACTTGGCCCGGCTCCTCGGGTCGGGGATGCCGACCAGGTCGAGGAGTTCGACGGCCTGTTCCCGGGCGGCCCGCCCGGTCAGGTCGCGGTGGACCCGCAGGGCGTCGGAGAGCAGTCTGCCCACGGAGAAGATCGGGGTGAGCGCGGACAGCGGGTCCTGGAAGACCATGCCGATGGAGTTGCCCCGTATCCCGGAGAGCTCCCTGTCGTCGAGGCCGATCAGGTCGCGTCCGTCGAGCAGCACCCGTCCCTGTACCTCGGCGGAGGGCGGCAGCAGGCCCATGACGGCCATCGCGGTGGCCGATTTGCCCGAGCCGGACTCGCCGACGATGCCGAGGGTCCGGCCCGGCAGGAGGTCGAAGCCGATGCCGCGCACCGCCTCGACGGGCCCGGCCTCCGAGGGGAAGGAGACCCGCAGGTCCCGCACCGAGAGCACGGGGGCGGGGCCGGTGGGTGCCGGGGCGTCGGGGCGGGTCGTCGTGGTGGTGGTGGTCATCGTCGGCCTCCTGCCGCTCCGGTCACGGACGTGGGGTCGAGGGCGTCGCGCAGGCCGTCGCCGACGAAGGTCATCGAGACGGTGAGCAGGACGACCAGTCCCGCGGGGAAGGCGAAGAGCCACGGGGCGCTGGTGACGGTGCCCGCCCCGTCCGCGAGCATCGTGCCGAGGGAGACGTCCGGGGTCTGGACGCCGAACCCCAGGAAGGACAGGGCGGTTTCGCCGAGCACGGTCGCGACGACGCCGAGCGTCAGGTTGACGATCAGCAGCGAGCCGAGGTTGGGGATGATGTGGCGCAGGATGATGCGCGGCGCGCCGATGCCCATGAACTCGGCGGCCTTCACGTAGTCCCGTTCCCGCAGCGAGGTCGTGAGGGACCAGATGACCCGCGCGGTGGACATCCAGCCGAACGCCGTGAGCACGACGACGAGGACCCGCCAGTCGCCGGCGAGGCGGTGGGAGACCAGGGCGAGGATGAGGAACGAGGGGACGACCAGCAGGAAGTGGATGACGGCGAGGACCGCCTTCTCCACCCGGCCGCCGAAGTACGCGGCGCTGGAGCCGATGACCGCGGCGACGACGACGGTCAGGACGGAGACGCTCACGGCGATCGCCAGGGAGCGCCGCAGTCCGTGCACGGCGGAGGCGTAGACGTCGTTGCCGCCCTGGTTGGTGCCGAACCAGTGGGTGCCGCTCGGTGGTCGGGTGAGCGCGGCGAAGTCGGCGTCGGAGTGGGTGTAGGGGGTGAACAGGCCGCCGAACACGCTGAACAGCACCAGCAGCACGAAGATCACCACCCCCGCCACGGCGAGGCGGTTGCGCAGGAAGCGTCGCAGGTAGAGCCGGCCGAGGCCGAGTCGGGGCGCGGCCTTCGCCGGGGCCGACGGCGCGTTCGCGGCCTGCGTCGTTTCGGTTCCGATGTCCGTCGCCACGTCAGTTCACCCTCACTCGGGGGTCGAGGAAGACCGTGGCGACGTCCGCGAGGATCGCGCCGATCGCGGTCAGCGCGGCGGCGAAGGCCGCCGTCGCCACCGTGCCGTGCACGTCGTTCTTGCCGATGGTCTGGATGAAGTAGCGGCCCATGCCGTTCCAGCCGAAGATCGTCTCGGTGATGACGGCGCCGGTGAACATGGCCGGGATACCGAACGCCACGGAGGTCGCCGTCGGGATGAGCGCGGCGCGCAGGGCGTGCCTGCGGACCGCCGCGGCCCGGGTGAGTCCGGTGGCCCGGGCGGTGCGCACGAAGTCCGCGTCGATCGTGTCCAGCAGTAGCGAACGCTGCGTCAGGTGGTAGCCGACGTAACCCATCAGCGTCAGGCTCAGGGTCGGCAGGATCAGGTGCAGCAGGCGGTCGCCGATCGTCGGGAGCAGCCCCTCGACGTCGGGCGAGTTCTCCCCGGCGACGTAGAGGAAGTCCATCCCGGCGTGCTGGTTCAGCCAGATGGCGACGAAGACCACGGCGAGCGCGGCGACGGACGTCGGAATGTTGAACACCGCGATGGACACGGCCTGCGAGACCCGGTCGGCCCAGCCGTACTGCCGCGACGCGGTGTACACGGCCAGCGCGACGCCGATGACCACGGACAGGACGGTCGCGACGATGACCAGCTCCCCGCTGATGAGCGCCCGGTAGCCGATCTCCCCGTTGACGGAGACGCCTGTGGGCGACTTCCCCCAGTCGAAGTGGAGGACCACCGAGGTGAGCCAGTCCCACCACCGGTGCACCAGCGGCTCCTGCGGGCTCAGGTTGTACGGTTCCAGGGCCCGGGCGATCTGGTCCTCGGTGCGGACCGGCCGCAGCTCCTTGAAGTTCGACCGCGGGTCCAGGAACCAACTGGCCAGGAAGTAGGTCGCGTTGGTCGCGACCACGATCATCAGGAGCCAGCCCGCCGCCTTGCGGGTCACATGGCGCACCACGAGCGGCACCTCCTCACCGCACGGAGGAGACGCACCCTCGGGGTGCCTGGTCTGGTGGGCGTGTACATGTGCGGCGGGGACTTTCTTCGTACGGAGCATGAGCACGAATGTGCGAACACCAGCCTGACCTGCGCCTTTGAGCGGACACCAGGTTTCGGGCGCTCCCGCCACGAGGTCGCCACGCGGACGAAACGTCGCCGCAGCAAAAGCCCGCCGCCGTGACGGAGCGTGTGCGATGCGGTCCGGACCGCCATGGAACGACTTCCCCGGTCGGCCCGGACCTCCACGGAGCGACCACCTCCGCCGGCCCGGGGGCGGCCCGCCGCCGGCCCGGGGCGACCCCGCCGGTCCGGGAACGGCTCCGCCCCCACCGGGTCCTGGGGGGACGGTCCCGATGGGGGCGGCGGCCGGGGGCGGCCTGGTGCACCGTCCCGTGGGGGGTGTCAGACATGTGCCCGACCCTCGCGCCATCATGCGTGTGACGTACGCCACATTTCCCCGAAGGGGCCGTCACCCGATCGGCACCGGGTGGCGCAAACCTCCTCCCACCACCTTCGACTACCGCCGTGACCTGCACGATCACGTTCTGGCAAGGCTGCCGCGCCGGTCCGATCGGGTGAAAGCTGACTCGATGTCAGCAGGCATGGATGGCGACACGCCCGTTAGCTCGGAGCCAGGACACACCGACTCGCCCCCATCGCCGGAGGAACCCCCCATGCGTCCTGTCCGCCCAGTGACCGGTACCACCGCCGCGGCGGTCACCATAGCCACGCTCGGCCTCTTCATCGCCGGTCCGACCGCGTACGCAGGTGACACCGAGGCACTCCGGACCGGCTCGGCGAGTGCCCTGTCCCGGACCGCCGAGGAGCCGGTGACGCAGCCCGCCGACGAGGAGGGCGCGGACGAGACGGTCGCCGGGCCGGGCGCGGACGCCCAGTTCGGGCTCGACGCCCCCTCGCTGCTCGACTCCGCGGGCGGTCTCGACGCCCTCTCCGGGCTCGGCCTGCCGGGCGTGCGCAACAACGCCTCCGGGGACGAGGAGAGCCAGGGCGGCCGCGACGAGAAGACGGACAAGGAAGAGAAGGGCGACAAGGGCGACGCGGAGTCCGGCGGGCGCGACAACCCGTCCGGGCACGACAGCTCCTCGTCGTCCGGTCGCGAGGGCTGGAGTTCTTCCGGCGAGGAGGATCCGGCGAAGCACGACGGTTCCTCGTCCGGGCGCGACGACTCGTCCTCGGAGTACGACGGCTCGTCGTCCGGCCACCGGCCCCCGACCGGCCCGACCGGGCACGTCAAAACAGGAGTCGGCGGCAGCGTCCGTTCCGACACCACCCAGATCGCGGCGGGCGCCGGCGTTCTCGCCGTGGCCGCCGTCGGCGGAGCCTGGCTCCTGCGTCGCCGGGCGAGCGGCACGCAGGGAGCCGGCTGACGGAGGCGGATTCACGTCTCCGTACCGCCCGGTGTTCCGTCCCGGTGGCCGCGCGCCACCGGGACGGGACCGTTCCCGTTTCCGTCATCCGGAGGACGACCGTGTCCCAGAAGGCCAAGGGCTGGCTGCTGGTCATCGCCGTGCTGGCCGGTGTCTGGCTGATCCGGAACGGCTCCGACACCCAGCTGGTGCCGCCCGGGCCGACCGCCGCCCAGGGCTTCGCGGGCGGCCCGGAGCTCCAGCCCGGTTCGCCGCTCGCCCAGCCGCTGCGGCCCTCGGAGCCCGTGCGCCTGCGCATCCCGAGCATCCGGGTCGACGCCCCGGTGATGCGCCTCGGGCTGGGTCCCGACGGCAGCCTCGACGTGCCGCCGGCCGGGAACCGCAACGTCGTCGGCTGGTACCGCGACGGCACTCCCCCGGGCTCCCTGGGCAGCGCGATCGTCGCCGGGCACGTCGACAACGCTCGGGGCAGATCGGTCTTCTACGACCTGGGCGCCCTGCAGAAGGGCAGCACGGTCGAGGTGGTCCGCAAGGACGGGCGCACCGCCGTCTTCTCGCTCGACGCGATCGAGGTCTACGAGAACGACGACTTCCCCGACAAGCGGGTGTACGGCGCCTCGCCCTACGCCTCGCTGCGGATGATCACCTGCGGCGGCGGCTTCTCGGAGAAGACGGGGTACGAGGGCAACGTGGTCGCGTACGCGCATCTGACCGCCGTGCGCTGAGCCCCGCCGCCCGCCCGGGGCCTGCCCGGCGGTCTCCGGCGGCCTGCGGCCCGGTGGCCGTCCGGGGGGCCTCAGCCCGCCCACTGGTCGAACGCCAGCTTCGCGACCAGCGAGAACACCACGACCAGCAGCACGCCGCGGACGAAGCCGCTGCCCCTGCTGAGCGCCATCCGTGCCCCGACGAGCCCGCCCGCCAGGTTGAACACCGCCATCAGCGCGGCCAGCTGCCACAGCACACTGCCCTGGTACGCGAACATCGCCAGCGCGCCCGCGTTGGTGCAGACGTTGACGATCTTGGCGGTGGCGGACGCGTTCACCAGATCGAGGTGGAGCACCGCGGTCAGGGCCAGCACCAGGAAGGTGCCCGTGCCCGGCCCGAACAGCCCGTCGTAGAAGCCGATCCCGCCGCCGACCAGCACGATGGCGGCGACGGTACGGGCCCGGCCGGCCTCGCGCCGCGCGTCGTCGTCCGCGGTCCTGCCGAACGAGGGCCGCAGCATCACGAACGCCGCGACGGCCAGCAGCACCACCATGATCACGGGGCGGAGCACATCGCTGCTGATCCCGGCGGCGAAGAACGCCCCGGCCATCGATCCGGCCAGGGCCGCGAGCCCGATCCGCAGGGCCGTCGCGACCTTGACCGGCGTCTTGCGCACGTACGTCACGGCGGCGCCCGTCGTGCCGACGATGGCGACCGCCTTGTTCGTGCCCAGCACCTGCGCGGCGGGTACCTGCGGCAGGCCCAGGAGCAGCGCGGGCAGCAGGAGCAGCCCGCCGCCGCCCACCACCGCGTCGATCCAGCCGGCCGCGGCGGCGGCGAGGCAGAGGACGATCAGGGCGGTGAGCGTTATGTCGGGCATGATCGCGACCTTATGGACGCGATGCGTGCTCCGTCCAACCACTTCGTCCCCGGACCGGGAAAGTTGAGCCGATTCTGAGGTTCCCGGGCTCTCCCGCCGCCCCCGCCCGGCGCACCGCCCTCGCCGCGCGCCCGTCCGCCCTGTTCCGCGCGGCCCCCGCCGGTCACGAGCCCCGGACCGCACCGGTCCGGCCGGGGCCCCGCCACCGTACGCTTGGGCCATGAGCAAGGGCTGGAACGCGAGCGACATCCCGGACCAGAGCGGCCGCACGGCCGTGGTCACCGGAGCCAACAGCGGGCTCGGGCTGTGCACCGCGCGGGAGCTGGCCCGGTGCGGCGCGCGGGTCCTGCTCGCCTGCCGCGACGAGGCGCGCGGCAGGGCGGCCGAGTCCCGCATCCGGACGGCCGTGACCGGCGCGGACGTGGAGTTCGTACCGCTCGACCTGGCCGATCTGGCGTCCGTGCGCGAGTTCGCCGGGAAGCGCGTGCCCGAGCGGATCGACCTGCTGATCAACAACGCGGGCGTGATGGCCCTCCCGTACGGGAAGACGGCCGACGGCTTCGAGCGGCAGTTCGGCGTCAACCACCTCGGGCACTTCGCCCTGACCGGGCTGCTGCTCCCGCGGCTCCTCGACACGCCGGGGGCGCGGGTGGTGAGCGTCTCCAGCGGGCTGCACGCCCTGTCGAACATCGACATGGGGGACCTCAACAGCGAGCGGAACTACCGCCGTTGGATCGCCTACGCCCGATCGAAGACGGCCAACCTGCTCTTCGTGCACGAGCTGGCCCGGCGGCTCGCGAGGGCCGGATCGGGTCTGGTGGCCGCCGCCGCGCACCCGGGATACGCGTCGACCAACCTGCAGACCGCCGCCGCCCGGATGGAGAACCGCAGGGCGGTGGAGCGGGTGTTCGGGTTCGGCAACCGGCTCATCGCCCAGCCCGCGTCCAGGGGTGCGCTGCCCACGCTGTACGCGGCCACCGCGCCCGGCGCGTCCCCCGATTCGTTCACCGGGCCGGGCCTGCTGGGCTGGCGCGGTGCACCGGCCCCGTCCCGGCGGGCGGGCTGGACGCTGGACGACGTGGCGAGCGAGCGGCTCTGGGTGGCGTCCGAGCAGCTCACGGGGGTGACGTACCCGGGTCTCTCCGCCTGAGGCCCGGTCCCCCGCCGGCCGTCGGCCGGCGTCCTCAGCCCTGGGCCTCGACGGCGGCCGGGTCCATCCACACGACCTCCCAGATGTGGTGGTTCGGGTCCTGGAAGGAACGGCCGTACATGTGGCCGTAGTCCATCGTCTCGTTGGCGGGCGAGCCACCGGAGGCGAGGGCGGCGTCGACCAGCCGGTCCACCTCCTCCCGGCTGTCGGCGCTCAGGGCGAGGATCACCTCGGTGGACTTCGAGGAGTCGGCGATCTCCTTCTTGGTGAACTCCTTGAAGCGCGGCTCGGAGAGGAGCATCGCGAAGATGGTGTCGCTGATGACGAGGCAGGCGGTCTTCTCGTCGCTGAACTGCGGGTTGCACGAGAAGCCCAGCTTGCCGAAGAAGGACTTGGTCGCTTCGAGGTCCTTGACCGGCAGGTTGACGAAGATCATCCGAGGCATGGCCGCTTCGCTCTCTGTTGTTGCCCGAACGCTGTTGTTCGAGCGTGTACGACAGGTAGACGGCCGGGCTCCCCGGAACTCATCGCCGTCGGCGAAGAAAATCCGCAGAAGCCCTCTCGCCACCGGCCGACGCCCCGCAGCCGCCGGGCCGCGGGCCCGGCCGTGAAACTGCGGTCCCCGCTCCGCCCGCGGGTCCGGCCGTGCGGTCGGCGGGGCCGGCCGCGGGGCTCAGGACATGGCGAGCGGGGCGCCGCCCCGGAGCAGTGATCCGCCCAGCGGGGTCAGCGTGTGCAGGACCGAGCCACCGTGCCGCATGGTGTGGATCAGGCCCGCCTCGCGCAGCACGCAGGCGTGCTGGCTCGCCGAGGCGAGGGAGACCCCGGCGCGCAGGGCCAGCTCGCTGGTCGTGCAGCCGTTGCCGATGGCGTTCAGGACGGTGGAGCGGGTGTTGCCGAGGAGCCTGCCGAGCCAGGGGCCGGGTTCGGGTTCGGCGAAGACGGGGGCCCGGGAGTGGGTGACGGGGTAGACGAGGACCGGCGGGAGCCGCGGATCGCGGTAGACGACCGGGGTGACGCGGCAGAAGTAGGAGGGCTGGAGCAGCAGCCCCCGCCCGTCCAGCCGGATCTCCCGGTCCACCGGGTAGTCCGCCTCCAGCACGGGCGCCCGCCAGCGGATCATGGGCGGCAGGGAGGCGAGCAGTTCGTGCGCGCCGCCGTCCAGGAGCGCGCGGCCGCGTATGGCGCGGTCGGCCTCGACGCTGGCCCGGATGTGTGGCCAGTACGGCTCGATCGCGGCGCGGTGGTAGCCGCGCAGGGCGCAGACGAGCCGGGCGATCTCCTCGTCGCCGCCGACCGGGCAGCGGGCCGCGTCGCGGCGTTCGGCGGACAGCAGGGCGAGCTCGGCGCGGACGCGGGCGGGGGACGTCCCGCGCAGGGCCTCCATTCCGGCGTCGATGCCATGGGGCTCGCTGCCTTCCTGAGAAGGCGTCAGAAAATCCGGGAAATAGCCGCGTGGTGGAATCACGGCGGCCAGCAGGCGCACTTCGGCACTCAGCCGGGGCCGGGTTTCCGTACGCCATTTCCCGAACACCGCGGAACCTCGACGGTCCCGCAGCCGGTGAAAACTCAGAATGGTTTCCCACAGCGCGTCCGGCCGGGTGGCCATCCGCACCTTGGAAAGGTCCACTCCGGACATATGGATACGCAGCACCGGGCCCCCACTTGTTGCACCTGCAATTACCCCCACCCAAGGGTATGCGACTGGTAACAGCACGTCACCACGGGGTTTCGGCCACAGGTGAAACGCCTCGCCCCAGGGCCCGCCACCCGAAAAGCTGTACGACGTCGGGTGCGTATCCGGAGCCACCGGAAGAGCGAGTGAAGGCCGTGGGGGGTTTTGCTCGTTCGGCGGCGGTGCGCGACGGTGCGGCTCCGTACCCGATGGGGGTAACCCCGGGGCGGTCCATGGGTGGGGATCCATGGACCGCGTCCCGGCCCCTTCCCGCCCATGTCTTTGCGTATTGAACGAACCGCTGATTGACCGAACCGGCGATTGGCCGAACCTCGTGAATGGGCGGAGAAAAGGCCGACCGTCGAACAGACATTGCCCCGGAACAAAGCGAGGCGGCGACACCCCCGCACAGGGTGTCGCCGCCTCCGGGGTTCCGGAACCGCCGCCGGACCGGTGAGGGTGGGTTCCGGCGGCGGCTCCGGGTCAGGGACCGCGGTGTCGGGTCAGCGGCTGTCGCTGCCCTGCGATTCCGCCGCCGCCCGGCCCGCCTCAAGACGGGCGACGGGGATGCGGAACGGGGAGCAGGACACGTAGTCCAGTCCCACCTCGTGGAAGAAGTGCACCGACTCCGGGTCGCCGCCGTGCTCGCCGCAGACTCCGAGCTTCAGGTCCGGGCGGGTGGCCCGGCCGGCCTCGACGGCGCTGCGGACCAGCGATCCGACGCCGTCCTTGTCGATCGTCTCGAACGGCGACACCCCGAAGATGCCCTTCTCCAGGTACGCGGTGAAGAACGACGCCTCCACGTCGTCGCGGGAGAAGCCCCACACCGTCTGGGTCAGGTCGTTCGTGCCGAAGGAGAAGAACTGCGCGGCCTCGGCGATCTGACCGGCGGTCAGCGCGGCGCGCGGCAGCTCGATCATCGTGCCGATGGTGAGCTTCAGCCGGGTGCCGGTGGCGGCCTCGACCTCGGCGATGACCTGGTCGGCCTCCTCGCGGACGATCTCCAGCTCCTGGACCGTGCCGACGAGCGGGATCATGATCTCGGCGCGCGGGTCGCCCTTGGCGTTCTTCCGCTCGGCCGCGGCCTCGGCGATCGCCCGCACCTGCATGGCGAACAGGCCCGGGATGACCAGACCGAGGCGCACGCCGCGCAGGCCCAGCATCGGGTTCTGCTCGTGCAGCTTGTGCACGGCCTGGAGCAGGCGCAGGTCGTTCTCGTTGGCGTCCTTGCGGGACTCGGCGAGCGCGACGCGCACCGACAGCTCCGTGATGTCCGGCAGGAACTCGTGCAGCGGCGGGTCGAGCAGCCGCACGGTGACGGGCAGTCCGTCCATCGCCTCGAACAGCTCGATGAAGTCGGCCTTCTGGAGCGGGAGCAGTTCGTCCAGCGCCGCCTCGCGCTCGACGTCGGTGTCCGCGAGGATCAGCTTCTCGACCATCTCGCGGCGCTCGCCGAGGAACATGTGCTCGGTGCGGCACAGGCCGATGCCCTGGGCGCCGAAGCGGCGGGCCCGCAGCGCGTCCTCGGCGTTGTCGGCGTTGGCCCGCACCCGCAGCCGGCGCACCCGGTCCGCGTACGCCATGATCCGGTGCACGGCGGCGACCAGTTCGTCGGCGTCGTCGGCGCCCGCGTGCATCCGGCCCTCGAAGTACTCGACGACCGGGGACGGCACGACGGGGACCTCACCGAGGTACACCTTGCCGGTGGAGCCGTCGATGGAGACGACGTCGCCCTCCTCGATGACCCGGCCGCCCACCGTCATCCGGCGGCGCTTGGTGTCGACCTCCAGGTCCTCGGCGCCGCAGACACAGGTCTTGCCCATGCCGCGCGCCACGACGGCGGCGTGCGAGGTCTTGCCGCCGCGCGAGGTCAGGATGCCCTCGGCCGCGATCATGCCGTCGAGGTCGTCGGGGTTGGTCTCGCGGCGGATCAGGATGACCTTCTCGCCGGAGCGGGACCACTTGACCGCGGTGTACGAGTCGAAGACGGCCTTGCCGACGGCGGCGCCCGGCGAGGCGGCGATGCCCCGGCCCAGCAGCTCCGGCCCCTTCCCGCCGGCGGCTCCCTCGTCGTCGAAGCGCGGGAACATCAGCTGCGCCAGCTGCGCCCCGTTCACCCGCTGGAGCGCCTCGGCCTCGTCGATCAGGCCCTGGTCGACGAGCTGGGTGGCGATCCGGAAGGCGGCACCGGCGGTGCGCTTGCCGACCCGGGTCTGGAGCATCCACAGCCGGCCGCGCTCGATGGTGAACTCGATGTCGCACAGGTCCTTGTAGTGCGTTTCGAGGGTTTCCATGATCTGCATCAGCTGGTCGTACGACTTCTTGTCGATCGACTCCAGCTCGGCGAGCGGCATGGTGTTGCGGATGCCGGCGACGACGTCCTCGCCCTGCGCGTTCTGCAGGTAGTCGCCGTAGACGCCCTGGTGGCCGCTGGCCGGGTCACGGGTGAAGGCGACGCCGGTGCCGGAGTCGGGGCCGAGGTTGCCGAAGACCATCGAGCAGACGTTGACGGCGGTGCCGAGGTCGCCGGGGATGCGCTCCTGACGGCGGTAGAGCTTGGCCCGGTCGGTGTTCCACGAGTCGAAGACCGCCTTTATGGCCAGGTCCATCTGCTCGCGCGGGTCCTGCGGGAAGTCGCGCCCGGCGTCCCGCACGACGATCTTCTTGAACTGCCCGACCAGCTTCTTGAGGTCGGCCGCGTCCAGGTCGACGTCGACCGTGACGCCCTTGGCCTCCTTCGCCGCCTCCAGCGCCTCCTCGAAGAGTTCGCCGTCGACGCCGAGGACGGTCTTGCCGAACATCTGGATGAGCCGGCGGTAGGAGTCCCAGGCGAACCGCTCGTCGCCGGCCTGCGTGGCGAGACCGGCCACGGACTCGTCCGAGAGGCCGATGTTGAGGACCGTGTCCATCATGCCGGGCATCGAGAACTTCGCGCCGGAGCGGACCGAGACCAGCAGCGGGTCGTCGGCCTGGCCGAGCTTCTTGCCCATCCGCGTCTCAAGGGCGTCGAGGTGCGCACTGACCTCGTCGCGCAGCTCCGCCGGCTCCGCGCCGCTCTCCAGGTAGACCTTGCACGCCTCGGTGGTGATGGTGAAGCCCGGAGGGACGGGGAGACCGAGGTTGGTCATCTCGGCGAGGTTCGCGCCCTTGCCGCCGAGGAGATCCTTCAGATCCTTGTTGCCCTCGGTGAAGTCGTAGACGAACTTCTGGCCCTGGGTCTCCGGGGTGGTTACCTGGGGATCTTTGTTTTCCGACACGGGTCTCGACTCCTCGAGGACGCGGTGGCTGCCCTGACGGCGAGGAACATACCCAGATCGAAGGTTCCTGGGTACGTCCACTTGCGCGTCATGAGGTCTCAACCACCCGTCCGCCAGCAGATCGAAAGTAACGCGATCTTCCTCCCGATCCGCTCCATGCATTCAACTTCTGAACACATGAACACCCAACGCCATCGATTTCCCCCATTTCAGTGACGTTGCGCAACGGAATCGTCGATCGATCAAAGTGAGACCTTCTGGCACCCAGTGCCATCATTTGAGAAATGCAGCTCTCGAAATTGCGCTCATCTGAGCGATGAAGTTCTCAGGGTGGCGAGAATCACTCTACGGGCGATGCTCAGATGTCACCATCCGGACGCCTGATCGGCGAGTGGATATCACTTAGTGATCATCAGGAGTGAGCCGAGCGTGAGACGAGCCGGAGCATGATGCCCGTTCCCGATGAGTTCGAGGCGCGCCCCGACCGAACCATTGCCGAATCCGGCCGGATGAAGCGCTCAGATGAGCGAGGCAAAAGAAGAGGCACGCGGTGCCCATGGCGCCGCGTGCCCAGAGGGACGGGAGAAGGCCCGGGGAGAGCCCGGAGAAGGCCCGGGAAGGGTCGGAACGGGTCCGGAGAAGGCCCGGGAAGGCCCGGGAAGGCCCGGAGAATGCTCGGAACGGGAAGCGGGGCCCGGGAACCCTCCCCGGACCCCGCTCCCGGCCGCCCTCGCTCGCCCTCGGCAACCCTCGGCCGCCCTCAGCCGCCCTCAGCCGCCCGAGGTGTCCAGCTCCGCGTCCGGGCTGACGCCCGCGCAGTCGTACGGGTCCTTCAGCCAGCCGTCCGGCAGCACCACGCGGTTGTTGCCCGAGGTGCGCCCGCGCGGCCCGTCCGCGCCGTCCGGCCACGACTGGTCCAGGTCCAGCTCCGCGAGCTGTCCGGCCAGCTCCTCCAGCGAGGAGGTGATCGCGAGTTTCTTGCGCATCTCGGAGCCGACCGAGAAGCCCTTGAGGTACCAGGCGACGTGCTTGCGGAAGTCGATCACACCCCGCGTCTCGTCGCCGATCCACTCGCCGAGCAGCGTCGCGTGCCGCACCATGACGTCGGCGACCTCGCGCAGCCCCGGCGCCTCGCGCTTCCCCGTGCCCTCGAAGGCGTTCACCAGGTCGCCGAAGAGCCAGGGCCGGCCCAGGCAGCCGCGCCCCACGACCACGCCGTCGCAGCCGGTCTCGCGCATCATCCGCAGCGCGTCGTCCGCGCACCAGATGTCGCCGTTGCCGAGGACGGGGATCTCCGGGACGTGCTCCTTGAGCCGGGCGATGGCGTCCCAGTCGGCGGTCCCGCCGTAGTGCTGGGCGGCCGTCCTGCCGTGCAGGGCGACGGCCGTGACGCCTTCCTCGACCGCGATCCGGCCCGCGTCCAGGTAGGTGGTGTGGTCGTCGTCGATGCCCTTGCGCATCTTGATGGTGACCGGCAGGTCGCCCGCGTTGGAGACCGCCTCGCCGAGGATCGCGCGCAGCAGCGGCCGCTTGTACGGGAGGGCCGATCCGCCGCCCTTGCGGGTCACCTTGGGGACCGGGCAGCCGAAGTTCAGGTCGATGTGGTCGGCGAGGTCCTCGTCGACGATCATCCGGACGGCCTTGCCGACGGTGACCGGGTCCACTCCGTACAGCTGGATCGAGCGCGGGGTCTCGCTCGCGTCGAAGTGGATGAGCTGCATGGTCTTCTCGTTGCGCTCGACCAGCGCCCGCGTGGTGATCATCTCACTGACGAACAGCCCCTTGCCGCCGGAGAACTCCCGGCACAGGGTGCGGAAGGGGGCGTTGGTGATGCCGGCCATGGGGGCCAGCACCACGGGCGGCTGCACCGTGTGCGGGCCGATTTGGAGCTGCGGGAGCGAGGGGGCGAGCGTGGTCATTGCTCCATTGTCGCGTACCGGGCGACGCGGCCCACCGGCGGAGTTCGTTAGTTAAACGTACTATCCATGTATGCCTGAGCTGAGCCCCCGCCGACGGCAGTTGGTACTGGCGATCTGCTGCATGAGCCTGCTGATCGTCAGCCTCGACAACACCGTGCTCAATGTCGCCCTGCCCGCCATGCAGAAAGAGCTGCACGCCACCGTCGCGGGCATGCAGTGGACGATCGACGCCTACACCCTCGTCCTGGCCTCGCTGCTGATGCTCGCGGGCTCCACCGCCGACCGGATCGGACGCCGGAAGGTCTTCCAGGCCGGGCTCGTCCTGTTCACCCTCGGTTCGCTGCTCTGCTCGCTGGCGCCGAACCTGGAGTCGCTGGTGGCCTTCCGGATGGTGCAGGCGGTGGGCGGCTCGATGCTCAACCCCGTCGCGATGTCGATCATCACCAACACCTTCACCGACCCGCGCGAGCGGGCCCGCGCCATCGGGGTGTGGGGCGGTGTCGTCGGCATCTCCATGGCCGCCGGGCCCATCGTCGGCGGTCTGCTGGTGGACTCGGTCGGCTGGCGGTCGATCTTCTGGGTCAATCTGCCGGTCGGGATCGTCGCGTTCCTGCTCACCTGGCGCTACGTCCCCGAGTCCCGCGCCCCGCGGCCGCGCCGCCCCGACCCGGTGGGACAACTGCTGGTGATCGGGCTGCTCGGCTCGCTGACGTACGCGATCATCGAGGCGCCCTCGGCGGGCTGGACCTCGGCCCGCATCCTGGTCTTCGCCGCGCTCGCCGCGGGCTCGCTCGCCGGACTGCTGCTGTACGAGCCCCGCCGCGCCGACCCCCTCATCGACCTGCGGTTCTTCCACAGCGCCCCGTTCAGCGGCGCCACCGCCATCGCGGTCTGCTCGTTCGCCGCGCTGAGCGGGTTCCTCTTCCTCAACACCCTGTACCTGCAGAACGTGCGCGGGCTGAGCGCCCTGCACGCCGGTCTGTACATGCTGCCGATGGCGGCCCTCACCTTCGTCTGCGCGCCGCTCTCGGGGCGGCTCGTCGGCAGCCGCGGGCCCCGGCTTCCGCTGCTCGTGGCGGGCGTGGCCATGACGGCGTGCGGGGTGCTGTTCGCCGCGCTCGACGCGGAGACGGACGACGCCCTGCTGTTCACCGGCTTCGTGCTGTTCGGGCTCGGCTTCGGCATGGTGAACGCGCCGATCACCAACACCGCCGTCTCCGGGATGCCGCGCGCGCAGGCCGGGGTGGCGGCCGCGGTCGCCTCGACCAGCCGGCAGATCGGCGGGACGCTCGGGGTCGCCGTGATCGGCGCGGTGCTGGCGGCGGGGGTGGCGGGCACCGGGTCGCCGCGCGGCGCCGCGTACGCCGCCGCCTTCGCGGAGGCGAGCAGGCCCGCCTGGTGGATCATCGGCGGGTGCGGGCTGTGCGTGCTGCTGGTGGGGGCGCTGACCAGCGGGCGCTGGGCGCGGGAGACGGCCCGGCGGACCGCGGAGCGACTGGAGCCGAAGTCCGCCCCGGCCGGGGGGCTGACCTCGGCGGACTCCAGGTCCTGAGGGTCCGCCGGACGGCCTCTCCCGGGTGGCCCCCGGCAGGGCGCGAACGCCCGGTCGGAGGTCGTCCGGTCAGAGGCCCTCCGGCCGGAGCTCGTCCGACAGGCTCCGAAGGCGCCGCAGCCGCTGCGCCGTCTCCTCGTCGGCGGGGGCGTACGTCACCATGCGCGGCCCGGACGAAGGGCCGAGCCACAGATCGGTGTGTTCCAGGCGGAGCAGTCCGACGTGGGCGTTGCGGAAGACCTTGGTCCGGGAACCGGCGCCCACCACCTCGTGCCGTGCCCAGATCTCCCGGAACTCCGGCGAGAGCTCCAGCCGCTGGAGGAGTGCCTTCCACGCGGGCTCGGCCAGGTGCTCGGCCATCGCCCTGCGGAACTTGGCGGCCATCAGCCGGGTCACCCCGGGGAGGTCCACGACGGAGGAGCGCCACTGCGGGTCGGTGTACGCGAGGATCATGCAGTTGCGGTCCTCGGGGGCGACCGCGTCCAGGTCGCAGAGCAGCCGGGCGTAGGTCCTGTTGTACGCGAGGATGTCGTAGCGGCTGTTCTGGACGCAGGCCGGGATGGGGTCCAGCTGTTCCAGCATCCGGCGCAGCGCCGGGGTCACGCTCGGGCACTCCGTGCCCGGCGACGGGTCGACCGCCGCGGCCAGCGAGAAGAGGTGACCGCGCTCGCCGGGGTCGAGCAGCAGGGCGCGGGCGAGGGCGTCGAGGACCTGCGGCGAGACCTGGATGTCGCGGGCCTGTTCCAGCCAGGTGTACCAGGTGACGCCCACGGCGGAGAGCTGGGCGACCTCCTCGCGGCGCAGTCCGGGGGTGCGCCTGCGCGGTCCCCGGGGCAGCCCGACCTGTTCGGGGGTGATCCGCTCGCGGCGGCTGCGCAGGAAGCCCGCGAGCTCGTGCCGGCGGATCTCGGGCGCGGACGGCTCCGCGGGGCGCGGGAGGTCGTGCCCTGCCGGGGCCGGCCGCGTCCCCGGTGCCCCGGGCCGGTGCTGTGCCATCGTCGTCATACCTCCAGCGTGCCGAACGGACCGACGCCGTACCGGGTGCTCCTGGTACCAGGATAAGGACACTCTGGTACCAGGCTGGGCGAACGACGACGCTCGATGGCGTGAGTCAATCAACCGTACGGATCCAAGGCATCGCCTCCTCCCCCGCCGTGGTGCGGCACGACCGCCCCGCGCCGGTCCTCGGCGCGCTCGGGCTGTTCACCGTGCTGCTCGGGGCGGCGCTGCCGCTCATCGACTTCTTCATCGTGAACGTCGCCCTGCCGACGATCGACCGCGACCTGGCCGCCGGTCCCGCCGTGCTCGAACTGGTCGTCGCGGGGTACGGCCTGGCCTACGCCGTGCTCCTCGTGGTCGGCGGCCGGCTCGGCGACATGGCGGGGCGCCGCCGGCTCTTCCTGCTGGGCATCGCCGCCTTCGGCCTCACCTCGCTCGCCTGCGGGCTCGCCCCGGACGCCTGGACGCTCGTCGGCGCGCGGATCGCGCAGGGCGCCGCGGCCGCGCTGATGCTGCCGCAGGTGCTCGCCACCATCCAGGCGGCCACCTCGGGGCACCGCAGGGCACGGGCGATGAGTCTGTACGGGGCGACCGCCGGGCTCTCCATGGTCGCGGGCCAGATGCTCGGCGGGGTCCTCGTCGCCGCCGCGCCGCTGTCCTCGGTGTTCGGCCAGAGCGCGGGGTGGCGTTCGGTGTTCCTGGTGAACGTGCCGGTGGCGGCGGTGGGGCTGGTGCTGGCCGCCCGTGCCGTGCCGGAGACCCGCTCGGACCGGCCCGCGCCCGTCGACGTGCCGGGCACCCTGCTGCTGACCGCGTCGCTGGTGACGCTGCTCGCCCCGCTGACGGAGGGGCGCGCGGCCGGGTGGCCGGTGTGGACCTGGGTCAGCCTGGCCCTGTTCCCGTTCTCCGCGTACGCCTTCTACCGCGTCGAGCGGCGGGCCGACCGGCTCGGACGGGATCCGCTGGTGCCGCCGAGTCTGCTGCGGCTGGAGTCGCTGCGGCGCGGGCTGGCCCTGGTGGTGCCGTTCTCGATCGGCTTCGGCGGCTTCATGTTCGTCATCGCGGTCGCCCTCCAGCAGGGGTTGCGGCTGGGTCCGGCGGCGGCGGGGCTGGCGCTGGCCCCGATGGCGGCGGCCTTCTTCGCCGCGTCGCTGGCCGGTCCGCGGCTGGTGCGGCGGTACGGCAGCCGGGTCGTGACGGCCGGCGGGCTGATCCAGGCGGCGGGTGTGCTGGTGCTCGTGCTCACGGTGTGGGGGCGGTGGCCGGGGCTCGGGCCGCTGGGGCTGCTGCCGGGCATGGCGGTCGCCGGGCTGGGGCAGGGGCTCCAGCTGCCCGTCCTCTTCCGCATCGTGCTCTCCGGCGTACCGGCCGCGCGGGCCGGGGTGGGCGGCGGGGTGATGACGACGACCCAGCAGGCGTCGCTGGCGCTGGGCGTGGCCACGCTCGGCACCCTGTTCCTCTCCCTGGTCCCGGGCTCGGGCATGCGGGACGCGCTGGTCGTGACGCTGCTGGTGCAGCTGGCCGCGGTCGTGCTGACGATGCTGCTCAGTCTGCGACTGCCGCGCCGGGTGGTGTGAGCGCGGAACGTCGGGCAACGGGCGTGGGCCCGGATCACCAGGTGATCCGGGCCCACGGTCGTACGGGTGATGCGGAGGCGTCAGCTCCGGTCCGACGCGTCCTGACCGGCGGCGTCCGGCTGCGCGGAGGCGTCCGCGGTGTCCGGCTGCGCCTCGGGCGACGCGGGGGCCGTGTCCGCCTGCGCGCGCTCGCGCATCCTGCGCAGCAGCTCCTGCTTCTGGTCGGCCGCCGCCTTGCGGTCGGTGACGCGGGCGGAGCCCACGCCCTGCTGGTCGGCGCGGGACAGCTTCTTGCGCTGTCCGCCCACGCCGAGGAGGTTGTTGCGGCTCTTGGCCACGGTGTTCTCCCATTCATGGTGCGAAGTGAGGTCTGGGGCGACCTGGGTTCAGTCCGGTGGGCGGCGGGCGGCGGACCCGCCGCGCTCTCACTCGTAGATCTGGAAGAACGAATACATGGCGGCACCGTACCCCGGCCCGCTCCGTCGTCGCACCCGCTTTTCGCCCGGTCGGGCGCGGGCCCGGCGCGCACGAAGCCCCGGCTCCGTACGGGAGCCGGGGCTTCGTGCGTGGTGCGGTGGATCAGCAGCCGATGAGGCGGGCGGCGAGGTACGCCTGGATCTGGTCCAGGGAGACGCGCTCCTGCTTCATGGTGTCGCGCTCGCGCACGGTCACCGCGTTGTCGTCGAGGGTGTCGAAGTCGACGGTGACGCAGAACGGGGTGCCGATCTCGTCCTGACGGCGGTAGCGGCGGCCGATGGCGCCCGCGTCGTCGAACTCGATGTTCCAGTTCTTCCGCAGGTCGGCCGCGAGGCCCTTGGCCTTCGGCGACAGCTGCTGGTTGCGCGACAGCGGCAGGACGGCGACCTTGACCGGCGCCAGGCGCGGGTCGAGACGCATCACGGTGCGCTTCTCCATGACGCCCTTGGCGTTGGGCGCCTCGTCCTCGATGTAGGCGTCGAGGAGGAAGGCGAGCATCGCGCGCCCCACACCGGCCGCCGGCTCGATGACGTACGGGGTCCAGCGCTCGCCGGCCTCCTGGTCGAAGTAGAGCAGGTCGGTGCCCGATGCCTCGGAGTGCGCCTTGAGGTCGTAGTCCGTGCGGTTGGCGACGCCCTCCAGCTCACCCCACTCGCTGCCGCCGAAGCGGAAGCGGTACTCGATGTCGGCGGTGCGCTTGGAGTAGTGGGAGAGCTTCTCCTTCGGGTGCTCGTACCAGCGCATGTTCTCCTCGCGCATGCCGAGGTCCGTGTACCAGTTCCAGCGCTGGTCCATCCAGTACTGCTGCCACTCCTCGTCCTCGCCCGGCTTGACGAAGAACTCCATCTCCATCTGCTCGAACTCGCGGGTGCGGAAGATGAAGTTGCCCGGCGTGATCTCGTTGCGGAAGGACTTGCCCATCTGGGCGATGCCGAACGGCGGCTTCTTGCGCGAGGTCTGCAGGACCTGGCCGAAGTTGGTGAAGATGCCCTGGGCGGTCTCGGGGCGCAGGTAGGCGACCGAGCCGGAGTCCTGGGTCGGGCCGAGGTGGGTGGAGAGCAGGCCCGAGAACTGCTTGGGCTCGGTGAAGGTGCCCTTGTTGCCGCAGTTGGGGCAGTTGAGCTCGGCCAGGCCGTTCGCGGGCGCGTGACCGTGCTTCTCCTCGTACGCCTCCTCCAGGTGGTCGGCGCGGAAGCGCTTGTGGCAGGAGGTGCACTCGGTCAGCGGGTCGGTGAACGTGGCGACGTGGCCGGAAGCGGACCACACCTCGGGCGCCAGGATGACCGACGAGTCGATGCCGACCACGTCCTCGCGCGCGGTGACCATGTAGCGCCACCACTGGCGCTTGAGGTTCTCCTTCATCTCGACACCCAGCGGCCCGTAGTCCCAGGCGGCCCGCTGGCCTCCGTAGATCTCGCTGCAGGGGTAGACGAAGCCACGGCGCTTGCTCAGGCTGACGATGGAGTCGATCTTGTCGGCGGCCACGGTGCTCTCTTCATTACGACGACGAAAACGGACAGGGGTGACGCGAAGCGCCTCGGTGGGGGGTGGTGTTCGGGAGGCGGGTGGGCGAATACCTCAGATTACCGGCGGGCACGCCCCTCCGATCAAATCGGTACCGGCACGGCCGGTCACCACAGCCGGTCACATGGTCATCTCATCGGGCTTGTTGACAATCGTTTCCAGTTTTGTTGAAAATGACTGTCATGAACGTAAGCCGCCTCATACCCACCGCCGCCGTCGCCGGAGCGGTCGCCCTCGGCCTCACGGCCCTCACCGCCTGCTCCTCCTCGGACGCCGCCGACCGCAAGAACGGCGACAAACTGGACGTGGTGGCCTCGTTCTATCCGATGCAGTTCCTGGCCGAGCGCATAGGCGGCGACCACGTCTCCGTCACCACGCTGACCAAGCCGGGCGTCGAGCCGCACGACCTGGAGCTGAGCCCCCGGCAGATCGGCGGACTCACCGACGCCGACTACATCCTGTACCTCAAGGGCATCCAGCCCGCCGTGGACGACGCCATCGCGCAGTCCGGGGCGAAGGACGCCGTCGACGCCGCGAAGCTCACCACGCTGGAGAAGCACGGCACCGAGGCCGGCGCCGACGACCACGACCACGAGCACGGGGCCGAGGGCGACGACCACGGTCACGAACACGGCGACGAGGCCGGCGGCGATCCCCACATCTGGCTGGACCCGGTGAAGTACGCCGAGGTCGCCGAGGGCGTCGGCAAGTCCCTGGAGAAGGCCGACCCGGACCACGCCGCGGACTACCGCAAGAACACCCGGACCCTGGTCACCGAGCTCAATGGCCTGGACAAGGCGTTCGAGGACGGGCTGCGGAACACCGCCACCAAGACCTTCATCACCACCCACTCCGCCTTCGGCTACCTCGCCGAGCGCTACGGCCTCGTCCAGGAGGGCATCGCCGGCGTCGACCCCGAGGCCGAGCCCAGCCCCGCCCGGATCGACGAGATCCACACCATCGCGAAGAAGGACAGGGCCACCACCGTGTTCTTCGAGACGCTCGCCAGCGACAGGACCGCGAAGACCCTCGCCCGGGACACCGGCCTGAGGACCGACGTCCTGGACCCGCTCGAAGGAATCACGGACAAGTCCGAGGGCGCCGACTACACCGAGGTCATGCGGGCCAACCTCGCGGCCCTCCAGAAGGCGCTCGGCGCGAAGTGACCCACGCAACACCCGCCACAGCAGCATCGGAGGCGTCCATGTCCGAGTCCGGAAGCACCACGCCCGACCCCGTGATAGCCCTGCGGGGCGCCACGGCCACGCTCGGCGCGCGCCCGGTGCTGCGCGGCATCGACCTGACCGTCCACCGCGGCGAGGTCGTCGCCCTGCTCGGCGCCAATGGCTCGGGCAAGTCGACCGCCGTGCGCTCCGTCATCGGCCAGGTCCCGCTCACCGGCGGCTCCGTCGAACTGTTCGGCACCCCGCTGCGCCGCTTCCGCTCCTGGGCACGCGTGGGCTACGTGCCCCAGCGCACCACGGCGGCCGGCGGCGTCCCCGCCACGATCCGCGAGGTCGTCTCCTCCGGGCGGCTGTCCCGGGCCCGGCTGGGTCTGCTCCGCAGGGCCGACCGGGCCGCCGTCGACCGGGCCATCGAGCTGGTCGGCCTCGCCGACCGCGCCAGGGACTCGGTGGACGCCCTCTCCGGCGGCCAGCACCAGCGGGTGCTGATCGCCCGGGCGCTGGCCGCCGAACCGGAGCTGCTGATCATGGACGAGCCGATGGCCGGCGTCGACCTGGCCAGCCAGGAGATCCTCGCCTCGACCCTGCGCGAACAGGTCGCGGCCGGCACCACGGTCCTGCTCGTCCTGCACGAGCTGGGCCCCCTGGAGCCGCTGATCGACCGCGCGATCGTGCTGCGCGACGGCTGCGTGCTGCACGACGGGCCGCCCCCGAAGGCGCTGGGCCAGCACGCCCTGCCCGGCCACGACCACGTACACCCCCACGCGGCCTCCGAGCCCGTCCGGACGGGACTGCTGAGCTGATCATGGAATTCCTCGAACCCCCCTTCATGCAGCGGGCCCTGCTCGCCGCCGTACTGGTCGGCGTCATCGCCCCCTCCGTCGGCGTCTACCTCGTCCAGCGCCGCCAGGCCCTGATGGGCGACGGCATCGGGCACATCGCGATGACCGGTGTCGGCCTCGGCTTCCTGCTCTCCACCAGCCCGGTGTGGATGGCCACGGCCGTCGCCGTCGCGGGCGCCGTCGTGATGGAGCTGATCCGCTGGTACGGGCGCACCCGCGGCGACATCGCGCTGGCCATGCTGTTCTACGGCGGCATGGCGGGCGGCGTGCTGCTGATCAACCTCTCCGACACCGGCTCCAACGCCAACCTCACCTCGTACCTCTTCGGCTCCCTGGCCACGGTCTCCCCCGAGGACATCACCGCGATCTGCCTGCTGGCCGCCTTCGTGCTGCTGGTGACGCTGGGGCTGCGGCGGCAGCTGTTCGCGGTCAGCCAGGACGAGGAGTTCGCCCGGGTCACCGGACTGCCGGTGCGCGCGCTGAACCTGCTGATCGCCGTCACCGCCGCGGTGACCGTCACCGTGGCGATGCGGGTCGTCGGGCTGCTGCTGGTCAGCGCCCTGATGGTGGTGCCGGTCGCGGCCGCCCAGCAGATCTCCCGGTCCTTCAAGGTGACGTTCGTGCTGTCGGTCGCCATCGGTACGGCGGTGACCCTGGCCGGCACCGTGACCTCGTACTACCAGGACGTCCCGCCCGGCGCGACGATCGTGCTGCTGGCCATCGCGGTCTTCGTCGCCCTGACGGCGCTCGCGACCCCGCTGGCCAGGAGGCGCGCCCGGCACGACGACGCGGCGAGCCGGGAGTGCACCCTGGAGGTGGCGGCCGCGGAGGTGCCGGACGCCCGGCCCGCCGCGGACGATCTCCGGGTCTGAGGCCCCGGAGGGCTGGCACAATGGCCCGACACAGGTACGGGCGACACGAGGAGGCTGCTGTGGCGACGGCGCCGATCAGTGGAACGAACGCGGCCCCGGTACGCGGCCGGTCCACCCGGCAGCGGGCGGCGGTGGCCGCTGCGCTCGACGAGGTGGACGAGTTCCGCAGCGCCCAGGAGCTGCACGACGTGCTCAAGCACCGCGGCGACTCCGTCGGGCTGACCACCGTCTACCGCACGCTCCAGTCCCTCGCCGACGCGGGCGAGGTGGACGTGCTGCGCACCACGGACGGCGAGTCCGTGTACCGCCGCTGCTCGACCGGGGACCACCACCACCATCTGGTGTGCCGGATGTGCGGCAAGGCCGTGGAGGTCGAGGGTCCCGCCGTGGAGCAGTGGGCGGAGACGATCGCCTCCCAGCACGGGTACGTGAACGTCGCGCACACCGTGGAGATCTTCGGTACGTGCGCGGAGTGCGCGGCCGCCGGGGAGTGACGGCACGGACACGGCCGAGGAGCCCGGGGCGGCGCGCCCCGGGCTCCTCCGCGTTCACCCCGCGGGCTGCTGCGGCGCCTCCACCGCGCCGCCGAAGCGGCGGTCGCGCTGGGCGTACTCCAGGCAGGCCCGCCACAGGTCGCGGCGGTCGAAGTCCGGCCAGAGCACGTCCTGGAAGACCATCTCGGCGTAGGCGCTCTGCCAGATCAGGTAGTTGGAGGTGCGCTGCTCGCCGCTGGGGCGGACGAAGAGGTCGACGTCCGGCATGTCCGGGTAGTAGATGTACTTCGCGAAGGTCTTCTCGTTGACCTTGGACGGGTCCAGCTTCCCGGCCGCGACGTCCCGCGCGATGCGCTGCGCGGCGTCGGCGATCTCGGCCCGGCCGCCGTAGTTGACGCAGAAGTACAGCGTCATTTTGTCGTTGTCCTTGGTCTGCTCCTGGGCGACCTGGAGCTCCTGGACGACGGACTTCCACAGCTTGGGCATGCGGCCCACCCAGCGGATCCGGATGCCCAGCTCGTCCATCTCGTCGCGGCGGCGGCGGATGACGTCCCGGTTGAAGTTCATCAGGAACTTCACCTCCTCCGGGGACCGCTTCCAGTTCTCGGTGGAGAACGCGTACAGCGAGAGGTTCTTGACCCCCATCTCGATGCAGCCCTTGAGGACGTCCATGACGACGCCCTCGCCGACCTTGTGGCCCTCGGTGCGCGGCAGGCCGCGCTCCTTGGCCCAGCGGCCGTTGCCGTCCATCACGACGGCGACGTGCCTGGGCACCAGTTCGCCGGGGATCTTCGGGGGCGTGGCACCGGACGGGTGCGGCTCCGGGGTCTTGTATTCGCGCCGGTTACGGCCGCCGAGCATCCCGCGTACTGCCATGAAACTGTCTCGCTCCCTGTGCCTGATCTGCCTGTGTCACTTCTCTACGTACCGCAGCGAGCGCAGCCCGCGCTCCAGATGCCAGTGCAGATAGGCGGACACCAGTCCGCTCCCCTCCCTGACATGACGCGGTTCGCACGCGTCCGCCGTGTCCCAGTCGCCGCTGAGCAGGGCGCTCAGCAGGGTGACGGCCTCAGCCGAGGGTACGACGCTGCCGGGCACCCGGCAGTCGGCGCATATGACGCCGCCCGCCGCGACGGAGAAGAACCGGTTGGGTCCGGGCATTCCGCACCGCGCGCAGTCCCCGAAGCTGGGGGCGTAGCCGTTGACGGCGAGGGAGCGCAGCAGGAACGCGTCGAGGACCAGGTGCGGCTCGTGCTCGCCGCGGGCCAGCGTGCGCAGTCCGCCGACGAGCAGCAGGTACTGCTGGACCGCGGGTTCGCCCTCGTGGTCGGTGAACCGCTCGGCGGTCTCCAGCATCGCGGTGCCCGCGGTGTAGCGGGCGTAGTCGGTGACGATGCCGCCGCCGTACGGGGCGATCGTCTCGCTCTGGGTGCACAGCGGCAGGCCGCGGCCGATCAGTTCGCTGCCTCGGGCGAAGAACTGCACGTCGACGTGGGAGAAGGGTTCCAGCCGCGCGCCGAACTTGGACTTCGTGCGCCGCACCCCGCGGGCCACGGCCCGCACCCGGCCGTGGCCGCGGGTCAGGATCGTGATGATCCGGTCGGCCTCGCCCAGCTTCTGCGTGCGCAGCACCACGCCGTCGTCCCGGAACAAGCTCATGGGTCCATTGTCCGGTACGGAAACGGTTCCCCGGCCCGTTCTCCGCCCGGCCGGGGCGTCAGGAGGGGGTGCGGGCCGCCTCGGCGAGGAGCCGGGCGGTGTCCTCGGCGCCGATCCGCAGCGCGCCGCCGATCGTGGTCAGCACCTCGCGCTCGGCCGGTCCGTAGGGGCCGTCGGCGAGTGCGACCCGGGCGGCCTGGAGCAGGATCGATTCGCGTCCGGCGGCGGCCAGGTGCGGGGCGAGGGGGCCCAACGCCTCGTGCAGTTCGATGACGAGGGCCGCGCCGCACGCCTCGGCCGTGGGGTCGAGGGCGGGGCCGTGGCCGATGTCGGCGGCGAGGACCTCCACGACGGTGCGCAGCTGCTCCTCGGTGCAGTCGTCGAATCCGGCGCCGCGCACGATGGCCGCCGCGGTCTCCAGGACCGGGCGGGAGGTGGTGCCGCCCGCGGTGAGGACGCCGAGCACGGCGGTGTGGACGGCTTCCCTGAGCATGGTGGAGAGCCGGGTGGTGGTGGGGTGGTCGAGGGTGTCGGTGCCGAAGCGGTCCTGGCAGGCGGCGCATTCGACGACGGGGCCCACGGTGCCGCGCCGCAGCACCGGTACGCCGAGGACCGCGAAGCGGCGCCGGCCGACGACCCGGCGGTAGTTGCGGTCGCCGCCGCAGCCGGGGCAGAAGAACTCGCCGTCGCCCACGGGATCCCAGGCCGTGCGGATGCCGCAGATGCGCAGCTTCATGGCACGTCGTCCCAGGACCGTCCGCACGTCGAACACCTCCGTAACTCCCCCGTGGCCCGAAGGGCACGGGAGGTGCCCCCTCCGGCAACATTGCCGCGTGAACGTGATGTTAACCACAGTCGTGATGTGACGTCAGTACCCCGATCGCGACAACCACCCGGAGATGGCCGAACCCCGCCCACCGGACAGGGGTGGACGGGGTTCGGACCGGGCGGCTCACCGCCGCCGGAGCAACCGGGTCAGCGGGCGGCGCGGTTGACCGCGGAGACGACCGCCTCCAGCGAGGAACGCGTGGTGTTGGCGTCGATGCCGATGCCCCACAGGACCTTTCCGTCGATCGCGCACTCGATGTACGAGGCGGCCTGGGAGCTGGCGCCCTCGCTCATGGTGTGCTCGCTGTAGTCCAGCAGGCGGACGTCGATGCCGATGGCCTGCAGCGCTTCGAAGAAGGCGGAGATCGGACCGTTGCCGGTGCCGGTCAGCACGGTGTCCGTGCCGTCCACCGTCGCCTCGACGGTGATCGTGTCCCGGCCGTCGGTGCCGGTCGTGACCTGTCCGGTGCGGATGCGCACCCGGCCCCAGGTGTTCTCCGGGTTCGGCAGGTACTCGTCCTGGAAGGTGGCCCAGATCTGCGTCGGGGTGACCTCGCCGCCCTCGGCGTCCGTCTTGGCCTGAATGATCCGGGAGAACTCGATCTGCATCCGGCGCGGCAGGTCCAGCTTGTGGTCGTTCTTCAGGACGTAGGCGATTCCGCCCTTGCCGGACTGCGAGTTGACCCGGATGACGGCCTCGTAGCTGCGGCCGACGTCCTTCGGGTCGATCGGCAGGTAGGGCACCGCCCACTCGATGTCGTCGACCGTCTTCCCCCGGGCGGCCGCGTCGGCCTCCATGGCGTCGAAGCCCTTCTTGATGGCGTCCTGGTGGGAGCCGGAGAAGGCGGTGTAGACCAGGTCGCCCGCGTAGGGGTGGCGCGGGTGGACCTCCATCTGGTTGCAGTACTCGCTGGTGCGGCGGATCTCGTCGATCTGCGAGAAGTCGATCTGCGGGTCGACGCCCTGCGAGAACAGGTTCATGCCCAGGGTCACCAGGTCGACGTTGCCGGTGCGCTCGCCCTGGCCGAACAGGCAGCCCTCGACGCGGTCCGCGCCGGCCATCAGGGCCAGCTCGGCGGCGGCGACGGCGGTGCCCCGGTCGTTGTGCGGGTGGACGGACAGGCAGACGAACTCGCGGCGCGACAGGTTGCGCGACATCCACTCGAACCGGTCCGCGTGCGTGGAGGGCGTCGAACGCTCCACGGTGGCGGGCAGGTTGAGGATGATCTCGCGGCCCTCCTCCGGCTGCCAGACGTCGCAGACGGCCTCGCAGACCTCCAGGGCGAAGTCCAGCTCGGTGTCGGTGAAGATCTCGGGGCTGTACTGGTAGCCGAAGGTCGTCTCCGGGCCCAGCAGCTTCTCCGCGTACTCCATGACCAGCCGGGTGCCGTCCACGGCGATCTGCTTGATGTCCTCCTTCGAGCCGCGGAAGACGACCCGGCGGAAGGTGGGTGCCGTGGCGTTGTACAGGTGCACGGTGGCGCGGTGGGCGCCGACCAGGGACTCCACGGTCCGCTCGATCAGGTCCTCGCGGGCCTGGGTCAGGACGGAGATGGTCACGTCCTCGGGGATCGCGCCCTCTTCGATGATGGAGCGGACGAACGCGAAGTCGGTCTCGCCGGAGGACGGGAAGCCGACCTCGATCTCCTTGTAGCCCATGCGTACGAGCAGGTCGAACATCTCGCGCTTGCGGGCCGGCGACATGGGGTCGATCAGGGCCTGGTTGCCGTCGCGCAGGTCGGTGGACAGCCAGCGGGGGGCGACGGTGATCCGGTTGTCCGGCCAGGTGCGATCGGGGATGTCGACGGCCTCGTACACGCCGTACTTGTGGATCGGCATCCCGGAGGGCTTCTGCAGCCGCGTCGCGTTGGTGATCGGCGTGGGGCGGCCGACGGGGGCTGCGGCGGTGGTCTGGGCGGGATCTGCGGCGGTCATGGCGTAGGGCTCCTCGGGGTCCAACCGATGGGACGGCCGACTGTGTCGCTGCAACACAAGACTCCGCGGGGAGGGGGTCGGCCTACGACTACAGGCCCTCGCCGCGGCAGCTAAGAAGAAGCAGCCCGAAACGCATGATGCGACGAGGTTAACCGAGAGGCTCCTGATGCGTCGGTCCCGTATCAGTATGCGGGACCGGCGACAGGAAACGCCCAACAGTGACGGATCACTCCATTTCGTCAATCCTGGGCCGTTTCAGTGACATCGCCGTCACCCGGTGTCACAGTCGACCGTATGCCGACTCAGTCTCAGCACGGGTTCCACCCCGTCTTCTGCACCATCGTCCCGCCCCACCTCCTCGACAAGCTGTCCCAGTCCGACAACCCCGATCTCGCCGGTCCCGCCCGCCGCACCCTGGAGGCCGACGCTGCCCGCCGCACCCGGCGCCAGATGGCCACGGTCGTCACCGTGCCCGCCTCCCCCGAGGCGGACGGCGAGGTGTCCGACAAGCCCGACCGCACGCTCTACGACTGCCGCAACGGCACCCAGCTGCCCGGTACCAAGGTCCGCGGCGAGGGCGAGGACCCGACGCAGGACGCCAGCGTCAACCGCGCGTACGCGGGCCTCGGCTCCACCTTCGAACTGCTGCTCAAGGTGTACGGCCGCCGTTCGATCGACGGCAACGGACTGCCGCTGATCGGTTCCGTGCACTACGACGAGAAGTACAACAACGCCTTCTTCGACGGCGAGCAGATGGTCTTCGGCGACGGGGACGGCGAGATCTTCGTGGACTTCACCGTCGCCATCGACGTGATCGCCCACGAACTGACCCACGGCCTGACCCAGTACACCGCCAACCTGAGCTACTACGGCCAGTCCGGCGCGCTCAACGAGTCGATGTCCGACGTCTTCGGTTCCCTGGTCAAGCAGTACACCCTGGGCCAGAGCGCCGACCAGGCCGACTGGCTGATCGGCGCCGAGCTGCTGGCGCCGGACGTCCAGGGCGTCGCCCTGCGCTCGATGAAGGCGCCGGGCACCGCGTACGACGACGACGTGCTCGGGAAGGACCCGCAGCCGGCGTCGATGGAGGACTACATCCACACCGGCGACGACAACGGCGGGGTGCACCTCAACTCCGGCATCCCGAACCGCGCGTTCTACCTGCTGGCGACGGCGCTCGGCGGCAACGCGTGGGAACGCGCCGGACAGCTCTGGTTCGATGTGCTCACAGGTGGTCAACTGGCCGTGGACGCCGACTTCGCGGACTTCGCCCGGCTGACGGTCGCCGCGGCCCGCAGCCGCTTCGGGGAGGGCGACGAGACCGAGGCCGTCCTGAAGGCGTGGTCGGAGGTGGGCGTCCCGACCGCGTAGGGCGATCCGGCCCGCGCGGCCCCGCCCGGCGACGAAGGACACAGCACATGCGGATTCAGGTGAGCAGGACCGGCGGTTTCACCGGTGTCGCGCGGCGACGCGAGGTCGACACCGCCGGACTGACCGACGCGCGGGAGTGGGAGGCACTGGCCGAGTCGGCCCTCGCCTCGGGCCACGACGCCCCGCCCGACGGCGTGCCGGACGGCTTCCGGTACCGGATCACGGTCGGCGACCGTACGGTCCACTGCGCGGACCCGAAGCTGACCGACGCGCAGCGGGCGCTGGTCTCCCGCGTGCTGAAGGAGGGCGCGTGAGGCCGGTTCCTCCCCGGCCGCGCGTGGGGCCGGTTCCTCCCGGCTGACGCCGTCGGGGGGGGGGGGGGGGGCCCCCCCCCCCCCCCCCCCGCCCGGCGGGGCCCCCCCCGGGGGGGGGGGCCCCCGCCCCCCCGCCCGGGGGCGGCCCTGTCTACCTGAGCCACGAGCTATAGGGGGGACCTATGTTGTATCTCCGCTATCTACTGCACACCCCCCCCGCCCCGGGCGCGCCGCCGGGCCCCGTCGCCCTGGTGGCCCGGGGCGACCGGGTCGAGGTGGTGGCGGTCGGCGACG